>CAZYCJ010000100.1:0-6372 GCA_964645495.1 uncultured Muribaculaceae bacterium
GACGCTGCAGTTTGGCTGAATATTTGAAATGGGGAGGGAAACGAATAAAACAAATGGTTATGTTTTACAATTTTCTTTTTCCCCAGTATCTCAGAGGCAAAGGTGTGTCCCTGCTCCTTCTGACGGTCAGAATCTTCTTCGGATTCCTTTTATTTATGCATGGACTTGAAAAGATGGTGAACTTCCAGTATCTCTCTGAAACCTACCCGAGCGTATTGGGATTCGGCAGTTACATGACCTTGATGGTCACCATTTTCTGTGAATTCTGCTGCTCTCTCTTCCTTATTTCGGGCCTTTTGGTCCGTATCATGGTGCTACCGATGATTGCTGCCATGGCAGTGGCATTCTTTGATATCCATGATGCTATGATGCCTGAAGGTGAACTGGCACTTATCTACATGATAACCTTCCTTATTCTGTATCTTACCGGCCCTGGCCGATACTCTCTCGATTATCTTATCGATACGAGAATCAAGAAGGAAAAGAAAGCCGACAATCTCTAAATACGTCAATCATGAAACGTCTGATTTATATTCTTATCGCTATGTGTCTTTGCCCTTTTATGTCGTCAGCACAAACTTCTTCATATGACAATTCCACTATAGAAAAGTTTGACTTATCCAAATACCTTGGAACATGGTATGAAATCGCCCGATTTGACCATTCTTTCGAACGCGATATGCAGAATGTCACTGCCGAGTACCAGTTGCGTGATGACGGAAAGGTAGATGTCATAAATTCAGGGTGGAAAGACGGCAAGTATAAGGTCGCCAACGGCAAGGCCAGGCAGCCCGATCCGGGTAAGGATCCTGCCCATCTCGAGGTCTCGTTCTTTCTGTTCTTTTACAGTGACTATAATGTCATGATGGTGGATGACAACTATCAGGTGGCTCTCGTAGGCAGCAAGAGTCCTAAGTATCTATGGATTCTGGCACGTACTCCGCAGGTCAGTGATGAGGTTCTTGGTGATATTCTTGACGAGGCGGATAGCCGTGGCTATGATACGGGTGCCCTCATCTGGGTCGACCAGTCCCGGAATCTGTAAAAGTATTATTTCTAATTATCCGACAGACCGACTGATTATGGGGAAATATCGCTTAACTCAGTTTATGAATCGCAAGACCGCTTCGGAGTTTCGGCTCGAACCATGTCGTCTTAGGCGGCATGATGTTACCTGAATCCGCGATGTCTACAAGTTGCTTCATGGATACCGGGTAAAGAGCGAACGCAACCTTCATCTCCCCGCTGTCCACGCGACGCGAAAGTTCTCCGAGACCACGGATACCACCCACGAAATCTATACGCTTTGATGTGCGGAGATCCTTGATGCCCAGAATCTTGTCAAGCACAAGGTTTGAAAGAATGGTCACATCAAGAACACCGATAGGATCGTTGTCATCATAACGTCCTTCCTTGGCGACAAGCGAATACCATTTGCCGCCGAGATACATTGAGAACTCATGGAGTCTGCCAGGCTTGTAGATTTCAGTTCCTTCCTCCTTTACATCGAAATCCTCTGCAAGGGCTGCGAGAAGCTGCTCCTCAGTGAGACCGTTCAGATCCTTCACGACGCGGTTGTAATCAATGATCTTGAGCTGACTGTCAGGGAAGACTACTGTCATGAACCAGTTGTACTCCTCCTCGCCTGTATGATTCGGATTCTGTCCGCGCTTCTCCGCTCCTACAAGGGCGGCAGCTGCTGTACGATGGTGACCGTCAGCAACATAGAACGCAGGGATCTCAGAGAATATCTCTGTGATACGGTCGATGTCGGCCTGCTCGTTGATCACCCAGAAA
The DNA here is from genome assembly GCA_964645495.1 of uncultured Muribaculaceae bacterium. Lineage (GTDB taxonomy): Bacteria > Bacteroidota > Bacteroidia > Bacteroidales > UBA932 > Cryptobacteroides. The sequence goes on from CAZYCJ010000100.1 coordinate 1,798, forward strand.
TGATGTCCGAAACCGTCCTCTGCCACGAAATCATATTCAGGCTCCTGTGCGGTATAGCGCGCCACGATGGTATTCACTTCCTCGTTGTCAGGATATGAGAAGAATACCGGCTCGATGTTCGCGTCCTGGATGCGGACATGGATCATACGGTCCTCTTCCTTATCCTTACGGGTGAGTTCGTGCTTCTTGATCTTTCCTTCCGCATAGTCGTCAGTATGTGCGCAGACAACGAGTCCGTACTGTGTACGGCCTTCCATAGTCTGGGCATAGACATAATAGTAAGGCTTCTCATCCTGTACGAGCCATCCTTTCTCCTGCCATGCCTTGAAATTCTCGACAGCCTTGTCGTATGCCGGCCGGGTGTGTTCGTCGATGATAGGATCGAAGTCGATTTCTGGCTTTGTGATGTGCAGGAGTGATTTTTCACCTGCTTCAGCCTTGGCTTCAACAGAATTGAGCACGTCATATGGCCTTGCAGCCACTTCCTCTGCATATGCTTTCGGCGGGCGTACCGCCGCAAATGGTTTAACTTTTACCATAGTGTCTTGTGTGAAGATCCTTCGCTTTGCTCAGGATGACATTTCTATTTATTTACCTGAAATTTAGTAGAGCCTGTTGCGAAATAGTTCACGATCTGATTTGCGGCGGCGAGACCGGCATTGATGTTGGCTTCGGCTGTCTCTGCACCCTGTTTCTTAGGAGTGGCATAGATCTGCTTGCCGAACTTCTCCTTGAGTTCTGCGTATGCGACAGGTGCGATGTCTGTCGCATACTTGAGGTCAGGCCTTTCGGCAAGCGCTTTCTCAAGACCTTCCTCGCAGATGATCTCTTTGCGGGCAGTGTTGATTATACATCCTCCCTTCGGCATTTTTGAGATGAGTTCGTAATTCACGCTGTTCTTCGTGAAAGGAGTAGCAGGAATGTTTACAGAAATGAAGTCACAGGTACTGTAAAGTTTCTCGAGAGAGAAAGTCGTGTTCCATCTGCTGTGCTTTTCCTTGATCTCGTTCGTGAAGATGAGCACATTCATTCCGAGGGCTACAGCCTTCTTGGCTACGAGTTGTCCGATGTTTCCGAAACCCTGGATACCGAGGGTCTTGCCGCTGAGTTCGCATCCTGTGCCTGGAGTGAACTGATTTCGTGACATATAGATCATAAGACCGATGGCGAGTTCAGCAACTGCATTAGAGTTCTGTCCCGGGGTGTTTTCTACCACGACCTGATGCTCGGTACATGCCTTGAGATCAACATTGTCGTATCCTGCACCTGCGCGGACAACAATCTTAAGTTGCTTCCCTGCTTCCACAACATCTGCGGTGACCTTGTCAGAGCGTACGATCAGGGCATCTGCATCTGCCACTGCAGTCAGCAACTGTTTCTTTTCTGTATATTTCTCAAGGAGGGCAAGTTCGTGACCTGCTCCTTCTACTATTTCTCTTATTCCGTTTACGGCGGCAGCGGCAAACGGCTTCTCTGTTGCTACTAATACTTTCATTTTCAATGTTATTTCTTCAATGCCTCGAATTCCTTCATGCAGTCAACGAGGGCCTGAACGCTCTCCACAGGGCATGCATTGTAGATGGATGCGCGGAAACCTCCCACAGACCTGTGACCCTTGATGCCGACCATGCCACGCTCTTTTGCGAAGGCCATGAATTCGTCCTGAAGGTCCTCATATCCCGGAGCCATCACGAAACATACGTTCATGATGGAACGGTCTTCCTTGGCGGCTGTGCCGACGAAGAGAGGGTTGCGGTCGATTTCGTCGTAAAGGATGGCGGCCTTCTCCTTGTTGATCTTGTAGATAGCCTCTACGCCACCCATATCCTTGACCCATTTGAGAGTCTCGTTCATCACGAAGATAGGGAATACAGGAGGAGTGTTGAACATTGAACCACCGTCGATATGTGTGCGATAATCGAGCATGGTAGGGATGTAACGGCTTACCTTTCCGAGGACATCCCTGCGTACGATCACGAATGTAACGCCTGCAGGACCTACGTTCTTCTGTGCGCCACCGTAGATGACAGCATATTTGCTCACGTCAACAGGACGGCTGAGGATGTCTGATGACATATCTGCCACGAGAGGAACTGGGCAGTCGATGTCCTCATGGATTTCAGTACCGTAGATGGTGTTGTTGGTGGTGATGTGGAAGTAGTCGAGGTCCGCAGGGATCTCGTAGTCCTTCGGAATATAATTGAATGTAGTATCTGCAGAAGAGGCTACAGCATATGCGTTTCCAAGTCCCTTGGCCTCTTTGAGAGCCTTCTTTGCCCAGACACCTGTCTCAAGGTATCCTGCCTTGTTTTCAAGAAGGTTCATCGCTACATAGAGGAAACCGAGGCTCGCGCCGCCTCCGAGGAAGAGCACCTCGTGTGTGTCGGGAATATTAAGGAGTTCCTTCCAAAGGGCACGGCATTCATCCATTACAGCGCTCCACTCCTTGCTTCTGTGCGATACGCAGATGACCGGCATGCCTGTTCCGGCGAAATCCTTTAGGGCGTCAATGGCTTTGTCGATAGCCTGCTGTGGCAAGGCGCATGGGCCTGCATTGAAGTTGTGAACTGTTTTCATGTGCTATTGTTGTGATTAAAATTTATAATCTATATTGTGGATAAAGGTAATGATTTATTTTAAAAAATATGCTTTGTGTTTGTGATTTTTTCACAAAAGTGGCATAAAAGTGAAATTTCGTTATCTTTCTCCACGGTCGTGAATCTGGTTGTTATAGGCTGATGGTTGGTGACGCACTTAGGGTTGCGGCATTTTGCAATGCCTATCACTTCTTTCGGCATGACCAGGGTCTTCTTCTCGACAACCTTGAAGTCTCGGATGACATTGATCGTGGCTTTTGGTGCGATGAGGGCGAGTTTGTTGAGTTCGTCGTCCTCGAAGAACTTGTCGGCGATCTTTATGATGCCTTTCTTTCCGTAGAGTCTGCTGGCGAGGTTGATGCCGATGGTGATCTGGCTTCCTATACCCTTCAGATTAAGGATATCCAGTGCCTTGTATACGTTTTCAGCGGGTATATGGTCCAGTACAGTACCATTTTCCAATGCGCTTACTACCAATTCTTTCCTTGTCATAGTCGAGGGATCTGTTAACGGTAACCGAGTAAATACGAGATGATGGCCATGCGGACATAGAGTCCGTTCTCGGCCTGCTTGAAATAATACGCATACGGTGTGTCGTCCACATCCTGTGCGATCTCCGTCACGCGTGGGAGTGGGTGGAGGATCTTCATGTTCTCCTTGACTCCTGAAAGCATGGAAGCGTTGAGAGTGTAGACGTCCTTCACTCTTTCGTATTCCATAGGGTCGGTGAACCTCTCCTGCTGGACGCGGGTCATGTAGAGGATGTCGCAGTCGTTGAGATGCTCTTCCAGAGATGTGGTCTCGATGTACTCGATGCCCTTGCTGTCAAGGAAGTCCTTGTATTCCTGCGGCATTTCGAGTTCTTTCGGAGCTGTGAAGATGAATCTCGGGTTGAAATGGGACATCGCCTGAAGGAGAGAATGGGTGGTGCGTCCATATTTCAGGTCTCCAACCATGTTGATCGTCAGACCTTCCAGTGTTCCCTGAGTCTGAAGAATGGAATAGAGATCCAGGAGGGTCTGTGAAGGGTGCTGGTTCGCTCCGTCTCCGGCGTTGACGACAGGGACCGTGGCTACTTCTGAAGCATATCGCGAACTTCCCTCCAGAGGGTGGCGCATGATGATCATGTCCACATAGTTATTGACCATCTTGATGGTGTCCTTGAGGGTCTCTCCCTTGCTCTGACTGGTGTTGGTGGCGTCCGAGAAGCCGATGACCTTTGCGCCGAGACGGTTTACTGCTGTCTCGAAACTAAGTCTTGTCCTTGTAGAAGGCTCGAAGAAAAGGCTGGCAATCACCTTGCCCTCCAGGAAATTCTGGACCTTGTTCTGTTCGAACTCCTTGGCCGTTCCCAGGACATGCAGGATTTCCTCCTTACTGAAATCCCAAATCGAAATCAAACTTTTTCTCATATATTGAATGATTATATTTCTTCCACGTAGCAGTCCTCTACATCTCCCATCCTTTCCAGGAATACGTCCACAAGCGAGAGACGTATGCTGGTGTCCAGACTGCATTCCATGTCGAACTTCTGGTTCTTCTGCTCAAGTCCCATGTCCTTGAACACTTTCATTACGCTGTTCATGCTCATGTATCCGAACCGGATCCGATACATCTTCGAGGCTATCTTCTCCACGATCTGTGCATTCTGCAAGGCATCCGCCGTGGAGGTCTTGTATGCCCTTATGAGTCCCGGAATGCCGAGTTTGATACCTCCGAAATACCTCACCACGACAACCAGGATGTCGCTCAGGCCGTTCGAGTCTATCTGCCCCAGTACCGGACGTCCGGACGAGCCGGATGGCTCTCCGTCGTCGTTTGCACGGAACTTGTCGCCTTTGTATCCGAGGCGGTAGGCGTATACATGGTGTCTGGCGTCGTAGTATTCCTTCTTCAGGGCTGCGACGATCTCTTTCACTTCTTCTTCTGTTTCAACGGGATATGCGTGGGCAATGAATCGGCTTCCATTGTCCTTGAA
>CAZYCJ010000101.1:0-2404 GCA_964645495.1 uncultured Muribaculaceae bacterium
ATGAGAATTCCCTCGCTCTTGACGAAGTGGTCGTCACCGCGCAGAAGGCGAAGGACGGCCTGAGCACCTCCCACAGTCTCGGAAGAGATGCCCTCAACCATCTTCAGTTATCTAATATGACCGACGTGGCGGCCCTCCTCCCGGGAGGAAAGACCGTCAATCCGGACCTTACATCAGAAAATACATTCTCATTGAGGGAAGGCGGCTCGACCACAGGTAATGCGGCTTTCGGAACGGCTGTCGAGGTGGATGGTGTCCGTATAGGCAACAACGCCTCCTTCGGAGAAATGAGCGGAGTGGACACACGAAGCGTGGCCGTCGAGAATATCGAATCCATAGAGGTCATCACAGGAGTCCCTTCTGCGGAATACGGCGACCTCAACAGTGGAATGGTCAAGATAAACACCCGTAAGGGCCGTACTCCGGTCAATGTGACCTTCTCCGTCAACCCACGCACCTATCAGGTGTCTGCATCGAAAGGAATCGATCTGCAGAAAGATAACGGAGTGCTGAATGTCAGTGCCGAATGGGCGAGGGCGGTGAAGAAACTCGTATCCCCATATTCATCCTACAGCCGCAGCGGCATCACTTTCAACTACAGCAACACCTTTGCAAAGGTCCTCCGTTTCGAGGCAGGAATCACAGGAAATATCGGTGGAATGAATTCGAAGGACGATCCGGACGCATTCACCGGGGAATATGAGAAGGCCCGCGACAATGTCTTCCGCGGCAATACATCCCTCACATGGCTTCTGAACAAGCCTTGGATCACAAACCTCAAACTGGACGCATCCGTAAGTCTTCACGACAACCTGTATCATTATCACAAATTCAATACATCAGCATCCCATCAGCCGGCAGTCCATGCCGAGAAGGATGGGTATTTCCTTGCCGACCAACTCCCTCTGACCTATTTCTCCGATCAGATCACCGATTCGAAGGAACTGGATTTTGCCGCTTCTCTCAAGTACAGCTGGCACAAGAGGTGGGATGATGTGAAGAGCAACCTGAAGGCCGGAGTGCAGTGGAAGGCAAACGGAAATGTCGGTCAGGGAGAATACTACGAGGATCCGTCTCTCGCCGCAAACGGTTACAGGCCGAGACCGTATACGGATTATCCGTTCATGCACAACCTTTCGGTCTATGCCGAAGAGCATCTGACTCTCCCTGTGGGCGGGACGAAACTGGAACTCACAGCCGGACTGCGTCTGGAGAATGTCTACATCAGGAACTCCCTCTACACGGGCAAGACCACCCTTTCTCCGAGATTCAACGCGAAATGGCAACTGGCCGAAGGCTTTGCTGTCAGGGGAGGATGGGGCATCACGGAAAAACTCCCGTCATATTATATACTGTATCCGAAACAGGAATACCGTGACATCCGCACCTTCGCATTCTCATACGGCGATCAGTCGAGTTATGTGTATTATACCCAGCCATATACGGTCAGGTACAATCCGGAACTCAGGTGGCAGAGAAACAGCAATTCGGAATTGGGAATAGATGCGGAATTCCTCGGGACGAAAGTCTCCCTAGTTGGATTCTACAATGTGACCCGCGACCCGTACAACTTCCTCAATGTATACGATCCGTATTCATATGATATCCTGCAGCGTCCCGAAGGATTTGTGATGCCTTCCGACCCGCAGATCCGTCTTGACAGTCAGACAGGCCTGCTTTATGTACGTGGCACAGACGAGGAATACTGGACTCCTATGGATGTCAAGGTCACCGACCGCACCTTCGCCAAGTCGACCCGGCAGAACAATGGTGCTGACATCCGCAGGGCAGGAGCGGAACTCACGGTCGAGTTCCCCGAAATCCGTCCGATCCGTACGACCTTCCGTCTCGACGCATCATATGCATATACGGGATATCTGAATGACCAGTTATCGTATTACTATCAGGACGGATGGTCGCATACGACCCTTGCGAACCGTTCATATCAGTATGTCGGAATCTACGCCAACGGCGGAAGCACGAATGCCGTCATCAACGGAAAGATCACGCACAATCTCGATGCAAACCTTACGGCCATCACCCACATCCCGCAGGTGCGTCTGATCATCACCTGCCGTCTGGAGATGTCCCTTCTGCGTCGCAGCCGCAATCTGTCGCAATATGAAGGCCGTGACTATGCGTATACCGTCAGTCAGAACGACAACATCCCGACAGGAGGCGACATCAGTGATGGAAACTCATATACTGCAGTCCGTCCGGTAGCATATATGGATCTTGACGGCAATGTCCGGCCGTTCACGGATGCCGAGGCCGCCGATCCTGAATTCGCGAGCCTCATACTCAAATCGAACAACATATATACATTCGCCCAGGACGGTTACGGACCGTATATGTCGGCGAATCTCAGCATAACGAAGGAAATAGGCGACCATGTGTCGTTGTC
>CAZYCJ010000101.1:2504-6089 GCA_964645495.1 uncultured Muribaculaceae bacterium
CAGCATCCTGTCTGGACATGAATGTCTCAGACCCATATCAGGCGACATTGAATGTCCTGGAGGTTACTGCGGACTGGCCGTCCGAAGGACTTGACAGAGGTGGTGCAGAAGTCGTTGTCGAGGAGATAAACACAGGCACAAGATATTCTTCACTCACCGATGAGTCGGGCAAGGCGAGGTTCAGTGTCCCTAACGGTCTCTACAGGATAAATCTCAGCGGACATAGCGAAGACAAGGTCTTCAATGCCGCTGCCGACAAGGTTGTGGTCTCAGGTTCTGACCAGATTCTGACCCTTGCCCTGGCCATATCGAAGGCCGGAACCATCGTTGTCAAGGAGATCTACTGCGGAGGATGCAAGAGACTTCCTCAGGAGGGTAACTATCAGTATGACAAATACTTCATCCTTCACAACAACGACTACAAGGTGCAGTATCTTGACGGACTATGCTTCGGAACCCTGTCGCCTAACAATTCCAATGCTTCCAATCCTTGGCTCACCACTGATGCCGGGACAGGACTGTCGGTGTTGCCTGACTTCCTGCCTTTGATCCAGGCCGTCTGGAAATTCCCTGGTGACGGAGATGATTTTCCTCTTCAGCCTGGCGAGGATGCCGTGGTCTGCCTCAACGGTGCAATTGACCATGCTGCCCAGTTCCCGTTGTCTGTAAATCTCAACAAACCTGAATATTTCGTCTGCTACAACACCACATATTTCCCGAATACGTCATATCATCCTGCTCCAGGCAACATGATATCTACGGACAGATATATAGATGTGGTGGTGAAGACCGGAAAGGCCAATGCATATACATTCTCGGTTAATTCGCCTACTCTGGTGCTTTTCCGTCCCGCAGATATTACGATAGAGGAGTATGTCCGTCTTGCGGATTCCATCATTCCGGTACCGGGAAGCAGTGTTGACAATGTGGTGAAGGTGCCTTTCGAGTGGGTCATCGATGCCGTGGAGGTGTTCAACGGCACATCCACCTCCAATACTAAGAGGCTCATGCCGTCCCTTGATGCGGGATATGTGACCCTTTCGGACACCTATCTCGGACACACTCTGATGAGAAAGACGGATGAGGCTCAGAGCGCTTCTTCGGGATATGAGGTGCTGGCGGACACCAACAACTCTCTGAACGATTTTTATGAACGCGAAACACAGTCATTGCATGAATAAGGTCACAATCATATTTGCTGCCTGCATCATGATATGCTGTGGTGCGGCCCTTTCTGCACAGACTTTCGAAAGTCTGGAAAGACGCAATCCTTGGAACACTTCGCGCAATGCGGCCGGTATACTGAAGGACAGTCTGTCGCGTTCCTATGCGGAAATCTATGGAGAATATGCCGGCGGCGGATTCCGTGACACATGGCAGGCTTCCGAACAGTGGAGCGCAGGTGCTGTGACACGCAGTATCAGGCATCTCGAAAAGATTTCCTTTGCAGGTTCATTTGCCTTTGACCAGACAGAAGGGTATGACATGTGCGGATCGATGTTCATCGAGCCGGGATATTTCCCTGTCGATGTGCTGGAATTCACTCCTGGCAGGAAGACTCTTCAGACTTATTCCTTTGACGGAGGCGTGGCATACCGTGTCAATGACCGGTATTCTCTTGGAGTGAAGGTGGATTTCCTTTCGGCCAATCTTGCCAAGCGTAAGGATCTCAGGCATTCCAACTGGAAACTTGACCTTAGCGTGATGCCGGGGTTCACAACTTCTTTAGGGGACTGGACCTTCGGACTGGCAGCGGTTCTTAACAAGAGGTCGGAAACCGTCCGGGCCGAGCAGATCGGTACAGCGGAGTCTTCATATCATGCCTTCTTTGACAAGGGTCTGATGTATGGTGTGGAGCAGGTGTGGACAGGAAGCGGAGTCCATCTGAACGAATCGGGAGTGAACGGGTTTCCTGTGAGCGAACTCTCATATGGAGGCGCCCTCCAGATGCAGTACAAGGAGCTTTATGTCGATCTGGAATATCTCCGTACATCCGGCACTGTCGGTGAGAAGGAGTACATCTGGTTCAGATATCCGGGAAACAGGTTTTCTGCGAGGCTTTCATATAGATTTGTTGAGGATGCTTCTTCACATCTCCTGAAGGTGTCTTTCGACATGAAACGTCAGGTCATGGATGAGAGTGTGTTGGAAAAGGTGACGGAAAACGGCGTGACCACAGTGACGGACCACGGATCCAACAGGATCTTTTCCCGTGGAATGTGGTCAGTCGCGCCAGAGTATGATTTCGAGTCTGCCAGGGTGGATGTCCACGCTGGTTTGAGCGTCGACGGTTTCAGAGGACAATCTTCCCAGATATATCCGTATGTGATGTCGCAGTCTGTCCTGAATGTGGGTGCTGATGCGAAGGTGCTCGTGCATTTGGGAAGATTCGATCTTGGAGCAGGACTTGATTATGCGAGAGGATATGTGGATGAGACGGAAGATACAGTGGCTCAGTCGCAGACCCAGACTCAGCCTTACAGGCTTCAGGACTGGTATGACAGGCAGATGGAGTATCGTACAGCCTCACGGCTTGGTGCAGGCCTGTCGCTGAGGTACAACTTTGCGAAGGGGATGTATGTCGAGGCAGCAGGCGACTGGCTCCACGGTTTCGGACTGAAGTATATTGATGGTGCGGACCGTTTTGCCGCTTCCCTGAAAGTCGGCTACGCATTCTAGTTGATTGAAAAAATATTAAGTAATACTGTTGAAAATATGAAAAAATTGATGATCATGGCATGTGCCGTCGCAACATTGGCGGCCTGTCAAAAGAATGCGGAGCCCGTTGTCGCTCCCGGAAGAGTGCAGGTGGAACCTGTCATTACCAAGGCTACTGAAGTGAACTTTGAGGAAGGCGACAAGGTCGGTCTTACCATGGTGGTAGAGAACGCAACCGAGAAATATGCGGAAAACGCATGCCTTACTTTTGCTTCGGACGTGTTCTCGGGCGATCTCGACTGGTACGCTGACATCTACACCAAGTCTGATTTCTATGCATACTATCCGTACTCTGCTGCAGGGGTGCCTACATCGTATTGTACAGAGTATGACCAGTCGGAAGGTATCGGTGTCGCTGACTTCATGGTGGCATCAAAGACAGGCGTTCTTCCCACCTCGAATGCCGTGACCATGGTCTTCAAGCATATGATGACCAAACTCGTGGTCAATGTCGACAATGAGTCCGGTGCCGAGATCGAGAGCATCGGCATAGACGGTACTCCAAGGGCTACAGGCCTCGATCTTGTCAATATGACCCTTACCGAGTTCGATGGTAACCTTACTGCTGAGGTTCCTGATCCGATTACAGCATATGAGGCAGTTGCCGGAAAGACCTGGCAGGCCATAGTCATCCCTCATTCAAATGCGATGAGCATCGTCGTGACTCTTTCCAACAAGAAGGTCATCACCCAGCCGCTTGCCGCGATGACCCTCAAGTCCGGCGGACAGTACACCATCAATGCCCGCGTTCTTCCTGATGAACTGACCCTCATCGCATCAGGCGAGATCCAGAACTGGACAGACGAAGGCGAGATCGGATTTGAAGGCGGTTCCACTGCTGAAGACCTCCCTGTGACCTTCAACGAA
>CAZYCJ010000102.1:0-5985 GCA_964645495.1 uncultured Muribaculaceae bacterium
TTGCCGCCCATGCCCAGGACATCCCCATCACGGTATCAGGATCGGTGACAGACGCTGAAGATGGAAAGCCTGTCCCATACGCATCCGTGCATCTGGAGGGTACGATGGTCGGCGTCAGCACAGATGCCGAAGGCAAATACACCATCACCATCCCCGAAGACGGTATCCTGGTGTTCTCATCAATCGGATACAATACACGTGAGATCGCGGTCGAAGGAAGGAAGACGCTGAATATAACGCTTGAGCCTGACACTGAGTTCATTGATGAAACGATAGTGATAGCCTATGGCACGGCGACAAAAAGTTCATTCACGGGATCTGCATCGATGATCAGTTCCGACACCATCGAATCACGAATTTCCACTGATGTCACAAGTTCTCTTGCCGGTACCACCCCCGGCGTGCAAGTGATATCACCCTCGGGCGATCCCGCCTCCGGAGGCGCCACCATCAGGATCAGAGGCGTGGGTTCGATGAGCGCCAGCAACGCCCCGCTCTACATCGTTGACGGCATGCCCTATGACGGATCCATCTCGGACATAAACCCCAACGACGTAGAGTCCATATCCATTCTGAAAGACGCATCGGCATCAGCGATCTATGGAGCCAGAGGTGCGAACGGCGTCGTCCTCATCACGACAAAAAGGGCTGGAGCATCATCCGATGCGGTCATAAGATTTGACGCCAGATGGGGATCCAATTCCCGCCTGATACCCCAATATGACATCATCAGTGACCCTGCACAGTATTATGAAACCCACTACAGGATGATGTACAATTCGCAGGTCTATGCCGGAAAGAGTCCGGCAGAAGGATATGCCTATGCTGATGCAAACATCTTCAATCAGAACAACGGAGGTCTTGGATATCAGGTCTACACCGTCCCCGCAGGCCAGAAATTCATCGGAGAGGATTTCAAGTTGAACCCGAACGCGACCTTAGGCTATTCGGACGGCGAATACTACTACATCCCGGACAACTGGTATGATGCCGCATTCCACAGTTCGTTCAGACAGGAGTACAACCTTTCCGTCAGCGGGACAAAGGAAAGGCTGAACTACTACGGCAGCATCGGCTACCTCAATGACGGAGGCATCGTCAGCAATTCGGACTACAGACGCTATACGGCCCGCATGAATGTAGACTGGCAGGCAAAGCCGTGGATGAAGGTGACAACAAGCATGAGCTACGCCCATTCCGACTCAGAGAGCGCCTCATATACAAGCACTTACGGATCCTCTTCAAACATATTCTATGTGACCAACATGATGGGTCCTATATATCCTCTATATGTGAGGGATGCCGACGGCCGGATCATGATGGAGAACGGGATGAAGGTATATGATGCCAATCAGACCAACTTCGCCCGTCCGTCCTTCGTGGGAAACGCAGTCAGAGACAACGAGGTCAACAGGCGCAGGAACTACACCGACATGGTCACGGGAAAATGGGGCGTGACGCTCACCCCTCTGGAAGGCATGTCGATGACGGCTAATGTAGGGCTCACCAACGACAATTCACGATACAATGCCCTCTACAGTCAGTTCGGTTCGCAGACCGCCACAGACGGACTTGCATATGTGAGCCACAGCAGATCATTCGCCGTGAACAGCCAGTTCCTTTCCGAATACAAGACGGATTTCCGAGGAAGTCTCCATAGTCTCACCTTGCTTTCCGGATATGAAATATACAGCCTGAAGACACAGTTCCTCGAAGGTCAGAACGACCATCTCTTCGACCCGTACATAGGAGAACTGGGCAATGCGGACGGCACGAGTTCGAAACAGACCTCCTCATACACGGCGGACTATATAACTCAGGGGTTCCTCACCAGGGTCCAGTATGAATATGACAACAAATATTTCGTCAGCGGATCCTACCGCCGCGACGGATCTTCAAGGTTCGCTCCGGGACACAGATGGGGCAATTTCGGCAGCATCGGTGCAGCATGGCTGATAAGTTCCGAGACCTTCATGGAAAGTGCATGGTGGGTGGACATGCTCAAACTGAAAGCCAGTTACGGAGTGCAGGGAAACGACAACCTCTATCCTGACTCCAACTACGCAAGGAAATATTATCCGTACGCGGACAACTACACACACTCCTACAATGAAAAGACAGGAGAATACTCCACCACCCTTGCCTACAAAGGCAACGATGCCCTGACATGGGAGTCATCGCATGCCTTCAATGTCGGAGTGGACTTCGACCTTCTGAGCGGACTGGTGGGAGGTAGCGTAGAATACTTCTCCAGAAAGACAGTCGACCTGCTCTACAGTAAGGATGTTCCTCTGTCATCGGGCAATCCGACAGGATACTACCCTGTCAATGTGGGCTCGATCGTCAACAACGGATTCGAGGTCACGCTTGACGGTATCATAATGAACCGCACCGACCTCATGTGGACATGGAACCTAAACATGAGCCACTACAGGAACCGGATCACAGCCCTCGACCCATCAGTCGCGGACGAAGGCATCAAGGGCAGCAACTATATATATAAGGTGGGAGGATCATTGTATGAAGCCTACATGAGGAAGTGGGCAGGAGTCAATCAGGACAACGGAAAGGCTCAGTGGTACCGCAAGGTCATGGACAAGGACGGCAACTGGACCGGAGAATCCGAACTGACGGAAGTGTTTTCAGAGGCTTCACAATATGAACTCGGCTCGGTGATGCCGAAACTTTACGGCGGATTCGGGACATCGCTCAAGGCTTATGGAATAGACTTCTCCGCACAGTTCTCATTCCAACTCGGAGGCCGGTACTACGACGGCACCTACCAGGCTCTCATGCATACCTCATCGAGTGCCGGCACTGCATGGCACAAGGATGCATTGAAGTCGTGGACAGAGGAGAATCCGTCGGCATCCTTCCCCCGTCTGGACGGAGATACAAGTGTCGGACAGACTGCTGTCAGCAACTATCTCATCAGTTCGGACTACTTGAGCATCAACAACATCACGCTCGGATATACCTTTCCTGAAAAACTCACCGGGCCTATGAAGATCTCAAGTCTGAGAATATATGTGGCCGGCGACAATCTTGCGGTATTCTCAGCCCGCAAGGGTGTGGATCCGCGATATTCGATGGGACTGGGCTCCCTCACATCCGGCTCGGGCCTCAGCAGCGGTTCATACTCCGCAATGCGCACGGTCACCGCAGGAGTGACATTGACATTCTAGGACTCATAAAACGGACAAAGACATGAAAAAGACATATATACTGACGTTCATCATTCTTGCCACGGCATGCAGCAGGATGAACGAACTCGAGCCGCAAGGAGGCACCATCCTTTCCGACCAGTTGAAGGAGACAAACGCCCTTGTCCCATCGCGAGCCGACGCCTCATTCAACGGAATGTTCACAAAACTCGGGGCTCCGGGCAGCGTCTTCGGCGGAAGCCGTCCGGACGATTTCGGCTTCGTCATGATGGCCTTTTCCAATGACATCGAAGCAGCGGACGTGGTGCTTGCAAACAGCGGATACAACTGGTTTTCAACCTGCGGAGCCCTCACTTCACGCAATGCGGACTATGCCAATCCGTACGTACGCTATGCCGCACCATACAACGCCATCGCGGCAGCCAATGATATAATCAGATCATATCCGGCTGATACGGAAGACATCGGAATACTTCACAAACTCGCACAGGCCAGGGCTGTCAGAGCCTTCGCTTATCTGAACCTTGCCCCGTATTTCCAGTTCGGATACAAGGCAGGAGCACAGGATCTGCCATGTGTGCCTCTCGTGACGGAAGAAACGACTGACTTCACCGACAATCCGCGCGCAAGCGTGGAGGATGTCTATGAACTGATCATTTCAGATCTTGACTATGCAATCGAAAACCTGGAAGGATATGTGCGCACCGACAAGGCACGCATAGACAGACAGGTCGCATACGGCCTCAGGGCAAGGGCATGGCTCAACATGCAGGAATGGGAGAAGGCTGCTGCAGATGCTGCCCTCGCTGCAGAAGGCTACCTGCCCGCCTCTCTGGACGAGGTGTCCCGTCCTTCCTTCATGGATATTTCAGAGCATAACTGGATATGGGGCTACGACATGACGACTGATGCAGCAATGTTCAATCCTTACGCCACATCAAGTGCATGGATCAGGTCATTCTCAGGAGACGGATACTCGGCAGGAACACAGGTATATTCATGCATAAACAGCATCCTGTATGACAAGATACCGTCAACTGACGTAAGAAAAGGATGGTGGGTGGACACGGAACTGGGATCTCCCCTTCTTGAGAATGTCACATGGAACGGAGTCAGCGGAAATGCCGTCGGTCCTCTGACCATCGACAATGTGAAGATGGCCTTCCTTCCGTATACCAACGTGAAGTTCGGAATGTATTCGGTAGGTGGGACCTCCAATGACGAGGACTGGCCTTTCATGAGGGTCGAAGAAATGCTGCTGATACAGGCGGAGGGCCTGGCCAAAAGCGGCTCTGAAGCGGCTGCAAGGACTTTGCTTGAAGATTTCGTGAGAACTTACCGCGATCCTTCGTACTCTTCTGCATCGTCAGGAAGGTCTCTTGAGGATGAGATATGGTTCCAGCGTAGGGTGGAACTCTGGGGAGAAGGCTTCTCAAACAGCGACACAAGGCGTCTTGGCAAGCCGCTGGTGAGATTTCATGGTGGCGAAGACAGCAATGTGCCTGAGGCGTTCCGTTTCAACATGACGGCGGATGACGGATGGTGGCTGATGCGTTTCACTTCCAGCGAGAAGAACACCAACCTTGCCATTGTGGACAACTCCGGCGGCACGCAGCCTGTCCAGGATCAGAACCCGGGCCTTCGTGACGGGGTCACCGACTGACAGCAATACACTCCAGTTCACGAGGCCACGGGCGGCCACGCAATCCAAACTTATCCGTCACCTCTCTGGCCGGTCAGTTGTCTATAGCAGTGAAAGCAACTGCGACATCAGGAAGCCGAGGTAGTTGCCGACGGCATAACCGAGCACTCCTATCGTCAGTCCCGGAATGAGCACATCCTTGTTCTTCATCGCCGCCGCCATCATAGGCACGAAAGGCGGCGAATTTATGTATGTGACCGACGCGATGACCATCATGTCTGAATCGATCCTGAAGATCCTGGCAAAGATCATCTGGAGGAGGAGGGATCCGAAGACCGCCACGAGCAGATAGCCCATAAGCCAGAGACCGCCGCTGAAGTCCAGTTTGCTCAGATCCGCCATCGATGCCACGACTATGCAGAATATATAGATGAAATACATGCCTATATCATAACTGTATTTCATCTCACGCACCTTTCTGATGAACGAGCATGCTATGCCGAGAGTGGTGAGCGACAGAATGAAGATGGTCATGAACATGCCGTCCGGAAGCACCAGTGCCACACCCGCCGACACTCCCACGATGACGAGAGTAAGTCCGAGAAGTTTTGCTGCCTGGGCCATGCCCTGACGGGTGAAAAGGCCTTTGTAAGGGTTTGCTTCAGTCTTGTCGATCTCCTGCCGGATCTGCGCTTCGTCCTCCTTGCTGCATCCGGTTCCGGTCTCGACAGGGAGGAATTTCCGGAACAGACGGATACCTATCGCCAGAAGGAAACTGAGATAGAGGAAACTTACCAGAATGTCATATGAATTGATCAGCAGGTAGGTCTCTTCATCGACTCCGAGCATGGTCTTGAGTGCGGCAAGATTGATGGTGCCGCCGGTGTAGACTCCCGTCAGCATTCCTCCGATCTTGGCGCTGTCCGCGATATGGTCGCCGAACAGTAGGAAACCGATGATGACTGCAAGCACCACAGATATCATTCCTGTCACAAGAGCAAGAAGTTGAGAGCGTGTTCCGGCCAACTTGAACGAGCATCCGAAGAGCATGAGCGGGATGGCCAGAGGGACCATCGCGTTTGACAGAATCTCCTGCACGGCTGGAAGTTCTCCGGGCATGAGACCGATATTTCCGATGATTATTCCGAGCAGATACAGCACCAGAACGGGGCCTATCTT
>CAZYCJ010000103.1:0-5922 GCA_964645495.1 uncultured Muribaculaceae bacterium
GCCGAAAACAACGGAGCTGGAGAGTTAATTGTACAAATAATTGCAAAACTCACGTGTAACAGGGCCTCGATCTTTGCTCTTGGCATTATCTCCTCATCCTGATAACTGATGGATACGGACTGGCCTGTATCACCAGACTGTACTGATTTATACGGGCGTTTCTCCGTTCCAAAGCTCTTGCTGAGGTCTTCTGCTGTCCTGCCTTTGACTGCTCCGGAGAACATATTTCCGACAGTATTGAAGAGGACTTCCGCGTTTTCTGTCTTGTAGTCACGGATAATCTGCGATTTGTCCTGTGCTCCCATTACGACGGATATTCCATTACTTCGGCCAGTGTTCTGAAGCTGATCGATATCCTTCAGATATATGGTCGGGAATTCATCTATGAGTACGCCGCAAGGGAGATTGCCCGGTTCGTTGATAATCGTAAACATCCTCGATGTCAGCAAAGCCAGTGCTGTTCCGTATGTGTTCTTTATCTTCGGGTTGTTTCCCACAGCCACGAATTTAGGTTCTTTAGGATCATTTATCTTCAGGTTGAAGTCGTTTCCGGTAAGTATCCACGCAAGTCCGGGATCACAGAACTTGGCCAATGGTATTCGGGCAGAGGCGAGCTGTCCCTGCAACTGGTCTTTTGCCTTGTCTCTGATGGCATCGACAAAGGCTACCATCTTGATCTGCAGTTCCAGGATTTCGTCAGAATATTTCTGGATCACCTCGAACACATCGATATAGTTGTATGCCATAAGCTGCACCATATGCGGAAACGTACAATACTTCCCATTCTCATAGATTTTCAGGAACCATATCAGCAGATCCACATAACATATCGCCGACTTCGTAAAGAAGTCATCGTGTCCTTCAAGTTTACAGGCATTGTACATTATGAGTTCCGCAATATCGCTGCAGTCGGCAGGCCTTGTCAGGTACTCCGGACTTATGGGATTGAATCTGTGCGACCGTTCAGGATCATCAAAGTTCACGATATACATCTTCGGCTTGACCTGATAGCAATGGTAATTGTCAAGGAGTTCATTATACGCGATGGTCGTGAGTTCCGGAAATTTGTAGTCGTAAACGAACATCGTATAACCTTTCTGCGGCATCTGCTGGAAGAGAGGACCATATACGCTGTGGCTCTTTCCTGAACCGGGAATACCGATGACCATTATTCCACGCTGGGAAGAAAGTATGTTTATCCATCCGTGTCGGATTTTGCCATTGTACCTGTATCGTGTAGGTATGTTTACACTATACTTGTTTGTGATCTTCCGTTCACATTGAAGGAATGTGTCTTCAAGATCCTCTCCTTCTCCAGCTTCTGTAATCTGTCTGGACAGCAAGATGCACCCTCGGCAGTATATCCCGTATCCTGTCAGGGTGAGAAGCACATAGAGGACTCCGTGACCGGCAATATTTCCGGTCAGGAACATTATTCCTCCGGTCATCAGAAGAACTGTTATTGTACTCCAGGGGGTATGTTTCGGCATGCCGTTTAGCAGCATCAGAGCGAGTGAGGTCAGCAGCAGGCATACGAAGTTTATCAGTATAGCACCCTTGTCAGTGAACACCTTGCTGAAGAATCTGATATATGTGTCCCATATGACTCCTTGCATACCGAAGGATTCCCATAAAGGGCTGGCATTATAAAGGACAATGACAGCCAGCAATGCTACCGATGCGACTATCATCATATCATAATTGGGTTTCTGTTGAGTATCCATACCTACATCTTCATTGACAATCCCTTTTCCTCTTCCTCAAGAAGTTTCCTGAAGCGTCTGTCATATTCGTTGTCCTCATTCTTTCTGTTGCCTTCCTTCAATGCCGACCCGGCAAGCCCCAGGACTGAGCCGATGCTTGATCGCGACTGACTGACATACCGCTTCTCCGACTCCGGTTTCCAGCCTTTTTCCTGCCTGGTCTTCTCGAGAAGTTCCGCAAGATTCTCTGAGGTGTATTCCTTGCCCCAGATGCAGCACCGGGATTTAAGGTCTGCAAAGGAGACATCATATATACCTCCGTAGCCGTTCTTTTCCGTAAACATCAGTATTCCTCGCTTCTTCAGCATATAATACAGATGACGCTCCGATTGAGCATACGGAAGCAGACTTTTAAGGGTCTTTTCCACATCCTGAGCAGTCTGTCTGGCAAGATTCCTGTCCTTTGTTTCGGTACGGGCAAACACCTCATCGTATGAAGTTCCTTTAATATTTGAGCCACGCACCGCCGATGTACATCTCTCGCCGTTCCAGTCTAGCCCATAGAACGTAAGGTTCATCTTACCTCGCCATGAACTGCTGATGACGACATCTACTCCCAAGGACTTCATCAGATTGATGAACTGATCTTCCGTTCCGAACTGGAATGTATTCACATAGTCGAACACCGACTGTATCTGGGCCTTCACATTGCCTTTCTTCGGATCAAACCATATATCAGGCTTCATCGCCTCACGAAGACCGGTCTCGACTTTGTATCCATACTTTTCGGAAAGTTCCTTCATTATCTGATGGCATCTTTTCTTCTCAAACCTGTCATCGATCTTCTTTCCTTCGTGATCCGTCCGGAATGACACGATATGATAATGTATCCTGTCCGTATCATAATGCTGATACAAGGCATACGGCTGATTGCCATATCCAAGCCGCTTCATAAGTTCCTTTGCAAATGCCTTGACCTGTTCCTCGTCCATATTATCCTCCGGGCCGGGATTTATCGCCATATGGAACGATGGCTTTCTTGTCCTTATGTTTGCCTTTTCCAGTCTTTCAAGAGCATCGTGCAGACTTTCCGTAGTTTCCTCCTCGGTGCCGCATATGCAGCACACCTTAGCCGCACCCTGCTCCACCTTCTTTTCATTGTATCCGACTACGTTGAACACATCTGCAGCGGATGGCATTATCTTGACCACCATATCAGTCTATATCACTGTCAATGAAATTTTCCGCGATCCTGTCAAACAATGACAGATCAATGCTTCAGTTGTCGGAAATCCCCTCAGGTGACATCAGCTGCAGCCTGTCCACATAGACATTCAGATTGAAGAAGGTCCTGCCTTCCTTTTCCGTAACCTTTACTCGCTGTTCGCCGATAAGAACGACCCTCACTCCTTTCTTGAGATAGTTCAGAACATTGGTCATTCTCATCATACAGGAATAGAACGTTGTACTATCGTTTCCATTGCCTCCACCGTTTGCCGCAACAGTGAAGCAAATCCTTTCCGTGTCACCAATCATCCTGACCTCCGCATCTGCTGTGAGATGTCCGCATAATGTAATTGTCTGCATATCTGTAAAATTTAAGTGTTGCTGTCATTTATCTCCTGACTCATCTTCTCCATCGCATCTATCATTGTCTTTGTCAGAGCCTCCAGTTCGGTGCATTTCTGTATCATCGCTCGTCTTGAAAATGTCCCTCTTCCATTTGTTTCACGCTGCTTCATCAGTATATTCACAGACTTCACGACCTGATTGTAATTCACGCCGATCTTCTTCATATCAGCCACAAACAAGGCGAATCTCTTCTCAAGATTCTCATCCCTTATCCGCAGATTACGTCTCCTGATATCCTTTGAAAGCAGTCTGTGACGGATGTATTTTGCTACGCTTTTATAGCCTTCCAGCTCCATCGCGGACTTCATCTCGATGTCCTCCTTCGAGGTCAGTCTGACTGTATACCGTATGCTCCTGTTCTCATTCATATCGTTTTGAGAAGATGAGTAAATCACTTTTGGCTGCCAAAGCCACATCTTGCTTTTCCGCTTATACCAAAATGACTGACTCTAAAATCAGTGCAATGGTAATAAATTTGTAACAAATGAAATAAAATATATTGCATTGTGAGAAAAATGACTACTTTTGTGCTTGAGTATATGAATGCTTGAATGTATGCACTCAGGAATGTAAGAACAGATGAACACAAACCTAAATGAATTACAGACTATGAACGATCAGGAAAAAAGATTCCGAGAGATACTCGGAGGTATCGGCCTTGAGGATGAACCGGCGCCGCCACAACAGACAAAACAGAACCTCAAGAAGCAGAGCAAGGCGGCGAAAGAAAAGACCTCATCGCCTCCCGGCGATAGGACTACAATCCCGCTGCCGACCCATTTGTGGGCTAAACTCTACTCCCTGTCATTTCACCTGTCAATGAAGCCAGGAGGCAGTAAGGTCAGTATGGTGGATCTGATAGAGAATATGCTTGAATATTACGTAGATAAGGTCTGTCCGGATGCGAGAACATTCATAGAAAAGTACAGCAATCCCTCCTGAACTTTTTCTTTTCGCTGCCAAACTTTAAGTTCTAAGAGTTCTGGGAGTTCCGCTTGTGGGAGGCCTCGCGCGTGCGCGATTGCAATACATATAGTTACTCTATAGATATCTATATTGTACTAAGAGTTTCGGCCTTCGCAAACCACTGAACTACAAGATATTGAAAGCGGATGAGATGTGGTTTTTCCTACATTTATAGTACCTTTCACACGCACCTTCCTAAACTTTTAGTACCTTCAGTGGTTTTGCGCACTGTCATACGAGCAAATACAAAGAAATTTCTACAGGAATGGGTTATAACTACCTGATATTCAGTTCCTACTTTTTTAGTACCTTTAAAACGGACTTCCTACATTTTTAGTACCTTTCAGGCATATAGGTTCAATATAGGCATAGACGCTGCAATCATCGGTAATTATAGAAATCGGAATATGAATGATTGCACAAAACAAGATTTATTACTATGTTTGCATTGTATTGTAACAGCGGTTACAGTAACGCGTGTTGCATTAATAACGAATTACGATGAAATTTTACGACAGAGAAGCCGAAAGATCGGCATTGATGCAGATTGAGAAACGATCTGCCGACCACTCGCAGATGACTATCATTACTGGTAGAAGACGAATCGGAAAGACCACGCTGATCAAGAATGCCTTCCAGAAGATCCCGTTTGTCTATTTCTTCGTTGGAAAGAAAAGCGAGAGTCTGTTATGCAAGGAGTTCGCGGAAATCATCCGTGAGGAACTACACGAGGATATCGGTGAGTTCACTTCATTTTCAAGGCTCTTTGGCGTAGCGATGACCATTTCCAAAAGAAAGAACTTCACTCTTGTATTCGATGAGTTTCAGAATCTGAAATATGCCAATGAGTCACTTTTCTCCGAGATACAGGATGTATGGGACAGCAATAAGTATGAAGGAAGAATAAACCTTGTCATATGTGGCTCAATCTACTCAAAGATGCGTAAGATCTTTGATGACAAAGACGAGCCGCTTTACGGAAGAGCGACTGCAAGGTTCAAGATAAGACCGTTCAGTATCTCGACTCTTAAGGAGATATTGGCGGATTTCAATCCGGACTATACAAATGAAGACCTTCTTTGCCTTTATATGATTACTGGCGGTGTCGCGAAATACGTAGAGCAGCTTATGATATGCGAAGCCTACACAAAAGAGGATATGATCAGGTCAACAATCAGCCTTGGTTCGTATTTCATTGATGAGGCAAAGGAGATGCTTACTGATGAGTTCGGCAAGGATTACGGAAATTACTTCTCGATACTTGCCGCACTTGCTACAGGTAATACCGCACGTGGAGAAATTAAGAGTTACACCGGAATCGAACCGGGTGGATTCCTTGACAATCTTGAAAAGGATTATGACATAGTGCAGAAAAGGAGACCTTATCTATCTGGTGAAAACAGCAGAAATGTGAGGTATTCCATATCCGATAATTTTCTGAATTTCTGGTTTCGCTTCATCTACAAATACAGAAGTGCGGTAGAGATCCAGAATATGCAGTATGTGCAGGACAAGGTCTTTGCTGACTACGATACGTATTCTGGTTTCATCCTTGAGAAGTATGTAAGACAACTGTTTGTCGAATCCGGAGAATACAACATCGTTACAAATTACTGGGGAA
>CAZYCJ010000104.1:0-5794 GCA_964645495.1 uncultured Muribaculaceae bacterium
TACCAAGGTGGTGATGAAGGATGAAGTGTATCCTTTCTATGTGACTGTATGCTATAGGGCCTATCAGGATGTAGACATGATCGAGACGTGGAGCGAAATCGCTAATCTTGAGAAGAAACCTGTCGTGCTTACTCGTTTTGATTCCGGAAGTCTTCCGATCCGTGTCGGCGATGTATGGGTCAGCCATCTTCATGGTACATGGGCAAATGAAGGCCGTCTTTCACAAGAACCGTTGGATCGGGGGATGTTGACTATAAAGAATAAGGATGGTGCCCGCAATTCTCATACAGACCATGCCGAAGTCATGCTTTCTCTGGACGGAAAACCTCAGGAGAATCATGGCCGCGTCATAGGAGCCGCTCTTTGCTATAGCGGAAACTATGAACTTCGCATCGACACCCGTGACACAGACTACCATCAGTTCTTTGCCGGTATCAATCCTGACAATTCTGCATATGTTCTTGAACCGAAGGAGGTGTTTATTACTCCGGAACTGGCCTTGACTTTCTCAGACGAAGGCCTTAGCGGTGCGAGCCGTAATTTCCACAAGTGGGGAAGAAACCATAAACTGGCACATGGAGACCGACTTCGCAAGATCCTCCTCAACAGTTGGGAAGGCGTATACTTCAACATCAACGAGCCGGGCATGGATCAGATGATGGCGGATATTGCATCTATGGGTGGTGAACTTTTTGTCATGGATGACGGCTGGTTCGGTGAAAAGTATCCGCGTCTTACGGACAACTGCGCCTTAGGCGACTGGAAGGTGGACAGGAACAAGCTCCCGAACGGAATAGGCTGGCTGGTGGAGCAGGCAGACAAGCATGGCATCAGATTCGGTATCTGGATCGAGCCGGAGATGACCAACAGCGTCAGCGAATTATATGAAGAGCATCCGGAATGGATCCTCAAGTCTCCGGGTCGTGAGCCTGTTCTCGGCCGTGGCGGCACACAACTGGTACTTGATCTTGGAAACCCTGAAGTACAGGATTTTGTCTTCGATATAGTAGACAACCTGATGACGGAGAATCCGAAGATAGACTATATCAAATGGGATGCTAACATGCCTATATCAAACCACGGTTCACAATATCTTTCGAAAGACAAGCAGAGTCATATGTATATTGAATATCATCGCGGCTTTGCAAAGGTCTGCGACCGTATCCGTGCGAAATATCCCGACCTGACAATCCAGGCCTGTGCTTCCGGCGGCGGACGTGCAAACTGGGGTGTCCTTCCTTGGTTCGACGAATTCTGGGTGAGCGACAATACAGATGCCCTCCAGCGTATTTACATGCAGTGGGGAACCTCATACTTCTTCCCGGCAATCGCGATGGCATCCCACATAAGCGCTACTCCTAACCACACTGTCTTCCGCACCACGTCGCTCAAATACCGCATCGATGTGGCCATGAGCGGCCGTCTGGGAATGGAGATCCAGCCACGCAACATGACCCAGGAAGAAAGGGACCTCTGCCGCAAGGCTATCGCTGAATATAAGGAAATCCGTCCTGTGGTGCAGTTGGGAGACATCTACAGACTGGTTTCTCCGTATGACGGACACAATATGGCATCGATGATGTATGTGTCTCCGGAGAAGTCGGAAGCCGTATTCTATTGGTGGAAGACCGAGACCTTCTATGACGATCATCTTCCAAGAGTAAGGATGGCCGGACTTGATCCGGACAAGAGATACAAGATCCGTGAACTTAACAGGATTGACAACAAGCCCCTGTCATACGAGGGTTTGTCATTCACCGGGAAGTTCCTTATGGAGAACGGCTTGGAAATTCCTGTCAAGCATAAGGTCGACTATCACAAGCAGGATGACTGGTCGAGTCGTGTCCTGTATCTTGTAGCGGAATAGAATTTTGTCAATTACTTAATTTAAACAGAAATGCAAGACAGACGCTTCGGTCACTTCGATGATCTCAACCGCGAATATGTGATCACGGACCCTAAGACCCCGTGGCCATGGATCAACTACCTCGGCAACGAGGATTTCTTCTCCCTGATTTCAAACACCGCCGGAGGATATTCGTTCTACAAAGACGCAAAGTTCCGCAGAATCACCCGCTACCGCTACAACAATGTCCCTATGGACAACGGCGGAAGATATTTCTATATCAACGATAACGGCACCGTATGGTCGCCGGGATGGAAGCCATGCAAGACCCCTCTTGATTTCTACGAATGCCGCCACGGAATGAGTTACACCCGCATCAAGGGAGCGAAGGACGGCATAGAGGCAAGCGTACTATTCTTCGTCCCTCTGGGAGTATGGGGAGAAGTGCAGAAGATGACCCTGCGCAACACCGGCTCTGCTGTCAAGAAGATCAAACTGTTCTCATTCGCGGAATGGTGCCTCTGGAATGCTGCCACCGACATGGAGAACTTCCAGCGCAATTTCTCGACAGGAGAGGTCGAGATCGACGGCTCTGTCATTTATCACAAGACCGAATACAAGGAGCGCCGCAACCATTATGCGTTCTACAGCGTGAACGCGCCTGTCGACGGATTCGACACTGACAGGGAGACCTTCATCGGTCTGTACAACGAGTTCCGTGACCCGCAGAATGTACTCGCCGGAGCAGCAGGCAACAGCGTGGCCCACGGATGGAGTCCGATCGCGTCACATTATATAGAAGTCGAACTTCAGCCTGGCGAAAGCCGGGACTACATCTTCCTTCTCGGCTATGTCGAGAATGAGCAGGAAGAGAAATTTGCTGCCGAAGCAGAGCCTGGGCTCCAGCACAGCGGAAGTTCACCGATAATAAACAAAGACAAGGCGCGCAAGATGATTGCAGCCTTCGACACCACTGCAAAAGTCGATGCCGCCTTCGCGCAACTTAAGGCCTATTGGGGCAATCTCCTTTCGATCTATTCGGTCAAGAGTCCGGAGGAGAAACTCGACAGGATGGTCAACATATGGAACCAGTATCAGTGCATGGTGACCTTCAACATGTCCCGTTCGGCATCGTTCTTCGAAAGCGGAATCGGCCGCGGAATGGGCTTCCGCGACTCGAACCAGGACCTCGTCGGCTTCGTGCATCAGATACCGGAGCGCGCCCGCGAAAGGATCATCGACATCGCCTCGACCCAGTTCCCTGACGGAGGATGCTACCACCAGTACCAGCCTCTGACCAAACGCGGAAACAACGATATCGGAGGAGGTTTCAACGACGACCCTATGTGGCTGATATTCGGCACCGTGGCATATATAAAGGAAACAGGCGATTTCAGCATCCTCGACGAGATGGTACCGTTCGATAACGAACCGGGCTCCGAGGTCAGTCTCTTCGACCACCTGCGCATCTCTTTCGACCACGTCGTCAACAATCTCGGTCCTCACATGCTGCCTCTTATCGGCCGCGCGGACTGGAACGACTGTCTGAACCTCAACTGTTTCTCATGGGATCCTAACGAGTCCTTCCAGACCACGGAAAACAAGACTGAAGGATCGAAGGCCGAATCCCTCATGATCGCAGGACTATTCGTCGTCTGCGGCCGTGACTATGTGGAACTCTGCTGCCATCTCGGAAAGACCGGAGAGGCCGAGCGCGCACAGAAGTTCATCGACGACATGGTAGAGGCCGTCAAGAAGCACGGATGGGACGGAGAATGGTACCTCCGCGCATACGACTACTTCGGAAGGAAGGTCGGTTCACACGAAAACGAAGAAGGCCAGATCTTCATCGAATCGCAGGGATGGTGCTCTATGGCGGGCATCGGACTTGAGGAAGGCATGGTGCACAAGGCACTTGACTCCGTGAAAGAGCGTCTCGACTGCGAACACGGAATCGTCCTCAACAATCCTGCATTCACGAAATATCTTGTAGAATACGGAGAAATATCTTCATACCCTGCGGGATATAAGGAAAACGCCGGCATCTTCTGCCACAACAACCCTTGGGTAATCATCGGCGAGACCGTCATCGGACGCGGAGACCGCGCGTGGGAATATTTCCGCAAGATATGTCCGTCATATACGGAAGAAAGAAGCGCCCTTCACAAGGTCGAACCATACGTATATTCGCAGATGATCGCCGGAAAGGACGCGTCAAGGCCGGGTGAGGCCAAGAACAGCTGGCTCACCGGTACAGCAGCATGGAACTGGTACGCCATCTCTCAGTTCATCCTTGGCATCAAGCCGTCATACGACGGATTGGAGATCGACCCATGCATCTGCCCTGAGTGGAAGGAATACACCGTCCGCAGGAAATTCCGCGGAGCATCATACGAGATCACCGTCCTCAATCCTGACGGAGCATGCAAGGGCGTGAAATCCATGACTATAGACGGAGTGGGAGTTGACGGAAACGTTGTCCCTCACACCGCCGGAGAACATAAGGTAGTTGTCACACTCGGTTAATCAGATTATGCGAAAGGCGTTGTTCATGTCCGTTATGGCATTGTTCCTTGCCATATCCTGTACTCCTGAAGAAGATTCTCAGGATGGGAAAAAGGACCCTGTCACAGAAAAGCCTGCCGAGCCTTCGGAACCGGAATCCGGGTCAGAACCCGAACCGGGTCCTCTGCCGGAATTCGAATCCTCATACGAGGCCATCAAGAGCATGGGTGTAGGCTGGAATCTCGGCAACACCCTGGATACATGGTGGTCTGGGGACGACGACGGAAGAGACTGGAAGAAATGGGAGACCGGCTGGGGTCAGTCCGTCACCAGGCCTGAACTCATGACGATGATGAAGAACGCCGGCTTCGGTGCAATCCGCGTTCCTGTCACTTGGGGCATCCACATGGATGCTGACGGAAAAGTCTACGAGGAATGGATGAATCGCGTCAACGAGATAGTCGACTATGTCATCAATGCCGGCATGTACTGCATACTGAACGTACACCATGACACGGGAGCAGATGAGGATGTATGGCTT
Source organism: uncultured Muribaculaceae bacterium (assembly GCA_964645495.1). Taxonomy (GTDB): domain Bacteria; phylum Bacteroidota; class Bacteroidia; order Bacteroidales; family UBA932; genus Cryptobacteroides. The sequence goes on from CAZYCJ010000104.1 coordinate 4,893, forward strand.
ATTGCCAGTGCGGAAGACTATACCAAGGAGAAAACGAAGTTCGAAGGCCTCTGGACGCAGATTGCTGAGCGTTTCAAGAACTACGACCAGCGCCTGCTTTTCGAAGGATACAACGAAATGCTTGACGAAAGCCGTTCATGGTGCTATGCGTCAATGAATCTTGGATACAATGCTACAGAGGCCGGTGAGGCCTACAAGGCCATAAACGACTATGCGCAGAGTTTTGTGAACGCAGTCCGAGCGACAGGCGGGAACAATGCAGTGAGGAATCTGGTTGTCAACACATACGGAGCCTGCAACGGAGTCGGAGACTGGAACTCTCATCTCCAGGATCCTTTGAAAAATATGGCAAGGCCTGAAGATGCCGTCGAGGACCATATCCTTTTCCAGGTACATGCATACCCTCATATCGATGACCTTGCTGCCGTTGAGGCTGAGGTCACAGGCATGTTCGATCTTCTGGAGACGCACCTTGTCTCTCTCGGAGGTCCTGTCATAGTCGGCGAATGGGGAACCTTCAGCGAAAATCCTTCTCTGGAAAACTACTGTCACTATGCGGAATATCTGGTCAGGAACGCTAAGGAAAGGGGTATCGGAACCTTCCATTGGATGGGCATTTCGGACGGAGTACACAGATCCATCCCGGTATTCAATCAGCCGGAAATCGCTGAAGCCATTGTGAAAGGATATCATGGAGACTCCTTTACGCCTGTCATCCCTACGCTTGATGATTACCATGTTGCCTACAAGGTCACATACAATCAGTTATGGAGCGAATTGAATCTTTCGGATGCCTCATTGAGTCTTGATGATTACGCAGGTATCGCGTTCGAACTGGAAGAGGCTCCTCCGGCAAACCATCTGCACATCAAGGTCTATGGTGAAAGCGACGGAAAGGAGCA
>CAZYCJ010000105.1:0-5764 GCA_964645495.1 uncultured Muribaculaceae bacterium
GTGCTCCGGACGGGAATCGAACCCGTACGGACATTTCTGTCCACGGGATTTTAAGTCCCGCGTGTCTACCTATTCCACCACCAGAGCGATCCGGGTGCAAAGATAGTCAAAATTCGCGATTATCTCCAAAAATACCATATCTTTGCATGAAACAGATACATGCGATGAAGAAATATAAAGACAAGAAGACCGGAAAGCGGGTGGTGGAAGTGGAAGACCTCACTTTCCTCAGCGACAGGAACCATCCCTACAACTGGTTCCAGCGCCACTATCATCATCATCGCCTGCGTCGTGCCCTCAAGAAGGCAGAAAAAGTCATAGCCTTCAATCAGAAGGTCGCCACTGATGTCGTCCGTTATTACTTTGTCTCAAAAGAGAAGATCACCATAAAGGACTAATCTCCCACATATCCCAGCGTCGCGACACTGATGCGCACAGAAGCCTGGAAAGCAGACCGCAAAGCGGTAAAGCAAGCCGTCAATGTCGCGCCTGTCGTAAACACATCATCTATCAACAGAATATGCCTGAAGGTCTCAGTACTTCTGACAGCCCTGAACGCCCCGGATACATTGCGAGATTTCTCTTCGACGCTCAGAACTGTCTGCGTCTGCGTGCGCCGTACCCGTCGGAGCATGCCGCACTCCATCCTTGCATGCAGGACCATAGACACTTCGGCCGCAATCACCTCGGCCTGGTTGTATCCTCTTTTCCATTTTCTTGTCCAATGGAGCGGGACAGGGATGACGAGATCCACATCACGGAAATGCCCTGCTTCTGCAAGTCTTTCGCCAAGCATCTTTCCGAAATATCTGCCTGCGGGGATGTCCCCATGATACTTCAGGCGGTAGGGGATCTGTCTGTATCCTGCCTCACTATGGTAGAAGAACAATGCGGCGGCATAGGCATAAGGTTCACGGGGTGCATAGTCGGGAATATGCTCCTGAATGACAGCGTTGAATCTGTCTGCCATGGGGTTGCGTGTGACTTGCCAGAAATGAGTCATAGGCAGGTCTGTCATGCAGAAAAGACAGAGGTGCCTCTCCTCGACAAGGAGCCTTCTCCCGCATACGATGCATGCCCTCGGCAGTACAAGATCTGCCGCCGCTTTCAATGCCCTTATGATTTTTCGAATCATATCTCAAAGTAAGACGATCTGCCGAAAGTCAGGCTAAGAAAAAGAAAAAACGAGCATATGAAAACGGAAAAAAACATAAGAAAAAGAAAAAACTGCATAAAAGAAGGCACCCTGTTGATTCACATCAGCAGGGTGCCGGGTTTAGGTTTTGTGCAAATACGATATAGTGTGTGTTAAGAATCTGTAATCATCAGCAGTTCATGCCGCCGCAGCAGTTGATTACCTGCCCTGTGACATATCCTGCGAGGTCGCTTGCAAGGAAGAGGGCTACATTTGCCACATCCTCCGGAGTGCCTCCGCGTCTCATCGGAATCTGTTTCTCCCATTCCTGACGCACATTCTCTGGAAGTGCTCCAGTCATGTCTGTTGCGATGAATCCCGGTGCGATGCAGTTGGCACGTATTCCGCGAGGACCCATTTCTTTGGCTATCGACTTTGACAGTCCGATAAGTCCGGCCTTCGATGCGGAATAATTGCACTGTCCTGCATTTCCCGATACGCCCACCACAGATGACATATTGATGATGCTTCCTCCTCTCTGTCGTGCCATGACAGGAGTGCATGCATGAATGAAGTTGAAGGCAGATTTGAGATTTGTGTCGATGACTGCATCCCATTGTGCTTCGTCCATTCTCATCATCAGACCGTCCTTTGTGATGCCTGCGTTGTTCACGAGAATGTCGATGCGCCCGAAGACGGATTTTACATCCTCTACGACCTTATGCGCATCTTCAAATGATGCTGCATCTGAGGTATATGCCTTTGCACGTACGCCAAGAGCCTCGATCTCTGCAACGAGAGACTCCGCTGCCTCATGCTGCGACCTGTATGTGAAGGCGACATCAGCACCTTCCGCTGCATATTTCAAAGCAATCGCCCGTCCTATGCCTCTGGTGGCTCCGGTGACGAGCGCGGTTTTTCCTGTAAGAAGTCCCATTTCACAAAAATTTGGATGATGCAAAATTACCTTTATCAAATTTAATCCCAAAACAAATTCACCACAATCGACGAAATTGGCCTGGATTGTGGCAAAACTCGGTCTTGTGTGGTCAAAAAAGACTATCTTTGCGTCCGGAAAATTCAAAAATGACAAATATCATGGCAAGTGAAATCAGAAATCCGCAACTTTGGCAGGACGGCCGGCTTAAAATAGACTGGGTAAGACATCATATGCCTCTCCTTAACGGATTGGAAGATGAATTCCGCGCAACCCTTCCTTTCAAGGGTAGGAAGGTGGCGCTTTCAGTGCATCTCGAGGCGAAGACAGCCTATCTTTGTGAGGTCCTCGCAGCAGGAGGTGCTGAAATGTATGTGACAGGAAGCAATCCTCTTTCGACCCAGGACGACATCGCCGCAGCTCTCGTCAAAGCAGGACTGAATGTCTTCGCATGGTACGATGCCACTCCGGAGGAATATGAAGCGCATATCCGCCGTGTTCTTGAGGTGGGCCCGCACATCATCATCGATGATGGCGGTGATCTCGTGAACCTGATGCATACTGAATATGCCGACCTCATTCCGAATGTGATCGGTGGCTGCGAGGAGACCACTACAGGCATCCTCCGCCTCGTCCAACTCAACAATGCCAAGGCACTCAGGTTCCCTATGATGCTTGTCAACAACGCCGACTGCAAGCATCTGTTCGACAATAGGTACGGTACAGGCCAGTCTGTGTGGGACGGCATCAACAGGACTACCAACCTCATCGTAGCGGGCAAGAATGTAGTTGTCGCAGGTTACGGATGGTGCGGAAAGGGCGTCGCGATGCGTGCCAAGGGACTCGGTGCGGAGGTCATAGTGACTGAAGTGGATCCGATCAAGGCCATGGAGGCGGTAATGGACGGTTTCAAGGTGATGAAGATGGAGCAGGCTGCTGCTCTCGGTGACTTTTTCGTGACAGTCACAGGCTGCGATGCCGTCATCACGAAAGACCATTTCATTAAAATGAAAGATGGTGCCATCTGCTGCAATGCAGGACACTTCGACTGCGAGGTCGATGTTGCCGGCCTTCGTGAAATGGCTGTCGAGGCCAAGCCTGCCAGAAAGAACATAATAGGCTATACCCTTGAAAACGGCAACAGAATCTACATCATAGCGGAGGGCCGTCTGGTCAATCTTGCTGCAGGCGACGGACATCCAGCCGAAATCATGGACATGTCCTTTGCCATCCAGGCTCTCAGTGCCAGGTATCTTGTGGAAAATGCTGACAAAGTGTCCCGTGAGCCGGGACAGATGGTCAACGACGTACCTCTCGAGATCGATCAGGAGGTTGCGCGCCGCAAACTCTCATACTGGGGCTGCGAAATCGACACCCTCACCCCTGAACAGCACCGCTACCTCTTCGGGCTGTAGTTCTTGATAGAAATCCGGTACTGCCTGTTTCAAAACCGTGCTACCCCTCTGGCCGCAGAGGGTGGGGCCCGCTCCGAAGGAGTGGGAGGGATTGTTTTGAAACAGGCAGTACCGGATTTCTAAAAGTATTTTCTCTCGTTACGGTTTAGGGCGATGAAGATGAAGAGAAGGGCTGTGAAGGCCCAGAGGGAAGAACCTCCGTAACTTACGAACGGCAGAGGGATGCCGATCACCGGCATGAGACCGATGGTCATGCCTATGTTGATGAACAGGTGCATGAAGATGCAGCAGGCGACGCAATATCCGTAGATACGGGTAAAGGCCTCCCTGCTGCGTTCTGCATTCTTGATGATCCTCCATATCAGGAAGACATACAGAAGTATCACGAACGCGGAACCGGCAAAGCCCCATTCCTCTCCGATGGTGCAGAATATGAAGTCCGTACTCTGCTCGGGAACGAAGCCGTATGTGGTCTGAGTACCGTTCAGGTAACCTTTCCCGAACAGACCTCCTGATCCGATGGCGATCATCGACTGGTTCACATTATATCCCACTCCTGCCGGGTCTTCTTTCATTCCCAGAAGCACCTCGATACGCTTGCGCTGGTGGTCCTGAAGCACATCGTTGAACAGGAAGTCCACAGAGAAAGTCAGGATGATGCCTCCGATAAGGGAAATGAGTGCAAGGTGGGTGAACATGTTGCGCTCACGGAAGGCCTGAAAGGCCACGAAAGGCAATGATATGCCGACGACTCCAAGAAGGATGTACAATGGCTTTATCCTTGAAATGAACGGTTCTGCGACAGCCTCGCCCTCGACGATTTCAGCGGTTCCTTCCGCCACAGTCTGCCCCGAAGCGGCGATTGCTTCCAGAATGGACGGAACAAAAGCCATCAGGACAATAAGAGGCACACAGATAAGCAGCCACCATTTGAATCGTCCGGAATACAGGCATATGCACAAGGATGCCACTCCGACGAGTACAAGACATGCCACGAATGGCGATGCCGTCAGGGTCAGGATGAAGGTCAGGATGGCCATGCCAACCATGAAGATAAGCCATCCCGAGAGGCCTTCGCGATAGAGCATGAAGATGAAGCCGACATATACCAAGGCCGATCCTGTCTCGCTCTGGCCCACGATGATGAGCATCGGCACCAGGATGATAAGTGACGTCAATATGAAGTCCTTCCATCTCCCTATCTTGTAGCCGAGTTGGCTCATGACGGCAGCGAGCATCAGGGACGTGGATATCTTGGATATTTCGGCAGGCTGGAACCTGACGGGCCCGAAAGCAAACCAGGACCGGGAGCCCTTGACCTCGATGCCCAGGAAGATGACGGCTACAAGAAGTCCCAGCACCATAAGATATATAGGCAATGCAGCCCCCTCATAAATACGTGGGGGAATCACAAACAGGATCAGTCCCGCTATGCCGAAGGCCGTGACCATCCATACGAACTGCTTTCCGCTTCTGCTGGCGAAATCGAATATGGACCCTTCTTCAGTGGCATGGACTGACGCATAGATGTTGGCCCATCCTATCAGGATGAGAACAAGCCAACATACCACCAGGCTCCAGTCGATGGTCTTTGCAAGGCTTCTGCCTCTGTGTCCTCCTGCGTCTCTCATGTTATTTCTTCACTTTTACTCTGTCCATCAGATTTCCGTTGAGAATCCTCTCCTCAAGGAATTTCCTGTTTTCCCCGATTTCTCCGTTCAGGTACATCTCTGTAAGGAGTGATGCGATAGGTGCCGCCCAGGTCGCTCCGAAGCCTCCGTTCTCCACATATGCCGCAACTGCGATCTTAGGGTTGTCGCGTGGAGCGAAGCAGATGAACACCGAATGGTCATGTCCATGCGGGTTCTGCGCCGTTCCTGTCTTTCCGCAGATGTCAAGTCCTTCGACCGCTGCCACGCTGGCCGTACCACCGGAACCGTATCCGCTGTTTACTGCGCGGTACATACCTCCCACGACCTTAGGGAAGTGGGTGGTGTCGACCATTGTATAGTTCTTTTCCTTGTATTTCGGGTCTATGGTGACGTTTTCGGAATCCTTGATGATATGAGGAGTGTAGTAGAATCCTCTGTTGGCGATTGTCGCACAGAGGTTTGCGAGATGCAACGGTGTACATCCTATCTCACCCTGTCCGATGGAAAGGGAGATGACAGTGGTGGCCTTCCATCCGCCTTTGCCGTATACACGGTTGTAATATTTCGAGTCAGGGATGAAGCCTCCGAGTTCGGAAGGGAAGTCGCTGCCCAGTTTCCGGCCGAA
>CAZYCJ010000106.1:0-5752 GCA_964645495.1 uncultured Muribaculaceae bacterium
CATTCCTGACTGATCTTGTCGGCGTACTCAAAGATCCTGATGCGAGCAGGCGCATGGTGGATTCCATCGTCAATGAGGACAAGCAGACCGGCAAGACCTCGCTGAACATCCCTGTCAAGGACAAGGATACTGTCATGCAGTTTGTCAGTCTGCTTGGAAAGTTGCTGGGGTAGAAAAGCTTTGTCAAATTAGTTTCATTTTGTACAGATAAAATGCTTTTTGTTTGTTTTCTATACAAATTAGAACTCTTTTTGTAAAAAGATTTAGACTATGGGACCATTTGATACTGTCATTAAGTGAGTACTTCGTACCACTCTGCGACATGATTGTGTTTGAGTAGAGTGGCTACATTTCACCGAACAAACTTGCCACATTTAACCGAAAATGCGACTCATTCGGTTTCTTCTTTGAAGACATGACAGTAATTATCGGAGTCGGCAAATATGCGTACAGAAGAGAAGACTGAGTTTATGTCATTCCTATCGGAACATTTATCCCAAAATTTCCTTTGCCAGAGAGTTGACAGCATCCACATCAATTGGCTCGAGGATGATTTCTTCCGGATCCAAATCCAGGAGAAACTGCATATAGTTAGGAAGGGTTAACAGTTGTCCTTCCCGTCCGACATTGAAGTCACCAAATTTGATGACGTGTTTCACGTGGTATTTATCCGAGTGATTCAAGACTGTCTTGATACTCTTTGACTGGGCGGTCTTCGCTTTCACTTCTAGCGGCACACATTCGCCTTTCATCCGGATGAGGAAGTCCAGCTCGAGACCAGAATCCTTAAGGAAGTAGTACAATCTCTGCTGTTTCTTGTGAAGCGTGTCGGCCATAAGATTCTCAAATATGGCGCCTTTGAATCCTCCGAGGTTGCCGTGCAGGATGTCTGCACGAGTTCCTGGGCCAAGCATCTCTATTAGAAGACCGATATCCGCAGTATAGACTTTAAACACGTTGTCCTTTGCGTTGCCTTCCATCGGGAGACCGGTAATGTCAGTATTATAGCATCGGCAGATTATTCCGGCATCCTCAAGCCACTGGAGAGAGCCCAGATATGTTTCACTCCGCCCGCCTGGCTTTACTTTGCTGTATTGGAATTTCTTGTTTTCCTTGGCGAGCTGCTTGGGAATGGAATTGAAGCACTCACGGATGTGTGGCTTATCTTTATCAGGCGCATACTTGACCATGTCATCGCGGTACTCCTTCAAGATGGCTTGGTATTCCTCACTCACTGCGTTCATGTTATTTGTAGTCAGAAACGCATTGATGGGGGCGGGAAGCCCACCGATAGCTACATAGAGGTTCAGATATTGTTTCAAAGCTACGTGAATTCCTTCAGGAACGGGCTTTTCCTCCGCCATGCATTTCCTGAGCACCTCGATAACGTCCTGGTTCATTCCGTTGGCCCAGAGGAATTCCTCGAAGTCCAACGGGTACATCTCAATTATGTCTTCGCTGCCGACAGGGACTGAATTGATGCCCAGCTCCTTCTTTTGAACCAGCTTGCGGCGCCGTTTCCTGAGTTCATCGCCGTACCCCTGGACACCCAGTAGGGAGCCGGTGGCTATTACATCGAAACGCCCGTCTTCTTTGAAGAACTTAAGCGAAGTCCTAGCCTCGGGACACTCCTGAATTTCATCAAATATAAGGCAGGTTTCTCCAGGTATGAACTTGGCACCCCTGATCTGAGCAGACAAGTTGAGTAGAATGTTGTCTACATCCTTAGATCCAGCGAAGGCTTTAATCCGCTCAGGCTGCTTGATGAAGTTCATGTAAACGACATTCCTGTAGTTTTGTTCAGCGAAGTGCTGCGATATATACGTCTTACCACACTGACGAATGCCCATAATCACAAGTGGTTTACGTACGGGCTTGTTTTTCCACGCAACGAGGGTATCTTCAATCTTTCTTTTTAGCATAGTCGGATTCTTATTTGAGAACAAATATACACTTTTTGTAACGACTTTTCAAACAGTAGTTACAATTTTTCCAACGAGTTATTGCGGTTTGAACGCATTTTTTTAAATGAGTTTCACCCAAATTGTACCACAGTTAAAGCGATGATCAACATCATGCTTCTGAATGTGTTCAAGGCCAAGATTTCCAGAAAGTTCGGTGACTTTTCGCTGCATTGCATGATGGACGAGATAGGCAAACTCCATCCTACGAATGTCAAGGGAATACTTGAGTTCGCAAATATGCGTAATATACGGCTTATAAACAGTTCTCCTATGACATACAATGTGTCTGAGTATAAATATACCTATCTGATGAGCAAGGATGCTCAGTCAAACACTTCTGTTGTACCTTTGATTGCGCGGTTATAATGATACAGTTGCCGAAATCCATATTAGAACAACTGCTCAGACTCTCGAAAGGGGAAAGTGTGCCATCAAGTGCTTTCAAGGGTGACATTGTGACTGAAATGCTTGACAATGATGTGATTGTGCCGATTGTTCATGGCAGAAGGAAAACATATAAAGCGGTTTCTCCGACAGTCTTAACAGATTTTCTTGCTTCAAACTATGAAATTAATGACATTGAAGCATATGCGTCATTACAGAATGGACCTTCTCCATCGAGAAGCTTGCAGGTTGCGGCTTTGGGCAATTCCAAAGCTGTCCGTCGCAGAACTATGCGAGGATTTATGGTCAATACGTACGAGCCGGTTCGAGCTCTGTATAAGGGTAAGACTATAGAGATTCACCCTTATGACGGGATGTTCACATTCATATATGATTATTATGCGTTGGCTCTGACTGCTGATGTTACAATAGTTGGAATAGAGAATTGTGAGAATTTCAGATGGGTCAGCAGGCAGAGGGAACTTTTCAGACATCTTGATAAGGTTCTCTTTGTATGCCGCTATCCTCAGTCCGGTGATCTTGTACGATGGCTTCAGAAAATCCCCAACAGATACATCCATTTCGGCGATTTCGATCTGGCAGGTGTCTTCATATATCAGAATGAGTTTTACAACAGATTGGGAGAACGGGCAAGCTTTTTTGTGCCGAAGGATATTGAGGAAAGACTCAAAATCGGCTCCCGAGAGCGGTATGATGCTCAGATCAAGAAGTATTCGCACATGAAGATTACTGACGAACGTATTCGACCGGTGGTCGATCTGATTAAGAAACATCGTCGCGGCTATGATCAGGAGGGGTACATTGAGTGAGACCAAGATACGGCGTCACAGGCTTATGGTCTGTGATGTCTTTCAAACCCTTCGGCGGGGATGTAAGACTTAAAGAGTGCCGAAAAGAACGAGGTAGGTCAGGGCTGCAAGAACGGCGCCTGATATAGGACCGGCAACCGGAATCCAGCTATATCCCCAGTTGCTGTCTCCCTTGCCTTTGATCGGGAGGATTGCGTGTGCAAGTCTTGGGGCAAGGTCGCGGGCAGGGTTAAGTGCATATCCGGTAGCTCCGCCCAATGACATTCCGATTGACATGATGAGGCATGTCACCGGGATTGCGCCGAGTTCACCAATTCCAATGTGCAGATGATTTCCTGCAGCCTCAAGAGATGGTACATTTGCCTCATAGCCAAATACTAAAATTACAAATACTAGAAGCCATGTTGCAAGAGTCTCGCAGAAGAAATTACGAGCCTTATGCCCTTCAATGGCAGGTGCAGTACAGAATGTGCCGAGTTTGGCTGCGGGATCCTCTGTGATATCGTAATGATCCTTATAGAAAAGCCAAACGAGAGTCGCTCCGACGAAACCGCCGAGCATCTGTGCTACGATATATCCGACAACAGCACTCCATTCCATTGTGCCGGCAATGGCACATCCGATACTGACTGCCGGGTTGAGATGTGCACCTGACACTGAGCCTGCGATGAATACTCCCACCATAACAGCGAAGCCCCATCCCATCGTGATTACAATCCATCCGGCTCCCTGTGCCTTGCTTTTGTTGAGAGTCGTGGCGGCGCATACACCGTCGCCGAGAAGTACGAGCACAAGAGTTCCAATGAACTCAAAAATGCATTTTGTCAATAATGTGGTCATGGTAATTGCATTTATGATTATTTTCCTGTCAATGTGCGGCTGATGGCATCTGCCCAACCGGCTTTATGGGCTTCGACTTCACTTTCCGGGGCAGAAGGGCTGAATACGGTATCTACCGCCCATTGGCTCTTGATGTGCTCAACACTGTCCCAATATCCGACTGCAAGTCCGGCAAGGTATGCAGCACCCAATGCCGTGGTTTCAGTGACCTTCGGGCGGATCACTGATGTCCCAAGTATGTCAGCCTGGAACTGCATCAACAGGTTGTTGCGTGATGCGCCTCCGTCAACCTTGAGTTCAGTCAGATTGATGCCGGCGTCCTTCTGCATGGCATTGACTATGTCCATTGTCTGATATGCTATACCTTCAAGTGCGGCACGTGCAATATGGGCGGCTGTCGTTCCTCTGCTAATTCCATAAACACTTCCTTTGGCATACTGATCCCAATATGGAGCGCCAAGCCCGGTCAGAGCAGGGACAAAATATACTCCGCCATTATCCTCTACACTGGCGGCAAGGGCTTCAACTTCAGCTGACGACCTGATGATTCCAAGTCCGTCGCGAAGCCATTGCACGACACTTCCAGCGACAAATATGCTGCCTTCCAGGGCATAATTCACCTTGTCACCAATCTTCCATGCGATTGTTGTAAGCAGATTGTTGGATGAGGTGATTGGCTTTTCACCGCTGTTCATCAAAAGAAAACATCCTGTTCCATATGTATTCTTGACCGACCCCGGCTCTGTACACATCTGGCCGAAGAGGGCAGCCTGCTGATCGCCTGCTATACCGGCAATCGGAACTTCGTGGGCGAAGATGGTTGTCTTGCTGTATCCGTATATCTCACTTGATGACTTTACCTGCGGCATCATTGATTCCGGTATATCGAAAAGTTCAAGAAGTTCTTTATCCCAACACAGATTATTAATATTGTAAACCATTGTCCTTGAGGCATTGCTGACATCAGTAACATGTACTTCACCACTGGTGAGCATCCAGATCAGCCACGTATCGACTGTTCCGAAACGAAGTTTGCCCTGTTCAGCCTTTTCGCGTGCGTGAGGCACATTTTCAAGTATCCATCTGATCTTGGTTGCACTGAAATAGGCATCGATGATCAGACCGGTTTTGCTGCGGATCATATCAGTCATGCCTTTATCCTTGAGCATATCGCAGTAGTCAGAGGTCCTGCGGTCCTGCCATACTATGGCATTGTATATAGGTTCACCGGTCTCGGCATCCCATACAATGGTGGTTTCGCGCTGGTTTGTAATTCCAATGCCGGCTATATCAAGACCATTGATGTCAATGGATGTTATCGCCTCTGCAATCACAGAAGCTTGCGAAGACCAGATTTCCATAGGATTATGCTCCACCCAACCTGGTTTTGGAAATATCTGGGTGAATTCCTTCTGTGCTATCGCCTTGGTCTGTCCGTGATGGTCAAAGACTATCGCTCTTGAACTGCTTGTGCCCTGATCCAGAGCCAAAATATACTTTTCGTTCATATATAATGTGGCTTAAGTGATGATACAATTAACTTGTTTCGGTCAGCAAATGTACATTTTTTCAAGCAAATCACGATTTTCTTAACAGAAATACTTCATGGAAATTTGCATTCTCCTCATTCAGTATTGTAAAATCGTGAATGTTTTGCTATATTTGCGCGATTTTACAATAAGGCAATGACAGGAACAAGTTGCATACGAGATTGGAGATTTGACCAGTATGATG
>CAZYCJ010000107.1:0-5647 GCA_964645495.1 uncultured Muribaculaceae bacterium
TCTGATGCGCAGGCCTGAGGAGGTCAAGAACGACCTTCACAGGATTGAAGGTAGCGAGAGGAACCTCAACAAAGAGGGTGTTCCAGTTGCTCATCGCACCATTCCAGAGACCAGGAAGTTCAAGAGCCTTGAGTTCGCGTCCCTGATAACTCTTCGAACTGATGAAGCCTGCATCCTCATCCACATACTTCAGGAGATCGAAACTCTGACCCTTGTAGTCATGGAGACAGCATACGATATCCACAGGATTGAAGTGGGTCGCAGACGCAAGAGCATTGCGGGCATGGTCATCAGACATATTGATCTGAACGCTTTCGAGCACCTGAAGCGATGTAGAACCGTCCTTCTCGGCAATGATGAAAGGACCGCCGCCAGGCTCGCCCTGGTTCTTCACCATACCTGCCACGCGTACAGGACGGTCGAGTTTCGCACGGAGTGCCTCCACCCTCGCCTTGCATGTCTCAGCCTGAGGCATCTTGATACAGAGGACATTATCCAGGAAAGCCTCGATATCATCGCAAAGTGACTGAACCTCAGGAGCTGCATAGAGGTCCTCATATACAGGATCGTAACCCGGAACACCGGCAACAGTCACTCTAGAACCTGCGACAGGAGTACATACGGCATCCAGTTCACGAAGGTATCCATGAAGAGTGTCACGGAGTTCGAGAGCCTTTCCGAGAAGGACCTTCTTCCAGGTTGCTGTCTCAGGAAGGAGACTCTCGTTAGCGACATTGTCGATATTCTTGATGGAAACAACTTCTTCCTCGATCTTGTTGAGATTGTAGATGAGAGCACCGTGTCCTGCAGGACGGAAAAGAAGAGAATCTGTCTCGGTCCTGAAAGGCTTGTTCTCCACATCCACAGCGACGGTATCGGTCGCCTTGTCCTGGAAAGTGAAGTTGATGTTGTACTTCACGCCGTACTTTGCCTCATAAGCCTCCTTGACCTGAGCGTATGCCTCTTCGAAAAGATGCTGATGCTCTGGAGAAATGGTGACAACAAGGTTTGCAGTGCCGTCATCGTTCCTCATATAGTTCTGAGCCTCGACAAGATGCTCGGCAAATGCAGTACGGATCTCACCGTCAGTATATTTATGGAACTTGAGAACTCCCTTAGGCTTTGAACCGTATCCGAGTCCCTCGTCAGTAAGGGTCTTTGCCAGTACATCCTTCCTGTATTCCGGACACTTGCATGTCTCCTCCCCGAAAAGTTCAGGAGTATAGAAAGCAAATTCCGCAATCTTGTCGACAAATTTTGCTGCAGGAGCGTCATCTGCGAGTTCTTTTCCTGCTTTCAGGGCATCAAGTCCGCTGAAAAGATCCTTGAACATACGCGAAGCCGCGCCTGAAGCCGGAACAAACTTGCACTTTCCGTTGATGGCAGCACCTTCATAGTACTTTGCAGCCGCCTCTACCGCAGCATCATCAAGTACCTGAATACCTCTTTCCGGTGTAGCGGGAGCCACGATCTTCATCCACGGGAATCCCTGCTTGAAACGTTCCACCTGCTGCTCTACAGTCTGCACTGACGAACCTCTCTGCTCGATCTGAGCGATATCTTCTTTTGTAAACATATTTGGTTGTTTTAGTTATTAGTGTCTATTCTACATATATTTCTCTTCTATATTGATATTCCGAACGCAGTTTCTCAAACTTATGAGGATCCATACGGAAACGGAAATCATCTGTAAATATAGGATAATTATATTGGAAAACCGCTGCAATCTGACCATGATTCTTTCCTTTCAGGTCAAGAAGCACAGGTTCATGATCCTCTATATCCGCCTCCGGATAGAAATCCTTCAGTTCGTCTATTCCGAAATATTCAGCCACGGCATGGACCGCCATCGCAGTTCCCGTCTGCTTTCCCTGATATGAATATCCCGCTATATGAGGAGTAGCAATATCCACCATATCAACAAGTTCCTCATCCACATCAGGCTCATTGTTCCATGTATCTATGACCACAGCACCGAACTTCGGTAATGTCGCCTTCAACGCCTTTTCATTCACCACCTCACCTCTGGATGCATTTATGAATATTGACCCCGGCTGCATCATGGCAAAAAATCTGGAACCGGCCATTCCACGGGTGATATCGTCCAAAGGAACATGCATGGTGACGATCTGAGAATTCTCAAGGAGGTGTTCCAGAGAGCAGAAGCCTTCAGGGCCCTCAGCCCTTGCGCGCGGAGGATCGCATCTCAGAACATTGAACCCGAGATATCCGGCCATTTGCTCCACCTTCCTGCCCACGTTTCCGACGCCTATTATACCGATGGTGCTGCCGTCAATCTTGATGCCCTTGCGTGCCGCCACACCATAAAGCGCGGAAAAGACATACTGCATGACACCGCCTGCATTGCATCCTGCCGCGTTATGGACCTCGATGCCATGAGAATTGCAATAATCGAAGTCCACATGGTCGGTACCGATAGTGGCAGTGGCAATCAGACGCACCTTCGAGCCGTCCAGAAGGGCAGCATTGCATCGAGTCCGCGTACGCAAGATGAGAGCATCTGCATCTATAACGTCGGCATTGGTGATTTCCGGTCCTTTCTTATACACGACCTCAGCATAAGGCTCAAAGACCCCTTTGAGAAAAGGCACATCAATATCCGCTACTATCTTCATATTTTCAACAGTTATCTAATTATTTCAATATCAGATTCCTGATGACGGGACCGTCATCGGAATCACGGACCATCATGGAATCCTTGTCAAGAAACTCATTCATTTTCCGGACCAGAACATCCCTCTGGAAATAAAGTTGATTGCGCACCACGGACGAACTGACCGTACAATAAAGGTTGCCGTCACGGAAGAAACGGTCAACAGTGTATCCGGAAGCCCCAGAAACGACATCCCATGCCTCGAACACACGCTGACGGTTGAATCCCGAAGTCAGTTTCATCTCCCTTATGAACTGAGTGACGAGTTCCTCCATCCCCTGAGCCTCCTTGCGGCCGATCCTGTTACCGTTCCACGCCATGCCTATATCCTTGCGAATGTTCCTGCGGTGGTTTCGAAATACGCCCTGTCCTGAGTCAGAGAATCCACTATGCCTGCCATCCTGACCTTGTTGCTGTCCGTTATGAATATCTGGCCGAAATCGTTTCCTGTCACCATCTGTAAAAGATTGGAGATTCTTCCCATATCCAGCTTGTCGAAGACATCGTCCAGAAGCAGCACGGGAGCAAAGCCGTAATTCTTCTTCATTATTTCATATTGTGCAAATTTCAAGGACACCAGAAAAGACTTCTGCTGACCCTGTGAACCGAACCTGCGGATCGGATGGCCATTCATCGTGAATACGAAATCATCGCGCTGGATGCCGCAGGAGGTATATTTCAGAATCCTGTCCTTTTCAAACGAGGCTGCCAGAATCCGGTCCAGACCCGCTTTCGACAATTCGGACTCATATTCTATGCACACCTGCTCAGACCCTCCGGACACCGCCTTGTAATATTCAGATACAATCGGCTTCAGGTCTTCGACAAAACGCTTCCTGGCCCGGTAGACAGGCTCTGCAAGCACCGCCATCCTCATGTCGATGACTTCCAGAAGAGACCTGTCAGGCTCCATCTCCTTGAGCATCTTGTTGCGCTGCATCAGGAGACGGTTGTACTGCTGGAGGGCACTCATGTATTCACGGTCCATCTGGGAAAGCACGGCATTCACGAAACGCCTCCTCTCCTCCCCTGACTCACTCACCATGGAAATGTCAGAGGGAGAAATCATGACTATAGGGAGAACACCCACATGTTCGGATACCCGTGGGTACGCCTTGTCGTCACGGCGCACCTTTTTTTCGCCTTTTGACGTCATTTTCAAGGCAAAACGGCTGGAAAGGCCGTTCTCCATACGGTAGGTACCTGCGATGGAGAACTCATCGGCACCATGACGGAAATTGAACTTGTCGGATATGGAAAAAGCGCTCTTTGTCATTGACAGATAATAGATTGCATCAAGAAGATTGGTCTTTCCCTCACCGTTGTTGCCACTGATGCAGTTGACGTTCGGTGAGAACTCAAGTTCCTGAAGTTCTATATTGCGGAAGTCCGAAATGACGATTTTTTCAAGTACGGGCATAATCTTTTACGATATCAAGGCAAAGATAACATTTTTATTGGGAGTTTGGACAATTTTTCCTAAATTTGCCGCCTGTTTGTGTGCCCATCCCTATATATGGGGGTCTACTTATAGACAAATATAAAAACTAATCGATATGGCTAAAGAAATCAAAAAAGAAAATGCCGAAGCAGTAGTTGAGGCGGTTTCAAAGACAGAGAAGTTCTTCAACGAGAACGGCAAACTCCTTTCAATCATCTGCGTCGGAGTAGTGGTTGTATGTGCAGCGGTATTCTGCTGGTACAAGTTCGCTTACCAGCCTAAGGTTGAGGAGGCTCAGGGCCAGATGGCTGCTGCCGAGCAGACTTTCCGTGCTGCTGACTATGAGACAGCGCTCAACGGAGACGGCAACGTTCTCGGATTCGCTCAGATCATCGACGAGTACGGTGCAAAGGCAGGAAAGTCAGTTTACTTCTATGCAGGAGTATGCGAACTCCAACTCGGAAACTGGGAGTCTGCGATCAAGTATCTTGAGGCTTACAAGGGAAAGGACGAGATCCTCGCAGCACGTGCTACAGCATGCATCGGTGACGCATACGTAGGACTCGAGGACTACAAGAAGGCTCTCGGATACTTCGAGAAGGCTGCCGCTACAGTTGACAATGTCTATGCTGCAGGTTACCTCCTCAAGGCAGGTGCAGTTGCAGAGAAGCTCGGCGACAACGCTAAGGCACTCTCTTTCTACAAGAAGATCAAGGATCAGTATCCGCAGTCAATGGAAGGATACGATGTTGACAAGTACATCGGCAGAATCGAAAACAAATAATTATGGGAAGAGCGTTTGAGTTCCGTAAGGAACGTAAATTCAAGAGATGGGGTCACATGGCCCGCGTCTTCACCAAGATCGGCAAGGAAATCACCATCGCTGTAAAGCAGGGCGGTCCTGATGTGACGGGAAACCCACGCCTTCGCGCACTCATCCAGACTGCACGAAGCGAGAATATGCCTAAGGACAACATCGAGCGCGCCATCAAGAGGGCAACCGATAAGGATCAGGCTGATTACAAGGAGGTTGTATTCGAGGGATATGGCCCTCACGGCATCGCAGTCCTCGTTGAGGCCGCTACCGACAACAACAACCGTACAGTAGCAAACGTACGCTCGTACTTCACAAAGAGCGGCGGATCTCTCGGAACTTCAGGAAGTGTCGATTACATGTTCGACCGCAAGTGCATGTTCCGCATGAAGACCACCAATCCTTATGATCTAGAGGAACTTGAACTCGAACTTATCGACTATGGTGTCGAGGAGATTTTCGAAGAGGAGAACGACAACGAGGAAATGGAGATCGTGCTTTACGGCGAGTTCACAGCATTCAACACCATCCAGAAGTGGATCGAGGAAAATGGCTACGAACTTGTGGCAGCAGAGTTCACCCGCCTTCCTAATGTCGACCTCAAGGTTCTTGAGGGAGATGCAAAGGCAGACATCGAGAAACTCATCGAGCGTATCGAAGAGGATGACGATGTTCAGAATGTCTACACAACAATGCAGCCGTAATCATTTACGACATA
>CAZYCJ010000108.1:0-5614 GCA_964645495.1 uncultured Muribaculaceae bacterium
CCTTCAGAAGTTCGGCAAATGTGCGGGCGGCGGCATTCATGCGGTCGAAGTCCGCTATCATAGCGATGGCGCGGTTCTCATCATCGAAGTTGTCGATGAACTTCGGAGAGCCGACGATGATACGCGAAGGATAGAGGTTGTCGTAAAGTGCCTTTGACTCGCGGAGGAATTCCGGCGAGAAGAGAAGATTGAACTTCTTTCCACGCAGATGCTCGTCGTATGCAAAACGCAGGGCATACTTGACATAAAGCGAACGGCAATATCCGACAGGAATGGTTGATTTGATGACCATCACAGCATCCGGATTGACAGCCAGGACCTTGTCTATGACTGTCTCGACAGCCGAAGTATCGAAAAAGTTCTTCTTAGCGTCATAATTGGTCGGAGCCGCTATGATCACGAACTCCGCATCCCGGTATGCTGCTTCAGCATCGAGGGTTGCCGTGAGGTCCAGTTCCTTTTCAGCAAAGAATTTCTCTATATATTCGTCCTGAATCGGCGACTTTCTGCTATTTATCATATCCACCTTTTCAGGAATGATGTCCACCGCCGTGACACGATGATGCTGCGCCAGAAGTGTGGCCATCGAAAGGCCCACATAACCTGTTCCCGCTACTGCTATCTTCATATTTTCGTTCTATTTATTTTTCATATTATATGCCTCCAACGCTTTTTCAAGCACAAACAACGCCCTCTGCAAGTCCTCCTTCTTCAGGACGTATGCGATGCGGACCTCGTTGCGTCCCATGCCCGGAGTCGAATAGAATCCGCTGGCCGGAGCCATCATGACGGTCTCCCCCTCATAATTGAAGTCGCTCAGGCACCATTCGCAGAACTTGTCAGCATCGTCTACCGGCAGGCTTGCAACGGTATAGAATGCACCCATCGGGATCGGCGAATACACACCCTCGATCCTGTTCAGACCGTCAACGAGGCACTTCCTGCGCTCGACATATTCTTCGTATACATCAGCCGCATAGTCTTCCGTTCCCTCGATCGACTCTTCGGCAACAATCTGTCCCAGAAGCGGCGGCGACAGACGGGCCTGGCAGAACTTCATGACCGCCCTGCGGACATCGGCATTACGGGTCACGAGCGCACCGATGCGGATACCGCACTCCGAATACCTCTTCGACACCGAATCCACGAGCACCACATTATTCTCGATACCCTCTAGGTTCAGAGCCGAGATATACGGCGAACCGGTGTAGATGAACTCGCGGTAAACCTCGTCGGAGAAGAGGTAAAGGTCGTACTTCATCACAAGGTCGCGGATCTGGTTCATCTCCGCACGGGTGTAGAGATAGCCGGTCGGATTGTTAGGATTACAGATGAGGATTGCCTTCGTACGATCTGTGATGAGCTCTTCGAACTTCTCCACAGGCGGAAGGGCGAAGCCGGTATCGATGGTCGAAGTCACGGTCTTGATGACCGCACCGGCAGAGACCGCGAAAGCCATGTAGTTCGCATATGCAGGCTCCGGAACAATGATCTCATCGCCCGGATTCAGGCAGGCGAGGAAGGCAAAAAGCACCGCCTCCGAACCACCGCTGGTAACGATTATATCATTGACCGACAGCTCGATACGGAACTTGCGATAGTAAGCCCGCAGTTTTTCACGAAGGGAAAGGAAACCCTGCGAAGGGCTGTATTCCAGGACCTTGCGGTCAACAGTCTTCAGGGCATCGAGAGCTTTCTGCGGAGTCGGAAGGTCCGGCTGACCGATATTCAGGTGATAGACCTTCACGCCCCTGGCCTTCGCTTCATTGGCCAGCGGAGCAAGCTTTCGTATAGGTGACGACGGCATCTCCTTGCCGCGCTGTGATATCTTTGGCATATTTTCGAATTTTCTAAAACATACAAAGATAATAATCTTCGCCAAATTATACAGCATCTGCTTTACAAAACGCCCTATTTCCCAGCCAACGAACGCAAGTCATCTATAGTTATGGTATGGGCGACATCGGCACCTGAGAGGAAGGAATCAGCCAGATCCCGCTTTGTCTTATGGAGACGCAGAATCTTCTCTTCAAGCGTGTGGGAGGATTATTGATGTGACTTATGACATTCTGATACTTTACGTCCGCAATCATGGCATACTTATGCGCATTTTTCTCATTGATATCGACCGCCACATATGTCAGAAAGATCAGAGTATCTCCCATTTTCCCCTTGAGAACATTCGAAATGGTCTTTTTCATAGGTTCAGGATGTTAAAAGTCGTATTCTCTGCAGCAGTTGTAAAAATAATCAATGAGATATGCACCGTGCTTCCTGATGAACCACCTGCCATATTCCTCACCCTTGAGGCTGTTTATTCTGGCATCAGGCAACATGTCATCATCATGCAGGATACAAGCCTGTTTATATGGGAAGAAGCCGCTGCCCACATAGGCCCCTATGGCATTCTCATCAGCATATTCCCAGTCATATAATCTGTTTGACTTATGGAATATGATTCTTGCCGATATCGGAGAAATACATATGCCATTATCCGGATCTCCGATCAAGGTTATATCCTCAGCAGAGATGAGTTGCGGCGGAATCTGAGATATAGCCGCATCGTCTATGCCCAATTTCCTGCTATAGTATTTCAGCAAGGCATCATAATCCTTAACAAACGCATACTGGGAGCCACGGTTTGCCTTTACGAAGTCCTTGTACAACTGCTTGTTGAACGCCTTGGCCTCCTCTAACTCCTGATGCTTCCGAAGTTCATCCTTCAATATAGGATTATCCACATCTCCAGCCGGCACCATGATACCGCTAAGATAATATCTGCACCCGTCAGTAGCGATATCAGCACTGAAAACCGACTTACCAGCCTTTGCATCTTTCAATATATCACCATTATGCACCAAGGTAGTCGACTCGACATCGTACTTCTTTTCTGTAAACACATCCTTCAGAGTCAGACACTCTGCTGTATGTCCCATGTATACGTATAGAGAGGCCTCATATTTTTCAACCTTTTCAATCTGCTTGAAGCCGGTAATGCGCGAGCACCATTTTGGCGGAGCTAGTGACAGGAGATTACCCTTGTCATTGTACACCATATTGACCTGAAGCGAATAAATCAGCTCGGGGATATCCTGTTCCTCCTCTCTTAAGTCTTCTATCGCTTCCTGAAGCCTATCCCTCTGGCCGATGAAGACATATGAGTACAAAGAGAACCAATTCAGCCATAAACGCAAAGCCATCCAATCATCTGCAATTGCAGGATTATGGACAAATTCGTAAAGCCTCACATTCTCCGGCGCATATTCGTACTCACTTTCATAAAGATCAGCGATCTTCTCCGCAAGTCTCTCAATCGCAGGATTTTCCGGATTCAACAGACTGCCACGAGGATTGATATGCTGAAGATAAGCCCACAGAATCAGCTTTACATCGGCCATATTCACTTCGCCACGGTAATACCTTCCCATATCATAGAAAGGTACAGGAGCACCGTATCTCTTGGAGCACTCCTCATTAACAACCCTCCATATCCCGAGATTGGAGCATATATCCTCAAACCAGCATGTCAGACGTATTGCCGCCTCAACATACTCAGTACTGAACAAGAATGCATCCACAGGAGCATCTTCACATACTATCTTCAATACACGATTTGCAACATCAGTATAATATCTGTCAGTTTCATCAGCCCTATCATAGGGTTTCCACCTCAGCCAATCTGTCGGAAAAATCTTCTTTACATTTACCATACTACAAAAGTAAGTATAATATCTACTAATTCCAACGATTTCAACGCTTTCAATACTTTCAAAAGTCATAATCACGTGGATATAAATACGAATATTTAGGATTACAAGTGCATAAGGTTACCACACGTTACTACATAAAAAAGTTCCCTGACAGTTATCAGAGAACTTTATGGGTCAAACATTATTTTTTAAATAAATCAGAATGCGTTCCTGTTCTAATCAAATTCAAGATATGCAATTCATCATTATCATCCTTACTATAGATTAAAAGCCAATCAGGTTGTATATGGCATTCTCTATATCCGATATAATTTCCCGACAATGGATGATCCTTTTTGTCCTTAGCAAGAGGCTCATCATTTGCAAGTTTAAAGATAACCTCATTAAGTTTATCTTCAGGCAAATTCCTCTTCCTAGCCAGTTTTAGATCTTTCTTATACTGGTGGGTAAAGACAATGCTTCTCATAAAGACTGCACCTGTGACAAATAATCCTCGAAAGAAGAGCAACGGGTAACTTTGCCTTCCTCTAATTCTTTAATAGCCTTTATCGTCGTAGAATTTGGCTCATGCACAACACCAAGACTACGAAGATATGCAATCAGGCTCTTGCCGGCTTTTGTCTTCTCATTAATTGATATTGTAAAAGTTGTCATGATTCTTAAATTTTTAGTTATGCAAATATAAACATTCTTTTCAAAAATCTTACCTAAACCACATTACTTCATAAGCATACATTTTACACCTTTTCTGCCAAAGCTCCATCTCCAATCATAACCCTCTAAAACTATACTAAAAAAATAGCCCCCAGCAGGCAAGCGCGAGGACGACCCTTGGGTCGAGCCGGCCGGATCGCTTGAGCTGCAACAGTCGGAGGGCGTCGTCCGACTGCGGTGCGGAGCTTACACAAGTGCACAATCACCCCTACTCCCAAACCTCATCAAGCCCACTCTTACAGATCGCACAACTACCTACCCCACCATCACGCCAAAATCAGAACCTCAAGATATCACAATCCGATATCGGTTCATACGCCCCGTCCTTCATCTCCAGGATCACTGTACCACTCTCAAGAGCACGAAGCGTATGCCAAGTACCAGCCGGAATATTCAACGCACAAACAGGGCCACCTGCAGCCACCTCGTATGTAGCAGAGCAAATTCTCTCCAGTTCATCATAAAACTCTTCCACCACTCTACCACGAAGCACCACAAACGTCTCTGATGTCTCTTGATGACGATGAATAGGGACAACGGAACCAGGCTCAATAGCATTCAACATTCTCTGCGAAGTATCAGTATCAGAAGTACGCAAATCCAAATTCATCCTGCGACGAGGAGAAGCCTTAGCCTGCTCTGTCAAACTATCCAAAAGTGCAGTATCTATCTTTACATTCATAACAAGATCCAAAATTAAGATTTTTTCAACCCAGCCAAATATTCCTCATGCAAATGATAAAACTTCCTCTTGAACAGCACATACGCCACAGCCAGCACCACCACAATCCCAATCAGGTAAGCCCAATGAGCCGCCACCGAATCGGGGCAAAGAAAAACAAAGCCGAGCGACACGGCAAGCTGCAACACCATATAGATGCCGCTCACCAGCGGATGCGGAAGCTTCAGTTCATTCGCCATCAGCTGATACGCATGCTTCCGGTGTGCCTCCCCCAGGTTCTCATGCAGGAGGATACGATGACAGATAGTCAGCACAGCATCCACCCCGTAAACCGCCAGAAAAACCACATACGAAAAATCGCCCGTAGCCACAATCACCTTCCCGACAGCAAACAACAGGATGAACGCAATGCTCATGCTGCCCACATCCCCCGCAAAACACCTCGCCTTACCCCGGGGACGGAAATTGAAGAAGCAGAACACCACAGCAGCCAGGACAGCCACCACCA
>CAZYCJ010000109.1:0-1609 GCA_964645495.1 uncultured Muribaculaceae bacterium
CAGGTAGTCCGACAATGGACGGGCATATGACTGGGGTGTATCCGAGCACCGAGAGACTCAAGAACGGCGGGGTGACCGGCAAGGTGATGAACAAACTGATGGACGCGGCCCTGACGAAGGGCCTGCCATACATCGAGGAGTCGCTGCCGGAATACATCATGAAGCAATGCGGTCTCGTGCCGCTGCA
The DNA here is from genome assembly GCA_964645495.1 of uncultured Muribaculaceae bacterium. Classification (GTDB taxonomy): domain Bacteria; phylum Bacteroidota; class Bacteroidia; order Bacteroidales; family UBA932; genus Cryptobacteroides. Next base: position 188 of record CAZYCJ010000109.1, read on the forward strand.
TTTCGCCCTGCGCAACATCCATTTCCCGAAAGATATGATTTCGCTGGAAAAAGCGAAATACAGACTCAAGTTCGAGGAACTGTTCTACCTCCAGTTATCACTCCTGAAACAGAAATATGTACGCAGCCGCGCAGAACAGGGCATCCATATGCCGAAGGTCGGAGAGGCCTTCAACAAATGCTACGAAGCGCTCCCCTTCCCCCTTACCGGGGCTCAGAAAAGGGTGATCACAGAGATCAGGAACGACATGAAGAGCGGCCACCAGATGAACCGCCTCCTTCAGGGAGATGTCGGCAGCGGAAAGACGATGGTGGCCGTCCTTACGGCTCTCATAGCCATAGGAAACGGTTTTCAGGCATGTATAATGGCGCCGACAGAAGTCCTGGCGCAGCAACATTTCAAGAACATTCAGAAATTCCTCGCGCCTACGGGCGTGAAGGCCGCACTTCTCACCGGAAGCAGCAAGACTTCAGAGCGCAGGGAGATCCATGCGGGTCTTGAAGACGGCAGCATAGGCATAATCGTCGGAACCCATGCCCTGATAGAGGACAATGTGATATTCAGGAACCTCGGTCTTGCGATCATCGACGAGCAGCATCGTTTCGGCGTGGAACAGAGGTCGAAACTGTGGAGAAAGGCTTCTTCAGGCGCACCGCCTCATGTGCTCGTGATGACAGCGACGCCGATCCCGAGGACACTTGCGATGACCTTGTACGGCGACCTTGACGTGTCGGTAATCGACGAACTTCCCCCGGGAAGAAAGCCGGTCCGGACCATCCATGCGACAGACGGGAAACGCCCGGCCCTTTATAAGTTCATGCGCGACGAGATCGCCAAAGGGCGACAGATATTCATAGTATATCCATTGATAAACGAAACTGAGAAACTTGACTATCAGAGCCTTGAAGCAGGAGCAGAAGAAATAATCAAGCATTTTCCGTTTCCCGACTACAAGACCGCAGTGGTGCATGGAAAGCAATTGAACGACGTGAAGAATTTCAATATGGAGGCCTTTGCAGCGGGAAGGGCGGACATCCTCATTGCGACTTCCGTGATCGAGGTCGGAGTGGATGTGCCGAACGCATCGGTGATGGTGATCGAGAGCGCGGAGAGATTCGGGCTGAGCCAGTTGCATCAGTTGAGAGGGCGTGTGGGACGAGGCAGCGAGAAGTCGTACTGCGTGCTGATGACCGGGCATAAGTTGAGCAAGGAATCGAGACACCGTATCGAACTGATGTGCGCGACAGAGAATGGTTTTGAACTGGCTGAGGAGGATATGAAGATGCGAGGTCCGGGCGATCTCGAGGGCACGCAGCAGAGCGGACTTCCGATAAGTCTGAACATCGCGTCGCTGGCGAAGGACGGACTGATTCTCAACGCGGCCCGCGACTGTGCGGATGCTGTGCTGAGAGAGGATCCGGG
>CAZYCJ010000109.1:1709-5582 GCA_964645495.1 uncultured Muribaculaceae bacterium
ATGGTAGCAGAATTATTGCAGAAATATTTATGGCTGGTGCAGACCTTCATCCGCGCGGGAGAGAAGGGGCTGAGCCTTGAAGAGATCGAGGACAGGTGGGAGGACCGTTTCGACAGTCCTTATTCACGCCGTACATTCAACAACCATCGCCAGGCGGTCGAGGACATTTTCGGTATCAGCATCGGATGCAACCGGAGCACGAACCGTTATTTCATCGAGTATTCGGCCGATGTGGCCGACGAGAATGCGGAGACGGCGTGGCTGATCAACACGTTCACCGTCAACAACATGCTGAGCCTTGGAAAGGAGAGGCTTTCGGGAAGGGTGTCGGTGGAAGACATTCCTTCGGGCCACAAATTCCTGACAAGCGTGATGGAGGCTATGACCGGGAATAATGAGATAGAGATCGGATATCAGAAATATACAAGTTCGGAGTCGGAGAAGTTCACCCTGAGGCCATATGCCGTAAAAGAGGTAGCAAAGCGCTGGTACATAGTGGCTTATTGCCTCGAACGCTCCGCCATGAGGGTGTATGGACTTGACCGTGTGACTTCGCTTGAGATCAGCGGGAAGACGTTCCGTATGCCGAAGGATTTCGATGTGGATGAGATATTTTCGACCAGTTTCGGAATCTACCTTCCGGACGGACCGGGCAGGACAATCATTTTCAGGGCGACAGAAAAGGAGGCGAGGTTCCTGCGGGATCTTCCGATCCATAGCAGCCAGAAGGAGCTGAACATCAGAGAGGTTCGGGCGCTTGACCTTGAAAGCAGGGAAGGTATGATGTATTTCAGCATCTTCGTCTGCCCGGACACCGATCTGATCATGGAGTTCTGCAGGCGGGGAGCCAGAGTGGAAGTGGTGGCTCCGGCCGATGTCCGCGAGGCCGTCGCCTCCGAACTTCGCGACGCTGCCCGGCTATATCTGAGACCGGCAACCTTATAATAACAGTTTACCCCACGACAAGGAAGGCATACAGGTCACATATACAACCAAGATATCAATGAAAAACACTAAAAGAACAGCCAGCATACTGGTGCTGGCAGCAATCGCAATCGGAATTGTATTGTTTATGAAGAATGGAAACGAGACTTTAAGCAGCGAAGGCTATATCGGCAGGAGCGAGATAGTCATCGAGGACGGAAAGATGGGCCCTGAAGCGCTTCTGGCGATGGGTCGTCTGTCAGACCCGCAGGTATCCCCTGACGGAGAGTATATATTATATGGTGTAAGTTACACCTCTGTGGAGGACAACCGCTCGTGCCGCAATCTCTTCATCTGCCGTCTCGACGGCTCGGACAACAGGCAGTTGACAGAATCCGGAAAAAGCATCAGCAATGCGAGGTGGAGCAATGACGGAAAAAGCATCATCTTCCTCATGGGAGGACAGATGTGGACTGCGGACATCGACAGAAGCAGGGGCGGCGAATGGTCGCTTGGAAAGGCTGAGCAGATCAGCGATGTGCCCGAAGGAATCGGTGAGTTCAAGATGTCCCCGGACGGGAAGAAAGTTATGTACATAAGTTATATAAAGAGTGCAGTAAAGTCTCCTTCAGACTGTTACGCCGACCTCGACAAGGCCACTGCATACGAGAGTGACGACCTGATGTATCGCCATTGGGACCATACGGTCATGGAGATTCCTCACACGTTCGTGGCTGACATCGACCTTTCAAAGGGAACGATGTCAGAGGGAACCGACCTGCTCGCAGGAGAGAAGGAACTTTACGAACTCCCTACCGAGCCGTTCGGAGGCCTTGAGCAGCTTTCATGGAGCCCCGACAGCAGGTACATCGCATATTCATGCAGGAAACTTGCGGGAAAGAGATATGCATTCTCTACCAACACCGAAATATACATATATAATATAGAGACAGCACAGACCGAGGTCATCGACATGAAGGGAGGCTATGACACCGACCCTGTGTGGAGTCCGGACGGCAGCAAGTTGTGCTGGATCAGCATGGAGAGAGACGGTTACGAGGCTGACAAGCAGAGACTGATCGTCGCAGAGGTCGCATGGGGAGACGCAATGCCGACCTTCAGCGGCATCGTCGACGTGACCGCAGACTTCAAATACAATGCATCGTCGCCCGCATGGGCTGCTGATTCGAAAGGCATCTATTTCGCGGCACTTTCAGAGGGCCTGCAGGGAATCTTCCTCGCAAAGGAGGATGCAGAGAGTTGGGAGATCGAGCGTCTGACCGGCGAAGACATGTGGTATGATTTCGGCTCGCCTTTCCACATTGAGGAGAACGAAAACGGCACCACCCTTTACACCACATGGTGCAGCATGGACTTTCCTACCGAACTGGTAGCGGTGACATTGGGCGACAGCACCGGTTACAGACAGCTCACAGACGAGAACGGCCATATCCTCTATCAGTTGGCAAGCCATGAGACAGAGGCACGATACATAAAGACCATTGACGGAAAGGACATGCTGACATGGGTTCTCTACCCTCCTCAATTCGATCCTGCAAAGAAATATCCGTCAATCCTCATCTGCCTCGGCGGGCCTCAGGGAACATTGAGCCAGGGCTGGTCATACAGATGGAACTACCGCCTGATGGCATCGCAGGGATATGTCGTCGTCCTTCCTAACCGTCGTGGAACGACTGCGTTCGGCCAGGAGTGGACCGAGCAGATATCCGGAGATTATCCCGGTCTGAACATGCAGGATTATCTCGCGGCTGCAAAGGCACTGAAGGCAGAACCTTATATAGGAAAGATGGCTGCCTGCGGAGCAAGTTACGGCGGATATTCAGTATACTACCTGTGTGGCACCCATGAAAACACTTTCGATGCATTCATCGCGCACGCAGGTATCTTTAATGAAGAGCATATGTATATGACCACAGAAGAAATGTGGTTCCCGAATTTCGACAACGGAGGTCTGCATGAGACCGAGATAGACCCGCGCGTGGGTACAGAAAAGGCTCCTATGGGACCTGCAGGAGACGGGCTCACTTTCGGTGGCATCAAGCAGGGAGGTTCTCCTTGGAGCAATGACCCTAAGGCCGTAAGGCATTATGCGCTTTCGCCACACAGACTTGTGACGAAGTGGAATACGCCGCTTATGGTCATTCATGGTGGGATGGACTACAGAGTGCCTGTAGACGAGGGAATGGCAGCATACAACTGCGCCCAGATGATGGGGGTTCCGTCGAGACTTCTTATATTCCCGGACGAGAACCATTGGATACTCAAGCCTCAGAACGCCATGCTATGGCACAGGGAGTATTTCAGGTGGCTTGAAGAGTGGTTGTAAGGTGAGGAAAGCGTCGCGAGGACTAACGGTCTTCGCGGCGTTTTCTTTTTGGAAAAGCATCAGAATCGTCTTCATAGATCATGATACCGACCAGAAGGCAAAGTCCCATCAGGAAGAAATAGCGCCATGCGCCGAAGACTGCCACTACCAGAAACACCGCTCCGGCAAGAAAGCATAATGCTGCACAAACCTTTTCCACTGTAAGAGGCCTCTTCTCAGTATGGTGGATAGCGGTCCCACTATCACCAATTTTGTTATCAATATTACACACCATATCAGCATCATCTTTTGCTTAACACAACAAACATTGTAAAGTTTTGCTTTATAATTCACAAAATATTGCTACATTTGCCCATAATAAATGATTGGCGATGCAAATGTAACACCGTTTTTGTAATACGCAACATTTTTTGTAATATTTTTATGCTTTTTTTGTAATTATGCCACACAAAATAGAGATAGGAAAGAAGATAAAAGAGTATTTCTCTGAGATGGGAATGTCGCAGCAGGAGGTTGCGAAGATCCTGAAGGTCCGGCAGGCGGCCGTCAGCAACCAGTTGAATGGTCGTCCATTTGGAAAAAACTCCGCAGCAAAATGGAGC
>CAZYCJ010000110.1:0-5402 GCA_964645495.1 uncultured Muribaculaceae bacterium
GCCTTTCTGCCCGGCCTTCTCCTGTATCCATGTATAGATCGCTGCCACGGCAAGTCCTATCCAGATGCAGAATGAATAGAACGATCCTGCATAGGCATAGTCGCGCTCACGGACCTGATAAGGAGGCTGGTTGAGGTAGATCACGATCGCGATGCCGGTCATGAAGAACATGATGAAGGTGAGCCAGCAGCCTCTCTTGTCCCTGGCGAACTGGAAGAAGATTCCGATGATACCGAGAAGGAGAGGAAGCATGTAGTAGTGGTTCTTGCCTTTGTTGTCCTTGAGGTATCCCGGAGCATTGGACTGATCTCCTAGACGGAATTCGTCGATGAGAGGAATTCCGCTCTCCCAGTTTCCTGCGAAAATGTCTCCCGGTGACGGGCTGTGGACGTCATTCTGGCGTCCGGCAAAGTTCCACATGAAATATCGCCAGTACATCCAGTTCATCTGGTAATCGAAGAAGAATGAAAGGTTCTGGAAGAATGTCGGCTTCTTGTGTTCTGCGCCTGCCACACTCTTGCCTTCGCCGTTCATATATGATTTGTAGAACGCGATGTGTCTCGGGTCGCTGCTGCTCCACATTCTTGGGAATATCATCTTGCCTGATGACTTGAAAACGATCTTTCCAGGGCCTTCCGCCTTGATATACTTGTCTCCGAGCGGTGCCCAATAGGTGGTCTTCTCGATTTCATAAGGTGCTCCGAAATATTCTCCGTACACGAGCGGGTTGCTTCCGTACTGCTCTCGTCCGAGATATCTCACGAGGGTGAACGGATTGTCAGGCTGGTATTCGTTGGTCGGAGTCTTTGCCACAGAACGGATGATCACGATCGAGAACAGCGAGAATCCTATCACGATGACGGTGAAGCATAGAAGAATAGTGTTGGCGAACACCTGCTGCTTCTTCATTGTCCTGAAAAGCCCCCAGAAGCATGTTCCGAGAAGGACGGTCATGAAGAATATCGCTCCTGAGTTGAACGGAAGTCCGAGGGTGTTCACGAAGAAGAGGTCCACATATGCCGCTATCTTAGGAAGGTAAGGGATGATTCCGAAGAGGATGACGGCCAGGATCACCACTGAAACAGCAAATATCTTCACATATTCCCGGAAGGTGTAGTGTCCGTTCTCGCGCTGCTTGTAGTAGAACATGAACACGAGTGCCGGGATGGCGAGCAGGTTGAGGAGGTGGATTCCGATTGAAAGTCCCATCAGAAACGATATCAGCACGATCCATCTGTTCGCATATGGGGTGTCTGCCTGCTCGTACCATTTTGTCATTGCCCAGAATACAAGGGCGGTCACGAGGGACGACATGGCATAGACCTCGCCTTCCACTGCCGAGAACCAGAATGTGTCACTGAATGTGTATGCGAGGGCTCCTACTGCTCCGGAGCCGAAGATTGCGATGGCTTTTCCGAGGCTATATGTGCCATCTTCTGACGGTTTAACGACTCTTTTTGCAAGAAAGACGATCGTCAGGTACAAGAAGAAAATCGTGAGTGCCGAGCATATGGCGTTCATTGCGTTCACCGCAACGGCTGCATGCATGTTGTCTGTGAACATGGTGAAGAACCTTGCGAACAACTGGAATACAGGGTTTCCCGGAGGATGCCCCACTTCCAGTTTGTATGATGATGCGATGAACTCTCCGCAGTCCCAGAAGGACGCGGTAGGTTCGATGGTCATCAGGTATGTTACTGCTGAGATCACGAATACGATCGTTGCCGTAATCCTGTTCCAGAATGTAAATTTCTTTTTATCCATAATCAATATGTCATTTCGTTTTAACTGTTTCCGTCAATTTTAAATATTTCCGTCGTCTTACGTGTTTTCGTCATTCCCGACCTGATCGGGAATCTTTCTACTTGAGGATCTTTTCCTCAAAACTGACAAATATACACATAATATAACTATATTTGCAAAATAAATTTTGTGGAAATGGCTGATAACGACTGGAAGAAACGACTCGGAGTGGTGTTCTCCACCAATCCGGACTTTGCATACGAGGAACAAGCGGAAATCGAGCCTGAGACTCTGGAACCGTCAAGACAGAACCTCATCGTGTCGATAGACAGGAAGGGACGTGCGGGCAAGCAGGTTACATTGGTGACAGGTTTTGTCGGCTCGTCTGATGACCTTGCCGATCTGGGCCGTACGCTGAAGGTCAAGTGCGGTGTCGGTGGCAGTGCAAAGGGCGGCGAGATCACGATTCAGGGCGACTTCCGTGACAGGGTGGTGGCGATTCTGAAGGATATGGGCTATAAGGCGAAAAGAGGAAACTGACATGCTGTTTGATGCTTTGGCGATAGTTTCATTGATGGTGATGCTGCTTCTGCTGAAGCGGCTTGTCAATGTCTGTCCTTCGATGGTGGCTTGTCTGTGGAGGGCCAAGGAGTGCTTCAACCTTGAGTCCAGCGTCAAACTCGCTCTGGACAGGGATATGGTGGCGCTGGCGATGATTGTACCTTTCTGTCTGCTGGCTTATCGTTTCCATCTGTATTCACCTGCCTTTCTGGACAAATTTTCCGGGAATGCCCTTCTCGGAATGTATTTTGCGGTTTTTGCCGCATACCTTCTGATACGTATGGTGACGTCATATCTCTTCCGCCCTCAGAGACTCCCTTCGAAGACCGGGACGGCTGCGGCAAAGGCCTCGTTTACCTTCTTCATCATCCTGACATTGCTGCTTCTTGCAACGGGTGGAGTCATGGATGTCCTGGATGTTGAAGATTCTGTCATCAAGACTGCAATGCTTTGGATATCAGGAGCCATTTATTTGCTCTTCCTGTTACGAAAAACACAAATTTTTGCTTCTTCGTGTTCTGTTTTCGCTGCTTTTTTGTACCTTTGCGCGCTCGAAATGATACCCACCGGAATTTTGATTGTTTCGGCAATTGTTTTTTGATGGATTTTTAGTTAGGATTGACGTGACGAAGATACTGATTTCACAGCAGCAGCCGAAGACGGTTTCGCCTTACACAGCCGTAGCAGAGAAGTTTGAAGCAGAGTTTGACTTCAGACAGTTCTTTAAGATAGAGTCCCTGACTTCCAGGGAGTTCCGTGCGCAGAGGATAAATATCCTTGACCATACGGCCATCGTGTTTTCTGCCCGCACCACCATTGACGCATTCTTCCACCTTTGTGAGGAACTGCGTATCAAGGTGCCTGAAACCATGAAGTATTTCTGTACCACTGAGGCTGTGGCCAACTATCTTCAGAAGCATATCGTCTACAGAAAGAGGAAGATCTTTTTCGGTGACGGTACTCCTGAGTCCATCATCGGCCTTATCGGTACGAAGCATAAGGGCGAGAATTTCCTTATCGCGACCGCAAGTGCGACCGGAAAGGATGCTGTCACTAAGATCTTCGAGACCCAGAAGCTTGCTTTCGAGACAGCTGTCTTCGTGAAGCCGGTTTCTCAGGACATCAAGGACGTGGATCTGCATTCATATGATCTTGTGGTGCTTTTCAATCCTGCTGATGTGAAGTCCCTTTATGAGAACCATCCTGATTTCGTGCAGAAGGATGTGAAGTTCATCTCATATGGCAAGTCCATCGTGAAGGCGATGGAGGAGGCGGGTCTCACTATCGAGATTTCGGCTCCGACCGCTGAGATACCTTCTGTGGCGAAGGCTCTCGAACTGTACCTGGCCAAAAAATAAGTTGTGGACGGACATATCCGTAATACTCTTCCCAAAAGCGAAAGATTGTGCGGCAAGACTGGCATTTCAAGGCTTCTTGCCAAAGGTAAGTACGGCAATGTGCCGGGCCTGCGCTATCTGTGTCTGGCCGGGACTGAGGCTGAGGCGAACCGTATCATGGTGTCTGTGCCGAAGAAGATGTTCAAGCGCGCAGTCAAGCGCAATCTTCTGAAGCGCCGTATCCGTGAGAGTTGGCGCAGGCAGAAGCATCTGCTGGCGGTTGAGGGTGGGGTAGACCTGCTCTTCATGTATCCTTCCAAGGAGATTCTTTCGTACGAGGAAATCTATGTCGCTGTTGGTAAGGTGATTGACGCTCTGAATGCCCGTTATGGCAGGATGGTGGCCGAAGGGGATGTTCTGACGAAAGAGGATCAGGGAGCATAATCCGGGAAGCCATGACAGAGAGAAGAGATAATGGTAATAGCCCGAAGGCGGTTCTGAAGAAGATCGCCATTGCTCCGTTTGTCTTTCTGATCCGGTTCTATCAGGTGTGTCTCTCGCCGTTGAAAGGAGGTCCGTCATGCCGTTTCACCCCAACATGTTCCCAATACGCTCTTGAAGCCTTTCGTAAGCACGGGCCTTTCAAAGGACTGTATCTTTCCGTACGCCGTATTCTTCGCTGCCACCCTTGGGGCGGTCACGGCTACGATCCTGTACCGTAAGGTTATCGTGCCAGACGGACGAAGACGCTCAATGGGAGGTTCTTTCCGTATGAGTCGCGAAGGACGAGTTCTCCGAAATCAAGTGATTTGTAAGCGGTCTTTGTGCAGAAGGCCTGTTTTACTATGGTCTCGCCGAGGACGGCAGAATAGCCGTTCGAATAGAGGTTGAGGACCATGAAACTGTCCTGCGGTGCCAGGATGGCCGATACGCACCGGAGCATCTCGTTGAGACATTCGTCGAGTTTCCATTTTTCGCCGTCAGGTCCGTGGCCGTATGCAGGAGGGTCAAGGATGATTCCCTGGTATGTGTTGCCTCTCTTGGCCTCTCTGCGTGCGAATTTCAACGCATCTTCCACGACCCATCTGATGTTGTCCATGCGGCTGGCTTCCATGTTGCCTCTGGCCCATGTGACCACCTGGCGGACCGAGTCGAGATGGGTGACGTCTGCTCCTGCTGCCTTTGCGGCGAGTGAAGCGGCTCCTGTATATGCGAAGAGATTGAGTACGCGAGGCTTAGGCTTTCCTTCAGCCTCCGCCTTCTCGACCAGGGCGCGGGTCTGCTTGTAGATATATTCCCAATTTGATGACTGCTCAGGGAAAACGCCGACGTGCTTGAACGAAGTCAGGCCCAGACGGAGAGAGAAATTCAGACCTTCCTGTGCTCCGTTGTATCGGATGTACCACTGGTCGTCCATCTTCTTCCTGCGTTCCCATGTTCCGCTGTCCTCCTTTCCTGCCTTGCCGAATCCGGATCCGGTCTTGAAGCGGGTGTGGATCATTCTGTTCCACTCTCCGTCAGACAATGATTTGTCCCACAAGGCCTTAGGCTCGGGACGAGCCATTACGAAAGGCCCGAACCTCTCGAGTTTTTCGAAGTTTCCTGAGTCAATGAGTTCGTAGTCTTTCCAGAATGTGCCGGGGCTTTCAATTGTCATCATGTCGGGTATTTTTGTCGGCAAAGATAGGTATTTTCTTGTATTTCCCCGAAAATTGCTAAATTTGCTTGATTTTAGATGTCTCGACTGCGCTCGACATGACA
>CAZYCJ010000111.1:0-5375 GCA_964645495.1 uncultured Muribaculaceae bacterium
GACTTCGGTGCCGGCGGCGTCAGCGTGGCGATCGGCGAACTTACCGACGGTCTTGACATATATCTCGACAGGGTACCTGTCAAATATAACGGCTTGAATTCGACCGAATTGGCCATCAGCGAGTCTCAGGAACGCATGTCTGTGGTGATCGAGGCGAAGGACAAGGAGGCGATGATGGCATATTGCGCAAGCGAGAATGTGGAGGTGACTCATGTCGCTGATGTGACCGACCGCGGCCGTATGCGCATGTTCAACGGTGACAGACTCGTCGTCGATCTTTCACGTGAATTCATCGACAGTGCCGGAGCGAAGCATTATGCGAAGGCTACCGTAGGTGCTGTGGAATACAGGAATCCGTTCGAGCGCGCAGTTGAGGGTGAGACCTTGAAGGACAAGGTGTTCAATAATCTTCAGGATCCTAATGTGACCTCACAGAAGGGCCTGATCGAAATGTTCGACTCCACAATCGGCCGTTCTACCGTCCTCATGCCGTTCGGAGGTATGCTCCAGACCACCGAGACCCAGGTGTCTGTGCAGAAACTTCCTACAGACGGATACACAGACACTGCCAGCATCATGGCATTCGGGTACAATCCTTTCATCGCTTCATGGAGCCCATATCATGGTGCTGCCTACGCAGTGGTGGAGGCTTGTGCGAAAGTGGTCGCAGCCGGTGCATCGTATGAAAAGATGCGCTTCTCATATCAGGAGTACTTCGAGCGCATGACCGATCCCAAGTCATGGGGCAAGCCGCTTTCGGCTCTCCTCGGTGCGCTGAAGATGCAGGTGGAGTTCGGCCTTCCTTCGATCGGAGGTAAGGACTCCATGAGCGGAACATTCGAGAACATCAACGTTCCTCCGATGCTCATGGCGTTCGGTATCACCACCGTAGACGCGGAGCAGGTGATCTCTCCTGAACTCAAATATGAGGGCAACAAGTTGTATCTCATAAAGCATACTCCACTCGCGAACCATATGCCTGATGTCGGGCAGCTCAAGGCCAACTGGAAGTTCGTCCATGAGCAGGTGCAGGCCGAGAACATCGTTTCCGGCTATGCGCTCGGATTCGGAGGACTTGCCGAGGCTGTCTGCAAGATGTCTTTCGGAAACGGTCTTGACGCGAAGATCACTTATGACGAGAAGGAACTCTTCAACTACGGATACGGTTCGATTCTCGTTGAGTCTGAAGGCGGACTCGATTATCCGAACGCGATCCTGATCGGCGAGGTTACCGACGGAGAGGAGAGCGAACTCGTGATCAACGGACAGAAGTTCGACATCTTCGAACTCATCGATGTCAACGGTTCCCGTTTCGCTCAGGTATATCCGGATACAGCCGAGGCGTACAACAAGAAGGTGAAGCCTGCCGGCCTGGAGGGCGTGAAGCCGTTCAAGGCGAAGAAGGCGGATCTCAGATACAAGGGTGAACCTGTGGAGAAGCCTGTCGCTTATCTCCCTGTCTTCCCTGGTACCAACTGTGACTATGATTCAGCCAAGGCTTGGAGAAATGCCGGTGCCGAGGTGCGGATGAGCGTGTTCTGCAATCTCACCGAGGACGACATCTTCAGGTCTATCGCTGAGATGAAGAAGAATATCGACGAGTGCCACATCCTTATGCTTTGCGGAGGATTCTCCGCAGGTGACGAGCCTGACGGAAGCGGCAAGTTCATTGCCAATGTCCTAAACAACAAGGATATCGCGGAAGCGGTTCACGGACTTATCGACCGTGGAGGACTTATCCTTGGAATCTGCAACGGATTCCAGGCTCTCGTGAAGTCGGGACTCCTTCCATACGGACGTCTGGGTCAGGTGACCAAGGACAGCCCTACACTTTTCCGCAACGACATCAACCGTCACATCTCGCAGATGGTGACCACGCGCATATCTTCAACCAATTCACCTTGGCTTTCAGGCTTTGCGATCGGCGATCTTCATACCATTGCGGTGAGTCATGGCGAGGGCAAGTTCGTTGTGAATGAGGAACTTGCGAAGGAACTGTTTGCGAACGGTCAGGTTGCCTTCCAATATGTGGATCCTATCGATGAAGAGGTGACAATGGAGTCTCCTTACAACCCTAACGGTTCGTATTATGCGATCGAGGGTATCATAAGCAGGAACGGTCAGATCCTTGGAAAGATGGGACATACCGAACGTTTCGAGGGTAATCTGTTCAAGAACATCATGGATGAGGGTCTTGAGCAGCCTCTCTTTGACAATGCTGTTGCATACTTCAGAGGAGAATAGTTATGTGTAAGTGTAGTAAATGTTACAGGGATGACAAGTTGCATCACGAATGTGGTGTGCTTGGAATATATGGTGTAGATGATGCCGCCAATCTTGCTTATTATGGCCTCCATGCCCTCCAGCATAGAGGCCAGCAGGGCTGCGGTATCGTTTCTGTGGCTCCTGACGGACAGTTCCACAGGGTAAAGGGAGACGGTCTTGTGACCGAGGTCTTCAACGAACAGCGGATGTCGAAACTTCCCGGCAGGATGGCTATCGGACATGTCCGATACAGCAATGCCGGATGCAAGGGGACAGAAAACATCCAGCCTTTCCTCTTCCATCATAATTCGGGCGATTTCGCCATGGCCAACAACGGTCAGATCGTGAACTACAACAGGCTTCGCGAAGAACTTGAGGATAAGGGAAGCCTTTTCCAGTCGTCTTCTGACGCCGAGGTGCTTGCCCATCTCATCAAGAAGCAGGGTGTGGACAAGGATCAGCCTCGTATAGTGGCTCTCAAGGATGCTCTCAACCAGATCGACGGAGCCTTTGCCTTCGTGGTCATGACCGGCCGTCGTATCTATGCCTGCCGTGACAAGTACGGATTCCATCCGCTTGCCATCGGCCGTCTTGACGGAGGTTATGTAGTTGCGAGCGAGACATGTGCATTCGATGTCCTCGGTGCGGAGTATATCCGGGATGTGGAGCCGGGGGAGATAGTGACCATCGATCATCATGGCCTGAGGAGTCAGTTCTATGCTGAACCGGAGCGCCATGCGATGTGTGCGATGGAGTATGTGTATTTTGCCCGTCCTGACAGCGACATCGAGGGATGCAATGTGCACAACTACCGCAAGGAGTCCGGAAGGCTTCTGTTCCAGGAGGCTCCGTGCGATGCGGACATCGTGATCGGTGTGCCTGATTCGAGTCTCAGTGCCGCCCAGGGTTATGCGGAGGCGAGCGGACTGCCATACGAGATGGGGCTGATCAAGAGCAAATATGTGGGCCGTACTTTCATTCTTCCTACGCAGGCGTTGCGTGAGAAGGGTGTGAAGATGAAACTTTCTCCGGTGAAGACCATCGTGAAGGGCAAGAGGGTGGTGCTTGTGGACGACTCTATCGTGCGTGGTACCACTTCGCTGAAAATCGTGAAGATGCTTCGGGAGGCCGGTGCTGCCGAGGTGCATGTACGTATTGCCAGTGCGCCGTTGAAGTACACATGCTACTATGGTGTGGATGTCCATACTCCTCAGGAACTTATAAGCAACAGTCATGATGTGGATGAAGTCCGTGATCTGATCGGCGCAGACTCCTTGGCCTTCCTTTCGCATGAAGGGATGCTCAAGGCGGGTCATCGCGACGACCTCTGTCTGGCTTGCTTCAATCATAAATACCCTACGCGTCTCTACGAGGCGGAATAATCTTATTTGTATCCGATCTTTTGGGTTGGAGGCAATTGCGGCTTTGTCGGCTTTGCTGACAAGGCCGCAATTGCCATATATATGTTGTCGATTTCTTTTCTGATGTCTTCTGAGAGGTCGTTTGTTCTTCCATTCCTCTGTTCTAAGTTGAAACATGAAATCGGGAGGGAATCTCTTGATGTTTCGTTTTACTGCCTGATTTAATGCCCTTGTCTCTATCTGGTAAAGTTCCGCCAGATCAAAGTCCGGCATTATACGTACTCCGCGCACTTCATAGATCTTGTTCTGAATGATGCTCAGTTCGGATCAACTGAAACAGTAGGTTGGAAAATTTGAAACGACCGGGAACGCCCATTTTCCCTGACGGTGCTATAACTTGCTTGTAATCAGCAACATAGAATCCTGTCTGATGAAACACTTGTGCCCGATACCCCTGTAAAAAGGGGCACCTGGAACAGTCTGATTCTGTAACTCGCTAAACATCAAGAAGTTGCAAAAAAGCGGCGTTGCTGGTCGTCGCAAAGCGGGGTATATGCCTGACACGGCGACTTCATAGTGCAGTTCCTGCATTTTCGGTCGGTGATGACAGGGCTCGCTTCGCAGGAGCGTAGGGAAATGCTCCGCTCGCCTCTGCCGTCACCGACCGAAAACATTGAACATGAACTGTGCACCGCAGCCGGAATATGTGACCTCCGGCTGCTACAGATCAAGCGCTACGGGCGGCTCATCATGCTTTTGTCCAGAGCCGTCAGTTCCATATGCAATTATAAAACAAAACAACGCAATACAGGGCATACGACTATGCCTATATCGCGTTGTGGGTTAGCAAATATTGAAGATATATGCAACAATCTTGCGTCAGAAAGGCTATCTTTGCGTGGAATTTCAGTGATATGGATCTGCAGAAGACGATAAGGGACTGGGCGCTGCCTATTGCGATGGTGGCGGGCGCGTCCACATATCTCATCTACCATGCTATGCCTGCGTCTGTGCATAGGGCCGGGCCGTTTCTTGAGGCTGTAGTGAGCATTATCCAGCCTCTGCTGATCTTTGCGATGCTTTTCCTGACTTTCTGCAGGATCGAGCCTCGCGAATTGAAGCCTCACAGGTGGCATTGGTGGCTTCTGCTGATTCAGGGCGGCATTTTCACCCTTCTGGGGCTGGGAATCGTCCTGCTTTCGAAGGTGCTACCGTCTGCTCATGCCGACTGGATGGTACTCATGGAGAGTGCCATGCTTTGCCTGATCTGCCCGACCGCCACGGCCGCGGCTGTAGTGACCCGTAAACTCGGAGGAGATGTGCCGGGAATCACGACATATACTATTCTGATAAACATCTTTGCGGCGATACTGGTGCCTCTTGTCGTTCCATTGATACAGCCCATGGCAGGACTTGCGTTCTGGGAGGCCTTCAGCATCATTCTGGCAAAGGTTCTGCCGCTTCTGATGCTGCCATGTCTATGCGCCTGGCTGGTTAGATATCTTATGCCGAAGGTCCACAGGAAACTGGTCGAGTGGCAGGATCTTCCTTTCAAGATCTGGGTCTTCGCCCTGATGCTGGCCATCGCAGTGACCACCAAGGCCATTGTCAAGAGTGATATGGACTGGACACTGCTCCTGTCGATGTCTCTTGTGTCGTTGCTTTGCTGCATATTTCAGTTCCGGGTCGGCCGCTTTGTCGGCAGCCGCTACCGTCCCCGCCGTTTACTTCGGCCGTCTGGTCTGAAGG
>CAZYCJ010000112.1:0-5277 GCA_964645495.1 uncultured Muribaculaceae bacterium
GGAACCACCTTGCGGTACTTCGCAAAAATCTTCTCGATCTCCCACGAAGACCTCAAAGGCCTGCGGAACTCCAGAGCCTGAGCCGAATTGAACAATTCGATTGCCAGCACACGCTCGGTATTCTCCACCACACGGACAAGTTTCGTAGCCGCATTAGCACCCATGCTCACATGATCCTCCTGCCCCTGAGACGAAGGAATTGAATCCGCAGAAGCAGGCATGCAGAGACCCTTGCTCTGGCTCACTATGGAAGCCGCAGTGTACTGCGGGATCATGAAGCCGCTGTTAAGTCCAGGCTTCGCCACCAGGAAGTTCGGAAGCCCCCTCTGACCAGAAATAAGTTTGTAGATTCGCCTCTCGGAAATGTTCGCAAGTTCAGACAACGCCAGAGTCAGCATGTCCATAGGGATCGCTATCGGCTGGCCATGGAAGTTTCCTGCAGAAATGATGAGGTCTTCGTCAGGGAAGACAGTAGGATTGTCTGTTGCGCTGTTGATTTCAGTCTCGATGACAGATTTTACATAACGTATGGTGTCCTTGGATGCTCCATGCACCTGTGGGATGCACCTGAAAGAATACGGATCCTGAACATGGACCTTCTTCTGCTTGATGATCTCGCTTCCTTCAAGCAGTTCGCGGAAACGTGCGGCAGTCTCGATCTGTCCCTGATGGGCACGGACCTCATGTACCTGCGGATAGAACGGCTCTATACGTCCGTCATAGGCTTCGAGAGACATCGCTCCGATCTTGTCCGCCCAGTCCGAAAGCCTCTCGGCCTGAATCAGCGACCACACTGCATGTGCGCTCATGAACTGCGTTCCGTTAAGAAGGGCAAGGCCTTCCTTCGACTGCAGCTTTATTGGCTCCCAGCCGAATTCAGTCCATACATCTGCGCTCTCGCGTACTTCTCCCTTGTAATAGACTTCGCCAAGTCCTATGAGCGGAAGGCACATATGGGCAAGGGGAGCGAGGTCGCCGGAGGCACCGAGCGAACCCTGCTGGTATACGACAGGAAGTATGTCTTGGTTGAACATGTCTATAAGGCGCTGAACCGTCTCCAGCTGCACTCCGGAGTAGCCGTATGACAGAGACTGGACCTTGAGAAGGAGCATCAGTTTCACTATTTCAGGACGGACTGTCTCTCCTGTTCCGCATGCGTGTGACATCACAAGATTGTGCTGGAGTTGAGACAGGTCTTCTGCAGGAATGGTTATGTTGCATAGGGATCCGAAGCCGGTGGTCACCCCATAGACAGGCCTTCCTATATCCTCCATCTTGCTGTCGAGGAATCTGCGGCATTTCAGTACCGCTGCTTCCGCCTCCTTGCCCAATTCGAGCATTTCGCCTTTGAGTATGATTTCGTTGACCTTTTCTATGGTCAGTCGCTTGTTGGAAATTGTATGTGTCATGGTTTTAGTGTGTTTCTGATCAGTTCGTCATCAGCAATATTAGGAAGGGTCACCTTAAGACCCGGAGTACGCTCCATTTCACGGCGGATTGCGGACATCGCGCCTTCGTTGCGGGCCCAGCTGCGTCGTGCGATGCCGTTGTTCACATCCCACAGCAGCATTTCACGGATATGGCGGTCAGAGTCATCTGATCCGTCGATCACCATGCCGAATCCTCCGTTCATGACCTCACCCCAGCCGACTCCGCCTCCGTTGTGGATCGACACCCATGTCGCGCCACGGAAGCCGTCGCCGATGACATTGTGGACTGCCATGTCGGCGCAGAACTGCGAGCCGTCATAGATGTTAGATGTCTCACGGAATGGCGAATCTGTGCCGGATACATCGTGGTGGTCGCGTCCCAGAACGATAGGTGCAGTGATTTCACCCTTACGGATGGCCTCGTTGAAGGCGAGGGCAATCTTTGTACGGCCTTCGCAGTCGGCGTAGAGGATACGGGCCTGTGAACCCACTACGAGGTTGTTGCGCCCCGCCTCCTCGATCCATCTGATGTTGTCCATCATCTGACCCTGGATCTCCTCCGGAGCCTCAGCCATTATCTCACGAAGTACGCGGGCTGCAATGGCATCGGACTTCGCAAGGTCCTCAGGATTCTCCGACATGCAGACCCATCGGAACGGACCGAATCCATAGTCGAAGAAGAGAGGTCCCATGATGTCCTGGACGTATGAAGGATATCTGAATCTGCCGTCCTCGCGGACTACATCGGCCCCTGCGCGTGATGCCTCGAGAAGGAAGGCGTTGCCGTAGTCGAAGAAATACATTCCCTTGTCAGCGAGGCGGTTGACAGCGGTGGCATGCCTGCGGAGGGACTCCTGCACGCACTCCTTGAACTTCTCCGGCTCTTCCGCCATCATCCTGTTCGACTCCTCATATGAATATCCGACAGGATAGTATCCGCCTGCCCAAGGGTTGTGGAGAGAAGTCTGGTCCGAGCCGAGGTCGACGTGGATGTCCTCCTCTGCAAGCCTTTCCCAAAGGTCTACCACATTGCCCTGATATGCGATGGATACGACCTCCTTGTCTGCGACAGCCTTGCGGATGCGTGGGATGAGTTCGTCAAGATCTGTGTGTATCTCGTCCACCCAGCCCTGGCTGTGCCTCTTGTGTGCGGCATGCGGATTCACTTCCGCGCACACGCTCACGACGCCGGAGATCACGCCGGCCTTAGGCTGAGCGCCTGACATTCCGCCGAGACCTGCTGTCACGAACAGCATGCCCTTCATGTTCTCCTCAGTACCTGCCATACCACGAGCCTTGAGTTGCTTGCGTGCCGCATTCATCACGGTGATGGTCGTTCCGTGCACGATGCCTTGAGGACCTATATACATATATGAACCTGCGGTCATCTGTCCGTACTGTGACACTCCGAGGGCGTTGAACTTCTCCCAATGATCCGGCTTCGAATAGTTCGGAATCACCATTCCGTTTGTCACTATGACGCGCGGTGCGTCCTTATGGCTCGGGAACAGACCGAGAGGATGTCCTGAATACATCACGAGAGTCTGCTCGTCTGTCATTGTCGCGAGATACTGCATCACGAGGCGGTACTGTGCCCAGTTCTGGAAGACCGCTCCGTTTCCGCCGTAGGTGATCAGTTCATGAGGGTGCTGGGCCACACGATAGTCCAGATTGTTCTGGATCATCGCCATGATCGCTGCAGCCTGTTTCGACTTCGCAGGGTACTCGTCTATAGGACGGGCATACATTTCATAGTCAGGGCGGAGACGGTACATGTAGATGCGTCCATATTCCTTGAGTTCCTGAGCGAACTCCGCTGCAAGTACCGCATGGTGCTCCTGCGGGAAATACCTCAGGGCGTTCTTGACCGCCAGCACCTTCTCCTCCTCGCTGAGGATATCCTTGCGCTTGGGAGCGTGGCTCACTGTCGTGTCATAAGGTTTCGGCTCCGGCAGTATAGCCGGAATACCTGCCAATATATCTTCGTGGAATCTGTTCATACTATCTTATACTATTGCGTTTGATTGTCGTTGAAATTGTCTGTATGTCTATTATAGTACTGAATGTAGTTTGTGTGACATGCCACCCCCGGCTAGGGGGTGCCTCCCTTGGGAGGCGGGGGTCACACAAACTACTTCAGTACTATAATTTAGTATTTACAATTTCTATGATAGCGGCCTCTTCGGCAATCGCTTTTGCTGCGATTTCAGCGGCCTCCGCGCAAAGACGCTCTGCCGCCTCACGGTCTGCAAGACCGGCAGCATTGATGCGGACATTGAGTTGTGCCCCGAGGACTGCACTGCGTGCTGCAAGTGCGCCTACACCTGCGTCAGACACTGATGCCGGATTGCCTTCAGCGGCCATTGCACGCACGACAGGGAAGACTTCCATTGCTGTCTTCATCGTCTTCAAAGGAACCTCGGTAGCATAAAGTGTTGCGACTTCCATTGCCTCTGCACGTGCCTTCTTCTCCTCCTCGGAACCCTTAGGCATGCCGATGGCGGCCATGATTTTGTCGAAGGCGGCGGTATCCTCGTCCACCAAGGCGAGAAGCCTGCGCATCACGTCCTGGCCCTTGTCCGCCCAGTCGGAGAACTCCTTCCACCTTGCATCCCATCCTGCCTTATGTGACGAGAGGTTTGCCACCATTGTTCCCAACGCGGCTCCAAGCGCTCCCATATATGCTGATATGGATCCGCCGCCCGGGGCAGGGGACTCTGATGCAGTTTCATATGCGAATTCCTTGCATGTCATGCGGACAAGTCTTTCGCGCGCAGCTGCCTCTTTTTCGTCCTCGATGAGGAACTCCACGACCTTTTCCTTCGGATTGAACGGCTTGAGGTCATCGAGACCCATTGATTTCACGGCTATCTTCATGATCTCCTCTTCCGAGATGCCTGTCGAGCGCTGCTGCTTCTCGAGGAAATAGCGTCCTGCCTCGATGAGGGTGCGCTTAGGGACAAGACCTACGATCTCAGTACCTGTGACGCGCAGACCGCGTGCCTGAGCAGCCCTGCAGACCTCGTCGAAAGCGACGTGGAGAGGTGTGGTATTGATATCAGTAATATTCATGGATACCTGGGCGATGCCGTATTCATCTATGAACCAGCCGATTGCCTTGCATCCTTTCAGTGTGCCGGGAATCATCACGGTCTTTCCGTTCTCGTCCTTCACGATCTTTCCGGTGATAGGATTGCCCTCTCTCTTCGGGCGACCTTTCTCACGGACATCGAATGCGATCGCGTTGGCACGACGCGTGGATGTGGTGTTGAGGTTGTAGTTGACTGCTATAAGGAAGTCGCGGGCGCCCACGTTGGTCGCTCCTGCCTGTGCTGCGCGCTCGGTGTAGCGTCCCGGGCCGAAGTCAGGCTGGCGGTCGGGATCTCCCATCTTTTCAGGAAGAGCCTCGTATTCACCTGCACGGCAGACCGCAAGGTTCTTTCTTTCAGGCTTCTGCGCCGCAGCCTCGTAACAGTAGCATGGAATCTCCAGTTCGCTAAAAATGCGCTTGGCGAGCGTCCTTGCAAGTTCAGCGCATTCTTGGAGTGTCACTCCTGAAATAGGGATGAGTGGGAGCACGTCAGTCGCTCCGGAACGAGGGTGGGCGCCATGATGGTGGCGCATGTCGATGAGTTCGCCGGCGCGTTTCACTCCATGGAACGCTGCCTCGACAACTGCCTCGGGGCTGCCTACAAAAGTCACGACCGTACGGTTTGTAGCCTCACCCGGGTCTACATCAAGGATCTTGACGCCGCCGGATCTTTCAATCGCATTGACAATCGAGTCAATGACTTCCATGTTGCGGCCCTCGCTGAAGTTAGGCACGCACTCGATGATTCTTTCCATA
>CAZYCJ010000113.1:0-5219 GCA_964645495.1 uncultured Muribaculaceae bacterium
TCATGCAGGTCTGTCCAGACCCAGTTCGGGACGTTTCTTCGAAGAGAAGAACAGCAAAAGGGACACGACAATGGCCACGATTCCCAGAAGGATGAAGACATGTTCGGCAGAAAGGGCCGCAGACACTTCCTGAGCATGGTTGCCTGGTTCGGTAATCGCCTTTGTGAAGATCTTTCCCACATAGATAGGCACAGCCCACATTCCGAGATTCTGCACCCAGTAGATGAGCGAATAGGCCGTTCCGAGATTCTTTTCAGGTATGATCTTAGGCACTGAAGGCCACATTGCCGAAGGCACAAGCGAATAGCCGATGCCAAGAAGGGCGATCGCCACATAGGCATATGCCGCCACGCCTTGAGGAGCGAATGTGATTATCAGATGTGATATAAGCACCAGCGCCGATCCCACGATCATCCACAATGTCGCCTTTCCCACCTTGTCCACCAACGCTCCGAAAAGAGGGGTGAAGAGTATGGTGAAGAAGGGAATCATGGCGAGAAGGACGGTAGCGATATCCAGGTCCACTCCGAAAAGAGGGAGAAGGATGGAAACGCCGAATTTCTTGAAACGGATCACGCAACAGTAGAAGGTCACGCAAAGCACGGCTATCATCAGGAAGCGCGGATTGCTCAGCACCTTCCATATGTCAGAAAAGCGGAACTTATCCTCTTCCGCAGTCTCCACCTTGTCTGTCTCCCCTGTCAGCTTGTCGAATTTTGCATCCATTGCGACAAATACAGCCCAAAGAATGGCTCCGACCGCCAGCACAGCAAGACCTATCAGCGCAGGACGGTTTGTCTCGGCAAGGGTATACAGTTCGCCCAAGGCCTTCTGCTTCACTATCATAGGAGCCACAAGGATTGCTGTGGCCGTACCGAATCTCGCGATGGCCAACTGCAGTCCCATGGCCAGAGCCATGTTCCTGCCCTTGAACCACTTGGCGATGGAACGTGTCACGGACACTCCTGCTATCTCGCTTCCAAGGCCGAAAAGCATGCAGCCCACATAGGCCACGGCCAGAGAGGTCTCAGGCGAAAAACCCGCAGAAATGGCGAAGGTGACAAGTCCTGCCCCAAGTACCATCATCCCTACGAAGATTGATCCGACAAGACGGACGCCGAAACGGTCCAGAAGGGCCCCGCACACAATCAGACCTCCCCAGATGCACAGGAAAGAATATCCGCTGGAATAGAAGCCATAGTCCGCCATGTCCCATCCGAGTTCAAGACATTCGGGATTCTTGAACAGTTCGGACAAAGACGAGAACATGTCGTCGAAGAAGTACGACGCGAACATAGGAACAACAAGGCATGCCAGCGCAAGCCAGCATGCCCATCTGTTGTCCCTGATATTTTTCATCAGGGCTGACATTATTTCTTGATGTTTGGAAGTTCGAGACCGTAGCCCTTCCTCTTGTCCTCCACCTTGAGGAAGAACGACATGACGAAAGCGAGAACACCGAATGATGCAAAGATGATCATAGGTACGGTGTATCCGCCTGTAGACTCAAGAGCAATACCGATGAGGAGCGGAACGAAGCAAAGTCCGACATTCTGGATCCAGAAGATAAGCGAATAAGCACTTCCGAGGATGACCGGGTCGATGATCTTCGGAACCGAAGGCCAGAGAGCCGCAGGCACAAGGGAGAATGACACTCCGAGCACCACGATGAGCAGGAGCGCAAACCACTTGTTCGGGAACACAGGAAGAAGGAAGGCGAAACTGAGGTGGCAGACTATCATGATGATTGCACCGAGCATCAGCATTGTCGCACCCTTGCCCTTTGTATCAAGGAAACCTCCGAGGAAAGGAGTCAGCACCATCGCGAGGATCGGGAACCACCTGAAGAGGTCGGCAGCCTCAGATGCAGGGATCTGGAGAGTGACCTCAAGGAAATTTGTCGCATATCTCTGGAACGGGAAGATTGCAGAATAGTAAAGCACGCAAAGAAGCGCCACAAGCCAGAACATCTTGCTTCTGAAGATCTTTCCGAGATCGCTCACCTTGAACTCCTCGCCAGAATCTCCACCTGCCACAATACCTTTCTGCCTGTCAAGTTTCGCATCCATCACAGAGAAGACGATGAAGTTGATGAGTCCGATGAGAAGCAGAACCACGCAGAACAGGATAGGAGCCTCGATGTTTCCGAACTTGTCGGCGAGACGAGGTGAAGCGGAAAGCACTGCGAACACTCCGAGACGGGCGATAGCCATCTCGAGTCCCATTGCAAGGGCCATTTCCTTGCCGTCGAACCACTTTGCAATAGCCTTCGACACGGTGATTCCTGCCATCTCGCAGCCGCAGCCGAAGATCATGAAGCCAAGGCAAGCCATCTTTGCACTGCCCGGTAGCACTGTCCACCATGAACCGAGCCACTCGCAGAACGCAGTAGCCTGGAACCACTCTGTGATACCGACATACTTGATGGAAGCACCAACCACCATGAGTGAAGTGGAAAGGATACCTGTAAACCTCACGCCCATCTTGTCGAGAATGATTCCGGCAAGAATAAGGAATCCGCACACATTGAGGATGTATTCAGATGCCGCATAAGTGCCGAACACCGAACTGCCCCATCCCCTTGATGACTCCACGAGAGACTGAAGAGGAGACATGACATCCACGAACATGTATGCGAAGAACATAGCAAGCGCGATGAGGATCAGCGCGCACCACCTCGCAGCAAAGCTGTCATTGAGGTATTTCTTGATTGTCTGTGTCATAATATGATATTTTAAATTGATTACATCCGTTGACCGCGCGAAGATAAGGTTTTTTTCGTAACTTTGCATGATATTTCGTCGACAATATGGGACAGGAAAAGACTACATATAAGATTCTGGACAGAATCGATTCGCCGAAGGACATCAAATCATTGGACATCGGACAACTCAAGGAACTTTGTGCCGAAATCCGGCATTACATGATCGAATGCTGCTCAGTCAACCCCGGCCATCTCGGTTCCAGCCTCGGCGCCGTCGAACTGATGGTAGCCCTGCACTATGTCTATGACGCCCCAGAGGACAAACTCGTCTTCGACGTAGGACATCAGGCCTATGCTCACAAGATCATCACCGGCCGCCGCGAAGCGTTCAGAAAAAACAGGATGAAGGACGGCATCAGCGGTTTCCCTAAACGCTCGGAAAGCGAATACGACGCATTCGGCGCAGGACATTCGTCCACATCCATATCCGCAGCCCTCGGATTTGCAGAGGCTGCAAAGCAGCAGGGACTCCCGCACAAGACCGTCGCATTGATCGGAGACGGATCTCTTACAGGAGGCCTGGCATACGAGGGACTCAACAACGCAGGCGCAAGCAAGGCAGACATGCTGGTCATTCTCAACGACAACAACATATCTATCGACAAGAACGTCGGAGGAGTCCACGAATATCTGCTGCGCATCACGACGAACCCTAAATACAATCAGGCAAAGAAGCGCATCTGGGACAGCCTGGGCGACGGATGGTTCAGAAAAACGATACAGAAATTCATCGCCACCTTCAAGTCCCACCTTGTCAGCGACAGTGGCGGACACCTGTTTCAGGCCGTCGGATTCAGATATTTCGGTCCCATCGACGGCAATGACCTCGAAAACCTCGTCGGCACACTTCAGAAGATCAAGAACATGGGAGGACCGCGCCTTCTCCATGTCATGACGAAGAAAGGAAAGGGATACGCCCCTGCTGAAAAAGATCAGACGACATGGCATGCTCCCGGCATCTTCGACCCGGAAACAGGAATGAGAGAGAAAAGCCGCAAGGGAGAAAGCCGCTACCAGGATGTTTTCGGAGCAGTGCTTCTTGACCTCGCAAGATCAAACGACAAGGTCGTGGGAGTGACTCCGGCCATGGCGTCCGGATGCGGAATGAGCACTCTCGCCAAGGAAATGCCTGAAAGATTCTATGACGTAGGCATCGAGGAAGAGCATGCGGTCACCTTCTCAGCAGGACTTGCCGCAGGAGGAATGAAGCCTTTCTGCAACATATATTCATCATTCTCACAAAGGGCATACGACCAGATCATCCATG
Organism: uncultured Muribaculaceae bacterium; assembly: GCA_964645495.1. Classification (GTDB taxonomy): domain Bacteria; phylum Bacteroidota; class Bacteroidia; order Bacteroidales; family UBA932; genus Cryptobacteroides. Next base: position 4,032 of record CAZYCJ010000113.1, read on the forward strand.
ACGTGGCGCTTCAGAAACTTCCTGTAGTCATTTGCCTGGACAGAGGCGGACTTGTCGGAGAAGACGGAGCGACCCACCACGGATGCTACGACATGGCCATATACAGGACCATCCCGGGCGCCGTCATAGCCGCCCCTAAGGACGAGACCGAACTCAAGAACCTCATGTACACCGCAATGAAGGCGGAAAGCGGCCCGTTCATCATAAGATATCCGAGAGGTTACGGCGAAGGTACCTCATGGAAAGATGCGGAATACTGCGAACTTGCTCCAGGGAAGGGCGAACAGATGATGGAAGGCACATCCATAGCCGTGGTAGCGGCAGGACCGTCGGTCTATCGAGCAATGGAAGCTGCCGAAGAGATAAAAGAGAAGACAGGATGGAATCCGTCCATATATAATATAATGTATATAAAGCCGATCGATGAAGACATCTTGTCCGAAATTGGACAAAAATATAGCAGAGTCATCACGATCGAGGACGGATGCACAGTCGGAGGCCTGCATGGAGCAGTCGCAGAATTCATGTCATCCCTCGCCACACCTGTTCCGGTAAGGTCAGTGGGAATCCCGGACAGATACATCAGCCAGGGAACCCAGGAAGAACTTAGAGAGGAGTGTGGCCTGACAGCCAGTGAGATACAGAAATGCCTATCTGAAGAATTCGAAAAAATTCGCAAAAAAGACAAAAAAGTTTTGGAGAATAAAAAATAATGTCTACCTTTGCAATCCCTTAAGGAAACAAACCTCCTGAAAGGGGCACAAAACAACATTGCCGATGTAGCTCAGTTGGCCAGAGCACGTGATTTGTAATCTCGGGGTCGTGGGTTCGATTCCCTCCATCGGCTCAAAAGTTCTTAGGAATTTTGGGAGAATACCAGAGTGGCCAAATGGGGCAGACTGTAAATCTGCTGGTTTATACCTTCGGTGGTTCGAATCCATCTTCTCCCACAAAAAGCCCGCACCGAAATGATCGGGCTTTTACTTTGAAAAGTGGAATTTTACCACAGATAAAGTCGAAGTTTATTTTTGAGGGATTTCGAGGCGGACGAGTGAGGAGGGAGTTACCTTTCGGTAATGACCGACTGACGATGCGAAGTCCAACGAAGAAGTCGCCAAAAAGAAACGAGAATTGCGGAAGTAGCTCAGTCGGTAGAGCATCAGCCTTCCAAGCTGAGGGTCGCGGGTT
>CAZYCJ010000114.1:0-5187 GCA_964645495.1 uncultured Muribaculaceae bacterium
TGACGGCTATTTTTCTATATAGACAACCTGTTTGGTTTCGAAGAACGGGTCGTCTATCCATTCCGATATGGGCCAGACATGTACTGAACCCTTGCGAAGTCGGGCCTTGGAGATCTCTTCCGTGAGGTCTCCTCCCTTGAGGTAGAGGATGCCTTCATTGTATTTGCCCTTTACCCACGGCATGAAGTTGTCGAGGGAAGTGACGGCGCGGGAAACGACATAGTCGAAAGTCTCGGGAAGGGATTCCGCGCGTGCATTGACGGTCTTGACATTCTTGAGTCCCAGACCCTTGTATACTTCTGTGGCGACAGTGATCTTCTTGCCTATCGAGTCGCACAGGGTGAAGTCGGCGTGGGGGAACATGATTGCGAGAGGGATGCCGGGGAAGCCTCCTCCTGTGCCGAGGTCGAGGATCTTGAGCGGTTCTGCGATGCTGAACGGCCCTTCTCCGCGAAGACGCTCGTATACGTCCGGCATCCGGGTCTTAAGGTATGCCGCTATACCGAGGGAGTGGAGCACATGGTGGCGGTAGAGTTCGTCGATGTCCTTGCGGGACACGACGTTGATCTTTGCGTTCCAGTCTCTGTAAAGGGCGTCCATCTTGTTGAACTGCTCCATCTGTTCCGGGGTGACTTCCGGGAATTTGTCTTCTGTTATTGTCTTGAATTCTTTGAATGTCATGGTACGTTATTTATAACAGTTCATCCGAATAATCCATCATTTTCAGGAGTTGGGCCTTGGCACGGCGGATCTTGGTCTTGACCGTGTTGATGGGTATTTCGAGAGCGTCTGCGATCTCCTTGTAACCGAAGTTGTCGATGAGGTTCATTTTTGCCACAGTCTTGTAATCGTCCTTGAGTTTCTCGATGTTGGTCAGCCATTTGTCGTATTCCTGCTGGTTGATGATGTCCTCCTCGGGATTGTGCATCGTCGCAGGCAGTTCCTTGAGTTCTGCGATGTCCTCGTTGATGGAGGTCGTCGGCATGTTGTTCTTTTCGCGGTCATGCTTGCTCAGGTGGTCGAAGGCCGTGTTGCGGGCGATGCGGTAGAGCCAGGTCGAGAATTTGTATTCGGGGTTGTATGACGCGATCTGGCTGAAGGCTTTCTGGAAACTCTCAAGACAGATGTCTTCCACATCCTCCTTCTGGCTTACATATCGTGATATATGGCTTCTTACTCCTGCGTTGTAGCGCGTGTAGAGCACGATGAAGGCTGCCTGGTTCTGTTCCAGAGCCAGGTGGACAAGGTCTATGTCCGGGAGATTAGTGAGCGACGAGCCAGTTGTTTCCATGGTTGCATTCTACGGTTAAAGGGATAGATAGTGTTGTCACATTCTCCATTTCTTCCCTGACTATGCGTTCGAGAGTCTCGACTTCATCAGGCAGGGCGTCGAAGAGAAGTTCGTCGTGGATCTGAAGCACCATCCTGCTTCGAAGGCCTTCCTTTTCGAGACGGCGGTCCACATTGATCATGGCCAGTTTTATGATGTCGGCCGATGTGCCCTGGATCGGTGCGTTGATCGCCGTCCTTTCCGCAAGCGAGCGCACTGTGGCGTTCTTTGAATTGATGTCAGGAAGGTATCTGCGCCGACCGAAGATGGTCTCGACATATCCGGTCTCGCGTGCTGCCGTCAGGGTGTCCTCGATGAACGAGGAAATGGCAGGGAAGTTGGCGAAATAGTCCTCGATGATCTTCTTTGCTTCTGCCCTGCTTATGTGCAGACGCTGGGCCAGGCCGAAGGACGAGATGCCGTACATGATGCCGAAGTTGGCTGTCTTGGCGATGCGCCTCTGGTCGGCCGTCACTTCTTCGAGATGTACCCCGAAGATCTTCGAGGCCGTGATGGTATGCACGTCCTGTCCGTTGCGGAACGCGCTGATCAGATGGGCGTCACAACTCAGGTGGGCCATGATACGGAGTTCGATCTGAGAGTAGTCGGCAGATACGAGGACTCCGTCGGGATGGCTCGGAACGAAGGCCTTGCGAATCTCCTTCCCGCGTTCGGTACGGATAGGGATGTTCTGAAGGTTCGGCTTTGATGAACTGAGGCGCCCGGTGGCAGTAAGCGACTGGTTGAATGTGGTGTGTATCTTGCCGGTCACGGGTGATATATAGTTAGGGAACGGCTCGATATATGTCGACAGGAGTTTCTTTACGCCCCTGTATTCAAGTATCTCGTTGATGATCGGGTGTTTGTCTGACAATGCGCTCAGCGTGTCTTCGTCGGTAGGATAACTATATCTGACTCCGCTCTTTGGCTTGACCCTCGGGTCCAGATTCAACTTCTCGAAGATAAGGACTCCTATCTGCTTGGGAGAGAGGATGTTGAGGTTGGGGTCTCCTGCCATCTCACGGATCTTTTCCTGTATGGAGTTCATCTCTGTGGCAAGTGATGAAGCGTATCTCCTCAACTGCACAAGGTCTATCTTCACTCCTTCGAGTTCCATCTTCGACAGAACCTTCAGAAGCGGTTCCTCCATGGTGTCATACAGACTGCAGAGGTCCATCTCCTCCATTTCCTTCCATATCTTCTCTCCGAGCATTATTGTGACGGCTGCTTCCGGGAAGCGTGACGGCATCTCGTCTTCCTGAGCGGGTTCGTCAAAGAGTGAGAGCGATACTGCCTCCTTCTTTTCAGGATGGTTCTCTTCGATGTTGATTTCAAGGTATGTGCGGGCAAGGATGTCGATCTTGTGGCTCTTTTCCGGATTGACGAGGTAGTGCATGAGTTCGATGTCCATGAACTTTCCGTCGAGTCTTATGCCGTTGTAGGCCAGTATGTCTCGCTGAAGTTTCAGGTCGTAGCCGTATTTCGTGGTCTGCGGGTCTTCGATGAGTGTGCGGAAGTCTTTGACGGAGCCTTCCGCCACGATGCATCCGTCTTCCTTGATGGCAGAGACCGTGATGCGGCTGATGCCGGTGAACATGGAGGTGTCCTCGCCTTCAGTGACGATGGCACATCTTCTGTCTTTCTGTGCTGCTGCGACCACCTCTTCCGGAGTGACTGAGGTGAAGGAGAGTTTCTTTTCCTCCCTTGTGACCGTCGGTTCCATATTCCCGAGGAATTTTCTGAGGGAACCGAACTCGTATTTTTCGAAGAGGTCTGCTGCGGCAGGAGTATACATGCCGGTCAGTTCCATTGCCTTGCTCTCGATGCCGAGAGGAATGTCCGTCTTGATGGTCACCAGTTTGTGGCTGAGGGCGATGTGACCCTCGGCGCTGCGGAACTTTTCCTGCTGGCTTGCGGTGAGTTCGTCAAGATGTGTGTAGATATTTTCTACTGTACCATATTTTGCTATAAGTTTTCCTGCACCTATTTCGCCGATGCCCTTCACTCCGGGAATATTGTCGGATGCGTCTCCGCAGAGCGTCAGGATCTCGATCACCTGTTCAGGCCTTTCGATTCCGTATTTCTCGCAGATTCTGGTCGTGTCGATGAGTTCGTTGTCGCCTCCTGCCTTGCCGGGCTTGTACTGGATGATGTGTGGCGAGATCAACTGGCCGTAGTCCTTGTCAGGAGTGACCATATAGACTTCGAATCCCTCTCTCTCCGCCCTTTTCGCCATGGAACCGATGACGTCGTCGGCCTCGAATCCCTTGACCATCAGGACAGGGAAGCCCAAGGTCCTGCACAGTTCGCACAGAGGCTCGAGAGAATCGATCACAAGTTGCGGGGTCTCGGAACGCGTACCCTTGTATTCCGGATACATTTCATGTCTGAAAGTGCCTCCCGGAGGGTCAAAGGCCACTGCGAGATGGGTCGGCTTCTCTCTTTCGATGAGTTCCATCAGATATTTGGTGAATCCGAACAGGATTGACATGTCGGCTCCCTTGGAATTTATCATGGGATGTCTCAGGAAGGCATAGTACATCTTGAATACCAGCGCATGTCCGTCAATCAGAAATAGTCTTTTGCTCATAGGGCTCGGGATATTGAACCCCAAAGGTATAAAAAGTTTCAGAGATTGCGAAAAATAGTTCTGATGCAGTCTTCAAAACCTTCTTCGGTGGCTCGGAACATGCCGTCGGCACCTAATGCGAATACTTTTGTTGCGGCCTGCATGCCGTCGTGAAGGTCGTGTGTGGAGAATATGACGGCAGCGCCCTTGCTGTCGCAGAGGTCGCGTAATGTCTTCAATACTGATATCCTGTTTTCTGCATCCAGAAAGGCCGTAGGCTCGTCCAGGATTATGATTCCTGCCTGACGGACGAGGGCCGATGCGATCGCTCCCTTCTGGAATTCTCCGTCGCTGAGGGTCGAGATGTCGCGGTCGGCAAGATGGGTGAGGCCGAGGGTGTCGAGTGCGGTGCTGATGGCGGTTTCGTCTGATGCGGAAAGCCGTCCTCCCATGTCGCTTCGGCTGAAGCAGGTGATGCGTACGAACTCCCTGAGGGTGAATCCCGCAACTTTCGGAATCCCTGTCGGGATCATGACGATGTCTTCGTTCCGTGATGACAGTGTGCGCAGGAGGGTGGTCTTGCCGCTGCCGTTTGCCCCGCAGAGCATGATGCAGTCTCCTTCAGAGATGTCGAAGGAGATGTCTGTGTATAGAGTCTTGCCCTTGTGCCCGATGGACATGTCCCGGACTTGCATCAATGTCTTCTTCATAGGGCCGGCTTTTTAATGAGTATGTATATGATGACCGGTATGCCGGTGATGGCAAGAGTGCCAGCGATGGGAAGGGGAACGGGACCTGCCTGGGATACGAGATCCGCGCAGAGGCACAATATGCTTCCTGTCATCAGCGAGGCAGGCAGGATGACGCCATGTGCAGAGGTCTTCATGATGGCTTTCGCAATATGGGGAGCCGCTATTCCCACGAATCCCAGAGGGCCGCAGAATGCCGTGACAGCGCCTGTGACGAGACAGGTGCTTATGAGGGCCTTGGTCCTGATATGCGGCGGGTCAGCCCCGGCCATGGATGCGAATTCGTCTCCGAAGAGTATGATGTCCAGTCCTTTGCGTCCCGAGAATGCTATGGCGTATCCTGCAAGGAGGCAGGCGCAGATGATGAGTATCTGCGGCCATGTGGTGTTCGAGAAACTTCCTGCGGACCAACTGTAGAAGACCTTTAGGCTTTCGGCATCAGAGGTGAACTGGAGGATGGATACGACGGCATTGACTATGAATCCGAGCATCACTCCGAAGATGAGCAGGGTGGAGGAACTTCTGAATCTTTTCGATAC
>CAZYCJ010000115.1:0-5061 GCA_964645495.1 uncultured Muribaculaceae bacterium
CGGCGCGAATATCGGAATTATTCAGCAAACTGCAAACTTTTTTTGCATATTCCTCGTATTTTTCGCTGACTGGCACGATGTTAACCTGATCCGGAGTCAGCCAGAGAGGGAGTTTTCCGCCTGTATGCTCAAGGAGTACGGCAACGAATCTCTCAAGAGATCCGAACGGCGCACGGTGGATCATCACCGGACGGTGCTTCTGGTTATCGCTTCCTATATACTCCAGTTCGAAACGCTCAGGAAGGTTGTAGTCCACCTGGATGGTACCGAGCTGCCACTTTCTTCCGATGGCATCCTTCACCATGAAGTCGAGTTTTGGGCCATAGAATGCCGCCTCTCCGTATTCCACCACGGTGTTGAGTCCCTTTTCTGTAGCGGCCTCGATGATCGCTGCCTCAGCCTTTGCCCAGTTCTCATCAGAACCGATATACTTTGTCTTGTTCTCCGGGTCACGAAGCGACACCTGAGCGACATATTCCTTGAAGTTCAAGGTCTTGAATACATAAAGGATGATATCGATGACCTTGCAGAACTCTTCCTTGATCTGGTCAGGACGGCAGAACAGATGCGCATCGTCCTGAGTGAAACTGCGGACGCGGGTGAGACCATGAAGTTCTCCGCTCTGCTCATAACGGTAAACTGTACCGAACTCTGCAAGCCTTAAAGGAAGATCCTTATACGAACGAGGCTTTGACCTGTAAATCTCGCAATGATGCGGACAGTTCATAGGCTTGAGAAGATATTCCTCTCCCTCCTGCGGAGTATGGATAGGCTGGAAAGAGTCCTTTCCATATTTTGCATAGTGACCTGAAGTCACATAAAGATCCTTGTTTCCGATATGCGGAGTGATGACAGGAAGATAGCCGTAAGTCTTCTGAAGTTTCCTGAGGAAGTTCTCGAGACGCTCACGAAGGGCCGCTCCCTTTGGAAGCCATAGAGGAAGTCCCTGTCCCACTCTCTGTGAGAATGTGAAGAGTTCCATCTCCTTTCCGATCTTTCTATGATCGCGTCTCTTGGCCTCCTCCATCATCGCCAGATACTCATCGAGCATAGACTTCTTAGGGAAGGTCACTCCATATACACGGGTAAGCATCTGACGCTCCTGATCTCCTCTCCAATAAGCACCTGCGATGGCAGTAAGCTTCACTGCCTTGATGACAGAAGTATCCTTGAGGTGAGGTCCGCGACAAAGATCGGTGAAATCACCGTTGGTGTAGAAGGTGATGGTACCGTCCTCCAGTTCGCTGATAAGTTCGCACTTGTATTCGTCACCCTTCTCTGTGAATGTCCTGAGAGCCTCTGCCTTAGAAACCTCAGTTCTCACGAAAGGATTCTTCTGTCGTGCCAGTTCGATCATCTTGTCCTCGATAGCCTTGAGATCTGCCTCGACAAGAGTCTTCTCACCGAAGTCCACATCATAGTAGAATCCGGTCTCGATGGCAGGTCCGATACCGAACTTCACTCCAGGATAGAGGGATTCAAGAGCAGCAGCAAGAAGATGAGATGAAGAGTGCCAGAACACATGCTTGGCCTCAGGATCCTCCCACTTGTGAAGGCGGATCGAAGCATCTTCGTTGATAGGACGTGTCACATCATATACGGTACCTTTTCCTGTCGTATCAGCAGCAGTAACAATCGTCGCAGCCATCACTTCTGCTGCAAGTTTAGGACTGATGCTCTGTGCAATGTCATACGCTGAGACGCCGTTTTCGTATTGTCTCACGCTGCCGTCAGGAAATGTAATATTTATCATATCGTACTTTATTATATATATTAAACAAGTCTTGTCAATCCAAGAATGCAAAGGTATGAATTTTTTTCTATCTTTGTACCACTAATGATATGAATATGGAACAAAATGCTATTCAGAAGAATATGTGGAATATGGCAGGCAAGGCAGGCCTGATTCTCGGACTGGTATCGGCATCATATCTGATGCTTTCACAATGGATGGGACAATCAGGCATGTCCGGATTCTTAAGCACTGCCATAGGCGGAGTGCTCTGGCTTGCAAAATTCCTCGGCTGCATATGGCTCATGAGGTTCTTCATGAAGAAGTTCGCCGCAGAAAACCCTATGTCCGACAACAACGGCACATTCCGTCTCGGAATGGTCATGTCGTTACTTTCTGCAGTGGTGTTCGCCGCTTTTGCTTTTGCGAATGTGGCATTCATATCTCCGGACCTCTTTGCCGAGCAGATGGATACTGTCATGCAGCAGATGGCCCCGATGATGGATTCGAACACCATGAGCCAGATGGATGAAATGCTGGAAAAACTCCCCCAGATTACATTCTTCTCAAATCTGATCTATTGTTTCCTCTACGGCATGATCCTCTCATTCATTCTCTCGCGCAACATTCCTGACAAGGATCCGTTCGCAGATTACAAACCGGAAGAACAGTAAGCCATGACATACCACAAGGATCTTTCAATAGTAATATCACTCTATAACGAGGATGAATCCCTCCCGGAACTCGTCGGTTGGATTGAAAATGTAATGACCCGCGAGGGTTATTCTTATGAACTGATCATGGTCGATGACGGCAGCACTGACAAGTCATGGAACATAATCCGCGGTCTCGCAGAAAAGAACAAGGCCATCAGAGGAATATCTTTCCGCAGGAACTACGGCAAGTCCGCAGCCCTTTTCCACGGATTCAAGGCCGCAGAAGGAAGAGTCGTCGTGACAATGGACGCCGATCTTCAGGACTCACCTGAGGAGATTCCCGAGATGTACCGTATGGTTGTTGAAGACGGCTATGATATCGTGTCGGGATGGAAGAAGCAGCGCTTTGACAACAAACTGACCAAGAATCTACCATCTAAGTTGTATAACTGGACGGCCCGAAAGATTACCGGAATCAGACTCCATGACATGAACTGCGGCCTCAAGGCATATCGCAACGAGGTTGTGAAGAACATCGAAGTCTACGGAGAAATGCACAGATATATCCCTTATCTGGCCAAGAATGCCGGATTCGGAAGGATTACAGAAAAGCCTGTCCGGCATCAGAAAAGGAAATATGGCGTCAGCAAATTCGGTCTGGAGCGCTTTGTAAACGGATTCCTGGACCTGTTGTCGCTCTGGTTCCTCAGCACATTCGGCAAGAAACCTATGCATTTCTTCGGATTCACAGGCATACTTATGTTCCTTGCCGGTGGCATTCTGGCCATATGGATCATTATCGAGAAACTTGTCCAGCAGGGACAGGGATTGGATTTCAGACCGGTGACCGAACAGCCTCTTTTCTACCTTGCGCTGCTCGCCGTCATCCTGGGCTTCCAGTTGTTCCTGGCAGGTTTCATCTGCGAGATGGTCTCGAGAAACAGCACCGAACGCAACCAATACAATATAAGGGAAGAAATCTAAATCTCCCGATAACCGCTGCTCCTGTGGCCTTGCGAGGCACTATGTCAACTGCCATCAGACCACCGACAAAGCAGATGAGGACACCGATGGCGATACCGAACAGACACATCGCAAGTATATTCACGAACTTGCCCGCAACATAGGCAGGGATGTGCGACATACATAATATAGGTGTAGCCGAGAGTTCCGGCTATGAATGCCTGGATACGGAGTTTCTTGAACATCTTGAACTCACTAATATACTACTATGAGGTTGGGAACCGGACGTTCTCCCTCATGATCAAACTTCTTGTTGTCGCAAGGATGGTTGATGACACCTGTCTTCTCTGTCCAGAGGGTGGTTGAACCACCTCCATCAAGATTGATTGCATCTGTCATTCCTAGCAACTGACATATACGGGCTGTCTCATATATGCTTGCTCCATCAGCCTGGCCCTTGAATCTGCCATCTATCACAACCAGATAGGCATTCCCCTCATCATCCGTTCCGAAAGCGGCCCGAGGATGACGCTTGTCATAGAATTGTGCAGATGAATAGTGTATCCTGATTTTCCCGCCCTGTATCTGTTCCTGAGCCATGGCAGAGATATTTGCACCGTCCGCCTTGTCGCCCATCAGAAGAGGAACAGCAATCTCACCGTCAACAATCAGCATCGGTCCGGAAGCTATGGCTTCCCTCCAGCCCCTGCTCACTTCGCCATATCGGGTGGTATCCGTAACGGGTTCCATCATTATATTTCTGCCTTTGCGGTCCTTGAAGCCCAAGAGACCGTCAACGCGATAAAGCTCAGTGGGATGTGTATATCCTAACTGTTCATCCCCCTCACGGAAATACACTGAAGGAACCCTCTGCACCACATGGAAGAATCCGGCGTTCAGAGCAAAGGATGCGCCTACTTCCATACCTATCTCGCTGGGTTTGCCGGCCGTATCTCCAGGTCTGTGAAGGATGTCTGTTCTGAACTTCTTAAGAGGATACTTCACGACACTAATGGCTTGTGTGGAATAGAACATCGGTATCTGGGCATACATAGCTACAGCCTCCTTCCCTAATTCCGTAACTTCCCAAAATGCATTTGAAAAAGCAAGGGAGTCCACCTTGGAGTTGTCCGGCTGAGGCATGTTGCCGAGAAGATTCTGTCTAGATGTATCAAGCTGGGCGGGCTCTCCATAACACTCAAACATCATGATGCCGTCATATCCATTAGCCTTGATACCGTCCCAAAGAGCCTTGTTGTCAATCAGTCCCATCATTTCCTCACCGTTCTGACCAAGACAGGTACGGGGAAGATTCTCGACGCCGAGTACTGCTCCTATTCCCTTTGTAACAGGAGCAAGTTCTCCGATTGAAGCATGGCTGTTCGCCAGACGCTGTTCCCTTTCGTCGGAATATATCGGCTCCGAACTCGGATGGAGCACGATCCGCTGAGGCTTGAAGACACCGGCCACACGCATCATGTCCTTCATGGACTCAAGGCCGAAACCGGTCCATCGCCCCATTGATTTCCCAATCGGAGAATCACCTGCCATCATCCCGACACAAGACAAGAGGCAGATGAATACTAAAACGATACGTTTCATCTAAGCTGAATTTTAACTGCCAGTGCAACACTGGTGAAAGTCAAAGTTAAACATATTTCCAGTACGACAAATTTTTGACCCTTCAGCATACGGGCATATATGCAAAAG
>CAZYCJ010000116.1:0-4917 GCA_964645495.1 uncultured Muribaculaceae bacterium
AACAATTAAATCAACAATATCATGATTACAGTAACAGACCTCAGCAAGGTTTTCCGTACAGAGGAAATCGAGACAACAGCACTCAACAAAGTTTCATTTGAAATCAACGACGGCGAATTCGTAGCCATCATGGGCCCTTCAGGATGCGGCAAGTCAACCCTCCTGAACATCCTCGGCCTTCTTGACAACCCTACCGAAGGAAGTTACATGCTTCTGGGTCAGGAAGTGGCGAAACTCAAGGAGAAGGATCGCACAAAGTTCCGCAAGGGAAACATCGGTTTCGTGTTCCAGAGTTTCAACCTCATCGACGAACTCAATGTGTATGAGAATGTGGAACTTCCGCTGAAGTATCTCAATATCAGCGCATCTGAGCGTAAGCAGCGTGTGACGGAGATGCTCAAGAGGATGAACATCAGCCATCGTGCCCAGCACTTCCCTCAGCAACTCTCTGGAGGTCAGCAGCAGCGTGTGGCCATCGCCCGTGCAGTCGTTTCAAATCCTAAACTGATCCTCGCCGATGAGCCTACAGGTAACCTCGACTCAAAGAACGGCAAGGAGGTTATGGACTTGCTCACAGAACTCAACAAGGAAGGCACCACAATCGTAATGGTGACCCACTCTCAGAAGGATGCTGCCTGCGCGCAGCGTATCGTCAATCTCTTCGACGGAGAGATCGTCAGCGACGTAAAGAACGAACTCTAGAGTTGTTAAACATAAATATTTACAATTGATAAAGACACTGTCGTGAGATACTGTCTTTTTAGAAAACTTAACAGACTGACAAGACAAGTATACAACTAAACAAAACCAACGAAATGGCATTATTCAACATATTCAGAAAAGGCAGCAGTTCATTTATGTCGAGCATCCTCAATGTTCTCGGTATGGCGGTGGCGTTCGCTGCATTCTACATCATCCTCGTCCAGGTGGACTACGACCTGAACTTCAACAAGGGAATCAAGGATTCGGAGAAGATCTTCTCCGTGACATCCGGCGATATGGACGGAAGCGGAAAGAGACAGATGAACTTCTGCCGTCCTCTCGCAGAAATCGTCATTGAGGCTTCTCCCAACATCGAATACGGAGGTGCCTTGAGCCTGAGCAACACGGAGTATAACAGGTACTGGGTCGAGGAAGACGGTGTCAGAAAGGATGTGACTCTGGGTATCACCTCATTCAGCGGGGACGCACTGAAGGTCTTCGGATTCGAGGCGGTGGAAGGTTCATTGGAAGACATCACTGATTACAGCACGCTGGCTGTCAGCGAGACGGTTGCGGAGCGTTTCGGCCTGAAGGTGGGAACGACTCTCGGATATGAGGAACACCGTGCAATCAGGACTATCAAGGCCATATTCAAGGATATGCCAAAGAACTCTCATCTGAGAGATATCCAAGTGTTGAGAAATATGGGGGACGACGGCATAACCAACTTTTCTGAATGGGGATATAACTATTTCGTGAAGATGTATGATCCTTCCCAGATCGAGGAGATGGCTCCGGCCCTGTCAAAGACCACCAGTGAATTCCTGAAGGACAAATACTTCAGTGCACTCCCATCGGCTGAAGAGATGGGAATGAGTCAGGAGGATTATGATGAGGCTCTGGGCAGTTTCATCAAGGCGGCGGAAGTGGAGTTCGTGTCATTGGAGCAGCTCTATTTCTCTGACAATCTCTCCAATCCTATCGAGCACGGCAGCAGGACCACTACCGTCATCCTGATCATCGTTGCCATTCTCATCGTGGGCATCGCATTCATCAACTACATCAACTTCTTCTTCGCGCAGATCCCTGAGCGTATCAGAGCTGTGAATACAAAGAAGGTGCTGGGCTGCACACGTCGCGAACTGATCGTCAGTACAGTGACTGAAAGCGTGACCCTGATACTCTTTGCCCTTGTGCTGGCGTTCGCACTTGTGATGCTGTTCAATATGAGCCAGCTTACACATCTTATCAGTGCAGAGAGTGCCTTTGCTGCAAATGTCGGAATGACCGTCCTGACTGTGATCATCGCGATTGCCATTTCAGTGGTGTCAAGTCTTTACCCGGCGTTCTACATCACCTCATTCGAGCCGGCATTGGTGCTCAAGGGGTCATTCAGCGGTACCAAGACAGGCCAGAGGCTGCGTTATGCCCTTATCGGCCTCCAGTTCGTGATCTCCATCGTGCTGATCATCTGTTCGTGCTTCATCAATCTCCAGCGCAGTTATATGGTCAATTTCGATATGGGATTCGACAAGGAACAACTGCTCTATGTCCACACTACAGAAGAAATCGGAGCGAATGCCGAGACTGTGGAGGAACAGCTCAAGGCTGACCCGCAGATTCTGGATGTTACCTGGGCGGCAGGAAATCTCCTTGCAACGCAGAGAATGGGCTGGGGACGCGATTGGAACGGAACTATAGTCAACTTCCAGTGCTATGCCGTGGCAGCTGACTTCCCAGAGTTCATGGGTATTGAGATCACCGAGGGAAGATCGTTCCGCAAGGAAGACGAGAACTGCGAGAACGGTGTGTTCATCTTCAACGAGGCGGCACGCAGGCAGTATGGATTCACCCTTGAGGATATGGTGAGCGGACACGCCGACAATGATGCTGAGATCGTGGGATTCTGCGATGACTTCAGCTTCAAGACCCTCAAGGAGGAGGTAAGCCCGTTTGCTCTCTATGTATTCGGCAAGAACCCTTGGTGGCATCCTTCCACAGCCTTCATCAGGGTAGCTCCGGGTGCGGACTACCAGCAGGTGATGAAGCATATAGGAACGACCCTCAGCGAGTGGAGATATGACTTCTCCCCTGAGGAGTGGGACATCCATTTCTTCGAGGACAACATCGACTCTACTTACAGGAAGGAGCAGTCACTTTCACAGCTGATCAGCCTCTTCACTCTGATCGCCATCATCATCTCGCTTATGGGAGTCTTCAGACTGGTGATGTTCGAGACTCAGTACCGCCGCAGGGAGATCGCCCTGCGCAGAGTGAACGGTGCGACTGTGAATGAGATCCTGGCGATGTTCAGCAGCAGGTTCGTGAAGATCGTCCTCGTTTGCTTTGCCGTGGCCGCTCCTATAAGTTGGATCATCGTCGACAGATACCTTGCGACGTTCGCGCATCGATGTCCTATGTACTGGTGGGTATTCGTCCTCGCCCTGCTGGCCGTCCTCGCCGTGACAATCGGAGTTGTCGTCCTCCGATGCTGGCGTGCCGCCACCGCCGATCCTGCCGACGCCTTGAAGTCGGAGTAGATGCCCGACCTGATCGGGGATCTCCCATCCAGCGGTTAACCATGTCATTCTGAGGAACGAAGTGACGTGAGGAGCTATAACAGAAATATGAAGAATAACTGACAGACAATGAAACATCATGAAAAGTTATCTGAGATTTTTAAGCCGCAACAAGTTGTACACCGCCATTGAGGTGGTGGGATTGAGCGTGGCCCTGGCATTCGTGCTGCTGCTGGGAAATGTCGTGCTTGAGGACTTAAGTTGCGACAAGAAGATAAGGAACGCCAAAGATATCTATCTTGTACTGCCCGATGATTCAAGTTTCTACCGTCCCGACCCTGAGGTGGTTTTCCCCAAGGTGCCGGAGATAGAAGACTGGTGCAATGTCATCAAGCATAGTGCGTATGACGGCAAGACCCAATATATCCAGACGGTTTCAGGTGAGCAGAAGATGGACATCACTCCTGTCCTTATACGCGGGAACTATTTCGATTTCTTCGGAATAGACCTCAAGTACGGCGACCCTAAGACTGTGATGAACGAGCAGAATGCCGCCGTCATTTCAGAAGAGGTCGCGAACATGATGTTTCCTGGACAGAATCCTGTCGGACAGACACTTATCATCAACGAGCATAGGCTCAAGAATGTGGAACTGACGGTCACTGGAGTCTACAGCGACATGGGCAAGACGGTTCTTCAGGACCGTGGAATGTTCCTGAACATGGACTTCATCACGAATCTGGACAACCAAGGATATCCGGAACATATCAAGATGAGGCTGGGACGCCCGAGCGCTGTCCACTATGTGAAGTTGTCAGAAGGTGCGGACATAGAAAAGATAGGAAAGTTCCTGCTTGAGGACAACGACAGCGACCTTGACAAGAAATTTTCGCGATATACAAGGATCGATCTGGTTCCATTCGGCAAGATCCACCACCTCAGCGGAATTTCAAAGAATCATTTCGACAACATGACAGATGTGAACCTGTACCATACATTCATGTTTGCGTGTCTTATACTTCTCGTATTTGCGGGCTTGAACTATATATCCTTGACCATGGCCTTTTCTCGTTTCAGGGTAAAGGAGATGGCTACAAGACAGTTGCTCGGCACGACAAAGACAGGAATCTATGTCAAATGCATCAGTGAGGCAGGCGTGCTCGTCGCCGTTTCATTTGCAGTAGCGCTTGGTCTTGCATTCGCTCTGAAAGACATTGTGGGAGAACTTCTCGGAAATGACATTTCCCTTTTCAACACGGCGTCAATGTGGGTGTTCACGATATCGGTGGTCGTGCTTCTGTCCCTTGCTGCCGGTCTTGTGCCGGCCATGGTAATGTCGCGTTATAAACCTATAGAGGTCATAAAAGGTGAGGCACGAAAGAGCGACAAGGTCACTCTGGGAAAGATATTCATCGGGCTTGAAGGTCTGCTCAGCATAGCGGCGATAGCGGTGACTCTGGCGATATATGCTCAGACCAGGCATATGATCGACACTCCGATGGGATACGAAACCGACAACATCATATATGTGGACTTCGTCACAAAGGACGACATCAAATTCAAGGACGAACTTCTGGCAGAGAGTTATGTGGACAGGATAGGCGATCTGGCATCCCCTCCGACACAGTTCGGGCTGATGATGTACTTGAGTAAAGAGCAGACCATGATGGGCCTGTCAGGCAATGTGGAGGCGATG
>CAZYCJ010000117.1:0-4572 GCA_964645495.1 uncultured Muribaculaceae bacterium
CGTAAGTGTCGCGTGGGTCGAGGATAGCAGGGTCAACGCCAGGGAGTTCTGTAGGAACTGTGAAGTTGAAGTAAGGGATCTGCTTTGTAGGAGCCTTGTCGATAGAACCGTCGAGGATAGCATCGATGATTCCTCTTGTATCCTTGATAGAGATACGCTTACCTGTTCCGTTCCATCCTGTGTTCACGAGGTATGCCTTTGCACCAACCTTCTCCATTCTCTTAACGAGCTCCTCACCATACTTGGTCGGATGGAGTGAAAGGAATGCAGCACCGAAGCAAGCTGAGAATGTAGGAGTAGGCTCAGTGATGCCACGCTCTGTACCTGCGAGCTTAGCGGTGAATCCTGAGAGGAAGTAGTACTGAGTCTGCTCAGGAGTAAGGATAGAAACCGGAGGGAGAACTCCGAATGCATCTGCAGAAAGGAAGATCACCTGCTGGGCGTGAGGACCCTTTGAAACCGGCTTGACGATGTTGTCGATGTGGTTGATAGGGTAAGAAACGCGAGTGTTCTCAGTTACGCTCTTGTCAGCGAAGTCGATCTTGCCGTTTGCGTCAACTGTAACGTTCTCGAGGAGAGCGTTGCGACGGATAGCCTTGTAGATGTCCGGCTCAGATACCGGGTCGAGGTTGATGACCTTTGCGTAGCAGCCGCCTTCGTAGTTGAATACGCCCTCGTCGTCCCAACCGTGCTCGTCATCACCGATGAGGAGACGCTTAGGGTCAGTTGAAAGGGTAGTCTTACCTGTACCTGAAAGACCGAAGAAGATCGCAGAGCTCTTTCCTTCCTTGTCAGTGTTTGCAGAACAGTGCATAGAAGCGATGCCCTTGAGCGGGTTGAGGTAGTTCATGATAGAGAACATACCCTTCTTCATCTCACCGCCGTACCATGTGTTGAGGATGACCTGCTCGTTGGTCTTGAGGTTGAATACAGTGGCAGTCTCTGAGTTGAGGCCGAGTTCCTTATAGTTGTCAACCTTTGCCTTTGACGCATTGTAGCATACGAAATCAGGCTCGCCATAAGCAGCAAGTTCTTCCTCTGTAGGACGGATGAACATGTTCTTTACAAAGTGTGCCTGCCATGCTACCTCCATGATGAAACGCACCTTGAGACGTGTTGCCGGGTTTGCACCGCAGAATGTATCAACTACATAGAGTTTCTTGCCTGAAAGTTGCTTGATCGCCTTAGCCTTAAGGTCAGCCCATGCCTCTTCTGAGCATGGCTTGTTGTCGTTCTTGTACTCATCAGAAGTCCACCATACAGTGTCCTTGCTTGCCTCGTTCATTACGAAGAACTTGTCCTTAGGAGAGCGACCTGTA
The DNA here is from genome assembly GCA_964645495.1 of uncultured Muribaculaceae bacterium. Lineage (GTDB taxonomy): Bacteria > Bacteroidota > Bacteroidia > Bacteroidales > UBA932 > Cryptobacteroides. The sequence goes on from CAZYCJ010000117.1 coordinate 1,320, forward strand.
TAGATACCGGTCATTACATTGACGGTGTCAAGTTCTGTAAGTTGGCCTTTCTCGTATCCCTCGAGGCCTGGCTTAGTCTCTTCCTCGAAGAGAACCTCGTAAGATGGGTTGTGAAGGACTTCCTTCACGTCGGTAATACCGTACTTGGTCAAATCAATTGTGCTCATAATTGCTTATAAAAATAATTAAGGTTTAACTAAATTCGTATATCTCTGCAAAATTAAACTTTTTTTACGATTTGGCAAACTGCGCAGTGATTATTTTACTACATTTGTTGTGCCTTTGTCAATAGTTGTGGCGAAGTTATTATTTATGTGGTGACGTATGGAACAGAATGATCTGGAAACACCTCTCGATGTTCTTCGGGAATATTGGGGATACGAGGCTTTTCGTCCTAAGCAGGAGGAGATAGTCTGCACTGCTCTGGAGGGGAAGGATGTGCTTGCCATCCTGCCGACCGGAGGAGGCAAGTCAGTGTGCTTTCAGGTGCCGGCGATGATGAAGGAGGGTATAGCGATTGTCGTGACTCCTCTGATCGCGTTGATGAAGGATCAGGTGCAGAACCTGAACGCACGGGGCATCAAGGCTCTGTGTGTGAATGCCGGCATGGGAAGGCGCGAGGTGGAACTGACCCTGAACAATGCCGCATATGGCGATTTCAAGTTCCTGTATGTGTCTCCCGAGCGTCTCGGCACGCAGATGTTCCGAAATTATGTGCAGGAGATGAATGTCAGTTACATCGTCGTAGACGAGGCTCACTGCATCTCCCAATGGGGATATGATTTCAGGCCCGATTATCTGCAGATAGGCACGCTGCGCGAACTTGTGGATGCGCCTGTCATCGCTCTCACTGCCACTGCTACTCCGCAGGTGGCTGAAGATATTATGGAGCGCCTCTGTTTTGAAGAGAAGTGCTTGATAAAGAGTGGATTCGAACGACCTAACCTTTCGTATATAGTGCGCCGGTGCGAGGATAAACTCGGGCAGATGCTTAATATCTGCAACAGCGTTCCGGGCACCGGCATAGTGTATGTCCGAAGCAGGAAGAAGACGGAGGAACTTTCTGCCTTTCTTGCGGCAAACGATGTGTCTTCGTCTTTCTATCATGCCGGTCTCGGCGCAGACTCCCGCACCGACAGGCAGGAAAGGTGGAAGAAGGACGACATCAGGGTGATGGTCTGTACGAATGCTTTCGGTATGGGTATCGACAAGCCTGATGTGCGTTTTGTCATCCATTTCGATGTTCCGGACAGCCCTGAGGCCTATTTTCAGGAAGCCGGCAGGGGAGGACGCGACGGAAAGAGAAGTTATGCCGTCCTTTTATGGAACGGTACCGACACCCGCCGTCTCCATCAGATCGCTTCTGTTTCATTCCCGTCGCTGGATTACATCGAGGATATTTACCATAAGGTCCATATCTTCTATGACATCCCGTATGATACAGGAGTCGGGAGGCAGTTGAAATTCGATCTCGAGGAGTTCTGCCGACATTTCAAACTCCCGAGACAGACAGCCTATTACGCGATCGTATATATCGAAAGGACAGGACATTGGACCTTGTCGGAAGATGTGGATATCTCCACGAAGGTACAGATAACCGTAAGCAGGAACGAACTTTACGATGTGGAACTTCCCGACCCTGCGATGGTGCGTCTGCTTGAGGTTCTGATGAGGAAATATACCGGTGTGTTCTCGTATCCGGTTCCGATTGATGAGGATTATGTGGCCGGACTTATCGGCGTGACTGTGCCGATGCTTCGTCAGATTCTTTACAAACTGTCGCTGGAGCATCTCATAAGATATATCCCTTGCGACCATGCAACTGTCCTTTTCCTGCACCACGACCGTCTACGTCCTAAGAATGTGAATCTTGACCCGGAGAGGTACGACCTTCTTAAGGGGTCGAGCATGTCCCGAATGCAGAAGATGATCGATTATGTCAGCGATGAGGATACATGCCGAAGTTCTTATCTTCTTGAATATTTCGGGCAGACAGAGAGCGATGACTGCGGTACATGCGATGTGTGCCGTGCCATGAAAAAGAATCATTCAAAGTCGAAAGGTCTTGCAGATGAATTGATTGCGTTTGTCAATGATGAGTGCGGGGGTTCCTATTGTCTTGACGAGGTCGTACGTCGTTTCGGATCAGCCTCATCAGATTCCTCGGACTCTTACATCTCTGTCCTCCGCCGTCTTATCGATGAAGGTACGCTCCCTCCTCCGTCTGACATGAATCCATGATAATCTTATTATTTTTTTTGCTAATTCAATAAATAGTGATATATTTGTAGTATACAATTTGATTGTATCAAACTGAACTTAAATTGTGAAACTTAAACATTGAAACGGAAAGGATTGAAAAAGGATAATTGATACTTCTATGAGTGAGGCGTTGAAACTCAAAAACCAGTTGTGTTTTCCACTTTATGCCTGTGCGAAGGAGGTTGTGCGCAGATATACTCCATTGCTTGAACCCCTCGGGCTGACTTATACCCAGTACATAGCGATGCTGGTGATGTGGGAACATAAGTCCATTACTGTAAAGGATTTGGGTAAACTCCTTTATTTGGATTCCGGAACCCTTACTCCAATGTTGAAGAAGATGGAGAAGGCCGGGCTGCTGGTCAGAGAGCGCTCGAAGGAGGATGAGAGACAGGTGATAGTGACCATTACGGAAGCAGGGGAGGACCTGAAGGCGAAGGCTGAGGAGATACCGGTCAAGATGGCTCGATGCGTAACTCTTGATAATGAAGAAGCAGTACAGTTGTATGGCCTTTTATATAAACTGTTGAGTGTAGTCTGACAATCATAAACTATGATAACTTCACTATGAAAAGCCGGTGTCCGCATTATCTCTGCCCGTGGCATCTGGCTTGACCGGAGCAGCCGCAGTTTCAGTGGCTGCTTTTTTATTGTCCGGATTCTCCTCAGGTAAATGTCGGCTCAACGTAAAATCCCGGTTGATTTACATTTTTCAGTTACCGGCACAAAGCGTGCATAGCGAGCGATAAGCAAATGGTCCGGTGGACCTTTGCAACGAGCGGGAGCCCTTTGGCATAGTTCGCGCAGCATGCTTTGTGACGACCGGCAACGGGATAATTTTACAAGTTGCTGATATTTAGATAATTACAAAATCAGACTGTTACCAGTGCAGCATTTTACATGGGTACCGGGAACAGGCGTTTTCCTGTGAGTGGTTGTAGGTGCTTGATTGTCAATTAGTTGTGTGGATATTTGAAGAAGGGGCGTTCCC
>CAZYCJ010000118.1:0-4545 GCA_964645495.1 uncultured Muribaculaceae bacterium
AGCTCTACAACAACGGCATCGTCGACGTGTCGTACAAGTACCCTAAGATGTACGTTATCCGTCCACAGTTCTTCATGCCGATCATCACCCTCCTGGTGAACGCATCGAAGAAGTCACTCGAGTACAAGAGGGAACTCGCCATCGCGAAGAGCCAGTCTCTCGACATCACCCGCTTCGAGGAGAAACTTCTCAAGTTCAAAAAAGGATTCGGAGACAATTATCGTCTTGCCAGCGAGAAATTTCACAAGGCAATAGAAGAGATAGACAAGTCAATCGCCGCACTCGAGAAGACAAAAGCAGCGCTTCTGGGTTCTGAAAGAAACCTCCGTATAGCCAACGACAAGGCAGAAGATCTCACCATAAGGAGTCTCACATACAAGAATCCTACGATGAAGGCCCTCTTTGACGATGCCAGATCACAGAATTCCCCTGAGGAACAGTAGGAATCGAAAAAAGAGACTCACCGAAGTGAATCTCTTTTTGGTGGGAGCGGAGGGAGTCGAACCCCCGACCCTCTGCTTGTAAGGCAGAAAAACCTATCTACTTTTTTGACAGACTGCTTATGGATTTGACTATCTGCTTAATTATGCCCGATTATTAGGGATGAGATAGTAAAGTGTAATTTGACCATAGAAAAATTGCAAGAAAATTGCAAGTTGCAGGCAGAGTATATGCAATAGAAATTATTGCATTACTCTTCTTTCTTCGGTATTATATCCCATTTGAGTTCGCAGCCGATAATTTCAGCGATCTTTTCGAGGTTTGATAGCTTGATGTCATCCAGTTTGAACCATCTTCCGAAGTTTTGTCTGGAAATAGGAATCTGATCGGCGATCTCTTCCTGTGTCATTCCTGACAGATAGATGGCCTGTGACAACTTCTCTAATCTTGTGTCACGTCTCTTTCTGTTTCTTCTGCCTTTCTTGACAGTCTTTTCGTTTTCCATATCACACCTTTTTTACTGACAGGCAAATGTAAAGAACAATAATGCAATAAATTTTATTACATTTGCATTGGGCCAGCATATTTATATAAATGTTGTAACGCAGGTAGCGTTATCAACTTGCAACGAGACAAAAGTAATGATAATTATTGCAACAGGCAAATTTTAATTGGCATAAATGATATCCGAGAGCGAAAAGAATTATTTAAAGACTACTGTCTTGATTCCCGACATACTTCTGGATTTGGGTTATAGGACGGATCATAAGGGATATATGTATTACTCACCTTTTCGAGAGGAGGCCTCACCATCGTTCTCTTACGATATCAAGAGGAACCTCTGGTTTGATCACGGAGCAGGCGTTGGCGGAGATAACATTGAACTTCTTGTCAGGTTGAAGGCCTGGGATTTCAAGGATGCAGTGGCGTATCTGAAGAGATTATCCGGGCATACTTATAATGTATATAACGGAGAGTTATCCGGTATGAAGACCGATGTTGAAAATGTATCAAGCTTAGAGATTCTGAATGTCTCCGATTCAATCAGATCGTTACGCTTGTGTGAGTATGCTTCCTCACGAGGAATTGATATAGGACTAATGAATCGCTATTGTAAGGAGATCACTTACAGGAATGGGAATAATGGCACCATCTACAAATCTATCGGCTTTCCGAATAATGCCGGTGGATATGTCTTGAGAGGACCTGGATTCAAAGGAGTAACCCAAAGTGGCATCACCACCATCAATATGCACGGACAACTGGATTCCAAGCCATCCAGCAAGAGGTTATTAATGTTTGAGGGGTTCTTCAATTTTCTTTCATACCTCGCGTTAAACGACCTGGATAAGGCGATAGGCGATGTCCTGATTCTGAACTCCACAACGAACGCTCCAAAGGCTGTGGAATACATCTCAAGCCATACCAATGCCGAGGCATATCTTGATAATGACAAAACAGGCAGGAAATGTCTTTCCCGCCTGCAAGAGTCTTGTCCCGGCACCCGTTTCTGGGATGCTTCAGGCACGTATGCCGAGCATAATGATTTGAATGAATGTCTGATTGCAAGAAGACAAGATAGATGTAAATGTATTTTGAGCAAATAGTAAGCAATTGCTTTTAGATGGCATAAATATGGATATACGTACGGTAAAAATGCTGATTTTTGTGAAAAATGCGCAAAAAAACGTCATTTTGTGTATCAAAAGTCAAAGTAAATCGTATATTTGCAATAGTTTTATAAAGAAAACAATTACTACTATGTTGGTTCAGTTTAAATTTAATAATTTCAAATGTTTCAAAGATGAGACATCATTAAATCTGGTTGCATCTAACTACTTCAAAGAAGAATCAGAAAATCTTATTTCTACACACTTTTATTCTGTAGTCAAGACATTGGCTGTGTATGGTGCTAACGCCAGTGGAAAAACCAAACTGTTTCTCGCATTTGACTTTATGAGAGATGTTATTCTGCATTCAGCAAACAATGTGAATAGTAATATCTGGCAACAAAAATATGACCCATTTAGACTGAACATTCAGAGTAGAGAGGCCAGCAGTTCTTTTGAGACTATATTTATTATAGATGGCATTCAGTACCGGTATGGATTTGAGTTAGATAAAACTCAAATCCATACAGAGTGGCTGTTTAGAAAAAAGACCAAAGAAATCAATGTATTCTATCGTGATGAAGAAGGCATTGAGTATAATTCCGTATATGTAAATAAAAAAATTGCAGAAACATTAAAGGATGCAAAAATGGTACGCGATAATGCATTATTCCTATCCGCCTTATCGGTTTGGAATGATACCACTGCATCTCTTATATCAAACTGGTTTTATGAATCAAATATCCTGTCGACTTCCATAGACAATTATATGGGCTTCTCCTTAAATAGATTGGATTCTCCTATGAAGTCAAACATCTTATCTTTGATGCAGGAAGCAGATATAGGAATTGAAGACATCAGAGCCAATGAGGTTCCCATTGAAAATGTTCCGGATGAGGTGAAGAGACTTCTTCCGAAAGAGGCCATATTCGGCAAAATATATAATGGCGTCAAGACACTTCATAAAGTCTATGATGAGAACCATCTTCCTGTTGGACGTGAGGAATTTACCTTGGAGGTTGACGAATCTTATGGAACAGTCAAGTTTTTTGCATTAAGTGCCCCTATAATCGACACCCTGCAAAAAGGAAAGAGGCTGTTTGTCGATGAAATAGATCACGGTCTTCATTTTGATTTGTTGGTCGCCCTTATCCGCTTGTTCAATTCCCCTAAAACAAATCCCTACAATGCTCAATTAATTATTAACACCCATAATGTAGGGCTTCTGGATGAGGGAATATTTAGACGAGACCAGATATATATAACATCTAAAAACTCTTATGGAGAAGCGATCTTAAAATCTATCACCGATTTTAGTAAGCTCAAATTAAGGAAAGATTCAAAAATTGGTGATTTGTATAGAGATGGTAAACTTGGCGGAGTACCTTACCTTGCTGAATTTGGGCTAAGTCTGGAATCTAAATAAATTCAATATGAGCAGGCAGAGGAGAAAAGATATAGAGCAGCGGAAGGCTCGTGAAGACAGAAAAGCCGCCAGGAAATCAAAGAAATCCCATCTGATGGAAGAACCGTCTTTGGTGAGGGAACCTGGTACTGAACAATATAAAAAACGTATATTGATCGTGTCAGAAGGGGAAAATACGGAGCCTACATACTTCAAAAAGTTCCGCATAGCCAATGTTATTGTACATCCTGTCGGTGTGGGGAAAAGTACTATAAAACTTGTAAAGGAGGTTCCTTCGATACTTGAGAACAGATTTAAAGGAAAGAAAGTTGATGAAGTGTGGGTGGCTTTCGACAAGGACAACAATAATGATTTTGAGCAGGCCATCAGGCTTGCTCAGGCTAGTGGCTACCACGTGGCATATTCAAATCAAGCAATAGAATATTGGTTTCTACTACACTTCAATGACCATCAAGGAGGCCCTATGGATAGGGCTCGATATGCATCAGTCATAAATGCTGCGATCAAGCCGTATGCTGTATATGACACCAATAGTAAAATAGTAACGGAGGAATTCTTTGATGTGATGATGTCTAGAAACCCTAATACGGGACAGACTTACATTCAAGAAGCATTAGATAGAGCCTCAAAGATTTATTCAAATAAAGAAGATAAACTTTCTGAATCAGTCACAACGGTTTTTCAGCTTGTAAAGTCCATTACTGGAATGGAAACCACGCAGGAAAAGCGTAAGAAAGCCGGGAAAAGATAATAAACGATGCTCTCTCGTTAATTTCCCAGTTCCTTCTTCATCAGATTCTTTATATCCTGATGAATCTTGCGCTGGTTCTGATAGAGAATATGATCTATGTCCGGTGGAGTGCCAGGCGTTGGGCCTTCGAAGTAGGTGATCTGTGGGATTTTTTCGTTGTGGGTTGGTTTGTGGTCGAAGATTATCTCTCCGCAGAAGGTCTTGTGTTTGATTTTCTGTTTGAAGGTGTCTGCTACATAACCGCAGAAGGTACCCTGTAACACATGAGTTTTAAAACGATTTGTATAATTAACTCGTAAATTGTTGGTAATTTGGGC
>CAZYCJ010000119.1:0-4512 GCA_964645495.1 uncultured Muribaculaceae bacterium
TTGTGCGGGCGAAGGGAATCGAACCCATACGCCTCTCGGCACCAGATCCTAAGTCTGGCTTGTCTACCAATTTCAACACGCCCGCGACTGATATGTCAGCCTTTCGTTTCGGAAAGGACTGCAAATTTACGACTTTTTATTGAAATTGCAACCTTTTCACAAAACATCAGAATTATCCCACGATAAATTTGCTCTTAGGCAGAAAGGCGAGCAGACGTGCGATGACCATGCATATCACATAGGTCATTACGGCAGTAAGCAGCATCACCAGAGGAGTAGCGATCCCCCATGAATTAACCCAAGCAAACACAGGGACAAGAACAAACATATGCATCAGATAGATGCCATAACTGAGTTTTGAGACAGGCAGGACAATGTGTTCATAGAACCATCCTGAAGCAGTGAACTTCCTGATGACAAGGAAACATGCCACTGTCTGCATCATCACGCCGAAGGTGCAGAATGACCATGTCAATTCCATATCCACTGCGGTCTGATACGGTGCAGAAAGAGGGAACCCGAGTTCACGCGGCATGCTCTGCCAGAAACCTCCGGCAGTCACGGCATATCCGATGAGCCAGAATGGTATGGCATAGGCGAGAGTCTTCTTCCACGATACCTCACCGGCATATTTCCTGATGTAATGACCCAAGACAAGATAGCCGATGAATCCACTTACATAATAGAATGTTCCGAATTCATTCCACGGACACTCTCCCCAAACACTTGCAAAACCTGTAATCTCCTCTGACAGAGGACGGATGAACGAAAGTAGAGTCGTGAATGCCCAAAGGATCAGGAATCCCCCTTCCTCCTTCTGCGACACCTTCTCGATCCACGGAGAGAGCAGAGGCATCAGGAGATATACTCCTATAAGCATATACACAAACCAGAGATGGCCGGAATGCATCATGAAGTTTACTGAAAGAGTCTTGATATTCGAAACGATATCGATCTGCCCACCGGATCCGATCATCGGTACACAAGCATAAAGAAGGCTCCATACAAGGAACGGCACCAGCACACGCACCATTCGCCTTTTGAAGAAGGTGGATGTATCTGTCTTCAAAGGGAAGAGCAGATAACTTGAGGCCAGCACAAACAAAGGCACAGCAGGTCTGAGCGCCGAATCCAGCAATGTCGACCAGAATGCGTCACCACACGATGCTATGTATGTCCCCTCCGGACCTCCAAGATAAAAAGGTTCGATGCAATGGACCAGAATCACCATGAAACAGGCGATGAAACGGAGCCAGTCAAGAAAGACTACTCTTGAAGATGTCTGAGTCTGCATATGAATCGGATTTATACAAAAAAGAGGAAAAACCTTGCAGTTTTTCCTCGATAGTAGCGGGGGGAGGACTCGAACCTCCGGCCTCCGGGTTATGAGCCCGACGAGCTACCAACTGCTCTACCCCGCGATATTGGATTGCAAATATACGGACAATTTCTGAAACTGCAAATTTTTATTGCAAAAATTTAGATTCCTCGACTCACTTCGTTCGCTCTGAATGACGGTCAGGCCATAAATTCAATCATTCCGTCGGAATCGTCCTTTGCGAAGGCCTTCTGCTCGCCGCTTGCAAGGTTCTTGATGTTCACGATACCTTCGGCCACTTCATTGCCGCCGACAATGGAAAGGAACGGGATCGTCTTCTTGTCCGCATAGTCAAACTGTTTCTTGAGTTTGGTCTGTTCAGGATATATCTCACATGCTACTCCAGCCTCACGGAGAGACTTCACCACAGGAATGAGATATTTGAGTTCATCTGTACCCATGTTGGCGAAGAGAAGCCTGGTGGTGGATGTCACTTCTGAAGGGAACTTGTCAAGGCCTTTCAGGACATCATAGATACGGTCCGCACCGAAGGATATTCCCACGCCCGACATGTTCGGAAGTCCGAATATACCTGTAAGGTTGTCATATCTTCCGCCGCCGCAGATGCTTCCGATGGCAAAATCCTTTGCCTTCACCTCGAAGATGGCTCCTGTATAATAATTGAGGCCACGTGCAAGAGACAGATCGATCTCCACTTCATGACGGATGCCTGCCGCATCAATGAAGCCGAAGAGTTCCTCGAGTTCGTCAAGACCCTTGAGACCTGTTTCCGAAACAAGGCCTGAAGCAGACTTGCCGCTCATGAGATCCCTCATCACTGCAATCTTCTCTGCAGTCGTTCCGGCGAGCGTCAAGACAGGACGGATGACTTCCACAGCCTCGGCAGTGAGTCCCTTCTCAAGCATCTCAGCCTCGACAGCCTCAAGGCCGATCTTGTCGATCTTGTCAATTGCCACAGTTATGTCGACGACCTTGTCAGGGAATCCGCAGATCTCAGCCATACCTGTCAGGACCTTGCGGTTGTTTATCTTGATGCAGACATTGACATCGAAAAGGGTGAACACCCTGTCAACGATCTGCACAAGTTCGAGTTCATTGAGTTGCGAAGTGGATCCGATCACATCGACATCACACTGATAGAACTCTCTGTATCTGCCCTTCTGCGGACGGTCCGCACGCCATACAGGCTGGATCTGGAACCTCTTGAAAGGGAAGGTGATGTCATTCTGATGCTGAACCACGAAGCGGGCAAACGGCACAGTGAGGTCGTAACGGAGTCCCTTCTCACAGACCTTCAAGGAAAGAGCCTTGCTGTTGTATCCGTCCTCTGTTCCTTCCACGCGATACTCGTCATAGTTTATCTTCGAGAAGGCATCTCCTGAATTGAGGATCCTGAAAAGGAGTTTGTCTCCCTCCTCGCCGTACTTGCCAAGAAGAGTGCTCAGATTCTCCATTGAAGGAGTCTCGATAGGAGCATATCCATATGTCTTGAAGACTGAACGGATGGTGTCGAATATGTAGTTGCGGCCTGCCATTTCTGCAGGTCCGAAATCTCTTGTACCCTTCGGAATCGATGGTTTCTGCGCCATGTTTATCTGTTTTCTGTTACAATCTGCAAATATAATAAAAAATCCACCTGCTTTTCGTTCTTCGGGATGTGGATTTTCCTTTTATGGATTCAGATTACTGTTCAGGAGCGAACATCGGATCCCATGCAGGGAGAAGTTCAGGCTTCTGATTCAGCATCTCGAGCACATCAGCAGGCACATACTTCTTCTCAACGACAAGACGGAACATATATTCGTCAAACCACTCGTCAGTCATGATCAGACATCCCTTATATCCCGAAGACGGTCCCCAACTGTTCTCCACCATCCACTTCACAGGCTTTCCGGTCTCGGGACATACATCCACGGCGATGAGGGTCATCGCATGAGACGAACCGCTCGCATGAGTCTGCACCCTCTGCTTCTTGTCCATACCGAAGGTCACGCCCATAAGAGACTCATAATCGAAGTTAGCGATATCGAGGACTCCCTTCTTCCTGTCATAGAACTTGCCCACATCGCATGAGAAATACATGGCGGTATTGTCCTTGATGGAAGCGATGGCCATCTCCTTGATACGCTCTACAGGAAGGTTGACATACACCCAGTTATGACCGTCATACACATGTCTGTCATAATCTATCTCGTACACCTTTCCATATTCGCGGCAAGGGTCGTTCATGATCATGACATAGTTGTTCTCCAGATCCTCACCGATGAATTCGTCATAGAACGACTTCGGGGTATAGGTCTTGCGGCTGACGATCTTATTGTCCTTGTCACATCTTGTCCATTCGAACTCCTTCACCGGCTCGCCGAGACAAAGGGCAAGCATACGGTACACTTCCGAAAGTTGCTCCACCTTCATCTTCTGAAGTTTCTTTGCAGACGCTCCTGAAGCGGCAGCCTCGCGAAGGGCAAGTCCGAACTCGCGCAGTTTCAGTTTGATGAGCATGGCCATCTGGGAAGTATTGTCGGACTGGAAGGTCTCAGGCATGGCCTCGGCAGGCACCACTCCGTACTTCACGATAAGATTAGACACACCTGTAAACTGTCCGCCGTCACTGAGAGGATTAGAGAAGAGCCAGTCCACCTTCCTGTCTTCAAAAGGAAGATCCCTGGTGTCGATCACTCCCTGAAGGAAGAGATTAGCCTTCTCCAACTGGTCATAGAAGAAAAGATAATTCTGCGAGAACTCCATCCCGGGGAGTTCATACTTATCTATCATCTTGGCCCTCAAGACATTCAATCCTGTAAAAAGCCAACATCTGCCGGAAGACTTCTGGTCGGTTATACCTTTGGTCTTCACCCTGTCAGAGAAATGGGTGTCGATCATTGCGGCATTTTCAGCATTGATTGCCAAAGTCGCAATAGAAGTACCTGCGAGGGCGTTTCTCAAAGCCCTGTCATCGGCATCGTGCTCATATCCCTTGCTGATTTCTTCAAGAATTTCAGCGGATATTCCTCCCTCCGGAGCCCCAGCAGGCTGCTGTGCAAATGCACTACATGCAAAAAAAGCGGCCATAGCCGCAGTCAATAAGATCTTCTTCATATAAACTATATTTGTTGCCACCTATGTGACAACAAATATAGCAATCTTTAAGTTACCAATCAAGGCCGCCTAAG
>CAZYCJ010000120.1:0-4436 GCA_964645495.1 uncultured Muribaculaceae bacterium
ATGCCGGACTATTTCTTCAGAGACTCGTAGGCGTATGAACCCAGGCCGAAGAAGATCTGTGTGACGGCCTGCGAGGTGTGGGAGAGGGTCGCGTAGACGACGCCGAGTTCGACCGGAACGTCATAGACCGCTGAGAGAGCGAGACTTATGATGAAGTGGAAGGCTCCGATGCCTCCCGGAACCGGCACTGCAAAGCCGAGGCCGCCGACGAGGGACAGGAAGAGGGCGTCGATCAGGTCGAGGGAATCCATGAACGGAGCAGCCCACATTGTGCTGGCCGCCATGAGCCAGTACATAACCCAGATAAAGGCGGTGTAGGCGAAGAACAGCCATTTGTGCTCCATCTTGAAACAACTCGAAAAGCCCTGGAGTATGCCTTTGAAGATACCCCAGACCTTTCTGCACAAGGCATTGGTCTCACGGTAGCGCCACAACGCCCAGAGTGCTGCGGCACCCACAAGGACCAGAATGAGGATCAGCCACCAGACGCTGAAATTGAACTTTGTCGCCATCGGGGCCAGAATCTGGTCCATGAAGAAGCCTCCGAAACGGTTGAAGCCGGCGATGACCACGAGGGCAAGGAGGAGAAGCATCACAAGGAGTTCCCAACTGCGTTCGAGCACGACCGTGCCTAGCACCTTGTCGTATGATGCCTTCTTCCGTACTGCCGGGCTGCCGGGCACGGGATCCTCAGGCGCTGAGCGGCGGACGATGACTCCGCATCTTACGAATTCGCCGATGCGCGGGAAGATGAAATTGGAGACATTGCCTATGTTGACGCCGTTGAAGGTGGTGAGACGCGTGATGCTGCTGTCGATCGGGAGGAGGAGCCTGCGCCAGCGTAAGCCTCTGAGCCAGAAGGCAAAAGAGCCCGCCGCCATTGAAAGCGCGATGAATTCCCATCTGCAGGATTTGAGGCCTTCCATGAAATCTGCCCATTCCACATCGCGGAACGAGAACCAGAGAAGGAGAAAGGCGAATGCTGCCGATGCTATATATTTAAGTATTTTGGTAAGCCGTTCTTTCATATCGGCTGCAAATTTATCCAAAAGTTTCTTAACTTTGTAGGTTCAACTGCAAAAACAAACATTATGGCGTCTATTTTAGGTATCGGTAATGCATTGACGGACATCCTGGCTGTCCTACCGGATGACACTCTACTCCAGAAGTTCCACCTTCCGAAAGGCAGCATGCAGCATGTCGACATGGGGACCGGAGACAAGATCTGGCAGACCCTCAAGCCGATGGGAGTGCAACTCGTAGCCGGAGGTTCGGCAGCCAACACAGTCACTGGCACCGCCATCTTCGGAATGGATTCGGGATTCATCGGCAAGGTAGGAGACGACGACCTCGGACACCTTTTCAAGAGCGACCAGGAGCAGTACGGCATCCGTTCGAGACTCCTCAAGGGAACGAATTCGTCCGGCCGTTCGATGGTGTTCATCACCGCCCCTAACGCCGAAAGGACTTTTGCAGTATATCTCGGGGCGGCCCTGGAACTCGTGCCTGAAGATCTTTCGGCAGAGATGTTCGAAGGCTACGATTATTTCCATATCGAAGGCTATCTCGTACAGAACCAGTCACTTATGCGCAAAGCGGTGGAACTGGCGAAAGAGGCTGGATGTATGATTTCGATAGATATGGCGTCTTACAATGTGGTCGAGTCCAACCGCGTCTTCCTGCACGACATCGTAGAGAATTATGTAGACATCATCTTCGCCAACGAGACCGAGGCGAAGGCGTTCACAGGCAAGGAACCTCGCGAGGCTCTGGAAGAAATCGCGCGCCACTGCAAGATAGCCGTGGTCAAGGTGGGAAAGGACGGGTCGATGGTGCAGGCCGGAGACGAATACCATTTCATCAACGCATGGCCGGCAACGCCTGTCGACGCCACCGGAGCAGGTGACACATACGCCGCCGGCTTCCTGTACGCGCACTCCCTCGGAATGCCGTTGAAGGTCTGCGGTGAGATCGGTTCGATCATCGCGGCAAAGGTAGTGGAGGTCGTCGGAACAAAGATCGACATCCCGCGCTGGAAGGCCGCCAAAAAGGAAATTCGCGAACTCATCGCTGCAAACACGAAATAGATATGTTTGACATCATCTTGAACTTCATCCGCAAAAGGAGAATTAGGAAATATGCGAGCGATGTCGAGACGGGACTCATCCCGATGTCGGAGATATCGACGGTCAATGTCATCATCGATGTCGAGGAACCCGGATTCGACGAACTCAAGGAAGACATCATGGCATGGAGCAAGGGCAAGGACTTCAAGGTCAACCTCTACTTTTTCGACTTCCGTCGCCTGGGAAAGGATGAGCTTCTTCTGACCAGCATCACCAACACGCTCCTGAAGAAGGAACTCGACTGGGTCGGAATGCCGGACCTTTCCAAAATAGCACCACTGATGGAAGAAAAGAGCGACCTGCTCATATCCATGGTGGACAACGGAAAATTCCCTATAGACTTCGTCGCACGATGCACAAAGGCCAGATTCAAGATCGGAAGGCATGAATACGAAGGCCATCCGTTCAACATGATCCTCTCAGGAGGAGAGACCGCCGACCTCCGTTCGGAGGCGCGTCAGATATTCGCGGCAATAACAGAATTCATAACAAAGATCAAATGAGAAAACTGAAAGACTATCTCACCATAGGCGTGAAAGGCGCCTGCATGGGAGCGGCAGATGTCATCCCCGGAGTATCCGGAGGCACGATCGCCTTCATCATGGGTATCTATGACGAATTCGTCGGCTCCATCGCATCCATCAACACCGAAGCGGTCAAACTGCTCCTCGGGGGAAAATTCCGCGAGTTCTGGAAGCATATCAACGGCAACTTCCTCCTCGCTCTCGTCCTCGGCATCGCGGTCAGTGTGTTCACCCTTGCGGGGCTCATGCAGATGCTTCTGAGCGACTATCCGATCCAGACATGGGCCTTCTTCTTCGGACTGATCGTCGCGTCGTCGATCTTCATCCTCCGCGGGATATCAGGATGGAAGATGCGTGAGGGGCTGTTCCTGGCTTTCGGAATCGCGCTTGGAGTGATGGTATGCACCCTCTCCCCTACCCAGACCCCTGACGGACTCTGGTTCATCTTCCTCAGCGGAGCAATCGCCATCTGTGCGATGATCCTCCCGGGCATTTCCGGAAGTTTCATCCTCCTTATCCTCGGCAAGTACCAGTACATCATGGGATGTATCTCAGGATTGTTGTCAGGCGATTTCTGGAGCAACTTCGTGATCCTCGCTGTGTTCGCAGTCGGGGCGGCCTGTGGAATCATAGGATTTTCGAAATTCCTGCACTGGCTTCTCGCAAGATGGAACAAGGAGACCCTCATCGTCCTCGCCGGCTTCATCATAGGTTCCCTCGTCAAGGTATGGCCATGGAGCAACACTGAAGCGATCGTATCGTCACAGTTCCCTGCAGTGAGAGCGCTCGGAGAAGCTGCCGAGGCTGCTGCTGAAGCAAGCGTATCTGCCGGTTCAGGAGCCTTGGAAGCACTGTCCGGTGCCGGAGCGGAAGCGGCTCAGAAGGCATACGATGCTGCAGTCGCAGCACATGCGTCGATGATCGACCCTCAGATATTCTCTGCGGTCATCTTCGCCCTCATCGGCTTCTGCCTTGTGACCGGCATCGAGATGGCAGGAAAAATGATCAGCAAGAAATAGCCCTTGTGCGGCATAATGATTGGAAAGCAGTCTGTTGAACGAACTTTAACAGACTGTTTTTTATTATGAAACGAACATCACAACCGCGCACAGCCTCGCTCTTCCCCGGAGCCGGCGCCTGCGCCATCGCACTGCTGCTGACCATGGCAGCGTCATCCTGCATCTACGAAAGCCCGCGCGGCGACGAATTCTACCGCACCCTGTGGACCTCGGACGAAGTTCCGCTCGGCCCTTTTGATGCATCGAAGTTAACGCTTGAATTCCTCAGCGGTGAAAGTGTTTCCATCAAGACAGTCACGAACTCAGACGAAACTGCAGGATCATCCACATACGGCACCTATGCATACGACGGCCTCACAGCCACTTTCAAAGGGCTGTCTCTCACCTATGATGCCGCAAGCATAAGGACCGGTACAGAAGGATTAGAGGAGTCTTCAGGAGGTCAAGAGCGGGAGACCTTCACCGTGACTTTCATCGAGGCCCATCGCAACGGTGACACCCTATTCCTCCTCTGGAGAGTCGACAGCATGCTCTACCCATTCACAACAGCGATGAGACAGCTGTCATCTGACGAATAAAGAGGAAAGAGCAATTAGATGGAAACAAAAGTAAACTTTTATTTCATAAAGTTGCACTTTCCGAAGAAAAAACCTATCTTTGCAGCCACCTTGAAAGGATCGGTTCGGTAGCTCAGTTGGATAGAGCAACAGCCTTCTAAGCTGTGGGTCTTGGGTTCGAATCCCAACCGAATCACTTTAATCGCCCTC
>CAZYCJ010000121.1:0-4290 GCA_964645495.1 uncultured Muribaculaceae bacterium
TCGCTGTACGTCACTGAGAAACGGTGGGTGCCATCAAATGCAGGACTCGCACAGAAATAGATGTAACCATGCTTGTCCGGATTCAGAACCGCGTCCAGACATGCCTTAGGAGGCACATTGATCGGTGCGGGAGGAAGCCCTACATGTTTATAGGTATTGTAAGGCGAATCGACCGTCAGATGCTTCTTCAGGATACGGTCGAGAGTATAGTCGTAGCAGAAAGCGATGGTCGGATCGGCCTGAAGTTTCATTCCCTTATTATACCTGTTCAGATAGACTCCGGCAATCTTAGGATATTCAAAATCCTTCAAGGTCTCGCCGCTGACAATGGAAGCCAGAACGGACACCTGCATCCTGCTGAGTCCCTGGGCCTGGGCCTTGGCGTCACGATCTACAGTCCAGAACGCATCATACTCCTTCTTCAGACGGTCAAAGATATCCTTCACGGATGCTGTCCAATACATCTGGTAGGTATCCGGCAGAATCAGAGCAAAGACATTCTCAGGGGTAAATCCGTAGTCCTTAAGGAAATCCGCCGAGTCAAGGGCTGAGGCTACGGATGCAGAATCAACCATCATCTGAGAACTGATCTTCTTAGCTATCCGCCCTTTGCTCCTCATTGTACCTGACAGCACAAGATTCTGAGGAGCCTGCCAGCCGAATACGAGCATCCTTGCCACATATATGCTTGTCGAAGACGGTTCAACGACATAGCGGCCAGGTTTCATGGCGGAAGAGACATCAAGTTTCCGGAAGCAACGCTCCACACTCTTAGGACGAAGGGTTCCCGCTCCGGTCTGAAGAGAGTCCATCACCTGCTGCACAGTCATATCCGGACGGACATACAGAACATATTTCTCAGTGAAATTCGGTTTCTTGTTGTCACTGTAATATCTTCCAAGAACAAATCCTCCCACTCCTGCAAGGACGGCAAGAACTGCAAACACCCATATGCTTATCTTCAATCTCAATGTCATACCTATTTCCTTAACTTGATTATATCGCCATCTCTCGGAACATCATAATCATTCATTCCGTTCAATTTATATAGTTGAGAAAGTTTCACCCCATAGCGTTGGGCTATATCTCTCATCGACTCATCACCCTCTATC
This sequence comes from uncultured Muribaculaceae bacterium, assembly GCA_964645495.1. Taxonomy (GTDB): domain Bacteria; phylum Bacteroidota; class Bacteroidia; order Bacteroidales; family UBA932; genus Cryptobacteroides. The sequence continues at coordinate 1,113 of CAZYCJ010000121.1, forward strand.
ACATGCTTCTCCAGTCCCTTTGCAGCGTGCTTCTTCTTAGGCTGAAGATAAACCACTGTACCAGGGATCAGGGAGCGGCTTTCCTTCAGATCATTGAACTTCAGAATCTCACGAGTGAAAAGATTGTACCTCGAGGCAAGAGACTCGTATGTATCTCCGTCGGAAGAATAGACAAACGGCACGCCATTCTGTGAAAGCACCTCTCTGGACATGTTGAAATGAAAGTCCTGACGCTGGACATCTGTGAGAGGCCTGGCCTCCTCGATCACATTCGGAGACTGCGGGAGTTCTTCAGGAAGAGTCTCCCTGACTGTCTTCGCCTCCTTTGCCGCCTTCTTCGCGGCCTTCTTCTCCTCCGTGGTCATCTTTTTTTCATCAGTAACCGGCTTATGTCTCCTGTCTGATTTTGCAAACGATGCAGGCTTCCTGTCATACTCATGCAGATCATATTCCTCTATAAGATCGATCAGTTTCTTCGGATAGGCAGGATCTGTGGCATATCCAGCCTTCTTAAGACCGTAGGCCCATGATTTATAATCGGTTATCTTATAGTCGAACAGGAACTTATATCGGTCACGATAACGAAGGAAGTCGGAATGGTCACGATAGGACTGCTCCGGAGACGGATATTTCCGGAAGCACTCTCCCTTACGGTCATCGTCATAATACATCTTTCCGCCTTTCCAGTTGTTATGGCATTTGATCCCGAAATGGTTGTTGCCCTTGACCGCCAGTTCGGAAAGTCCGTAACGGGACTCAAGAAGTCCCTGCGCAAGAGTGATGCTCGCCGGAATGCCGCTGCGGTACATCTCCTCCACAGCCAATGTAGCAAACTGTCCTATATACACCTCCTGAGGGGATTTCTCCGCCTTTGGGGCATGAGCGGCCGTAGCAGAAAGACAAACGGCCATCATAAAGGTCATCATCAATTTCTTCATATCTTGCGAATATACGGAATTTCCACGACATCACCGTCATGTGCAAGGTCGGTTTCGGGAAATACCGAACGAAGTTCATCCAGATAGAACTTAACATCAGGGAATCGGGACGAATAATGTCCTACGATCAGACGCCCCACCCCTGCCTCACGAGCACACTGCGCCGCCTGAAGAGTGGTGGAATGAAATGTCTTGGCCGCCATTTCCGACATCTCCGCAGGGAAGGTCGCTTCATGATACAGCAACGACACTCCCTTAACCCATCGGGCCAGTTCCGGAAACGGGGCGGTATCGCTGCAATAGGCGTAACTGCGCGGATCATACGGAAGATAAGCCGCTTCCGAATGCGGTATAACCACATCACTGCGAACAACATCCTCTCCCCTCTTCAATATCCCTATCTCAGACAGAGAGAGCCCGTATTTCTCAATGGCATCCTTTCGGACATTGAATTGCGGAGTCTTCTCGCGTATGATGAATCCGAAAGTCTCCACACGGTGATTCAACGGAAAAGCCAGAAGTTCCACCCTGCGGCTCTCATAAACCATTTTTGGTTCCTTCATATCAAGAACCACATAATTTATGGGATACAGGATTCCTTCTCCGAATGTCGACTTGAAGAAATCCATCACTTTCCCGAAAGATGCAGGGGCATATATATTCAAAGGTGCTGTCCTTCCCAGCATGGCCATGGTGGACAAAAGACCGAACAGGCCGAAAAGATGATCCCCATGGATATGGCTGAGACATATATGCTCGATCTTGAGGAAGGAGATACCTGCCTTGCGCATACGCATCTGAGCGCCCTCGCCACAGTCTATCATAAACAAACGCCCACGTACGTCAAGTACCTGGGCGCTTGGATATCTTTCTGTAGTGGGCAGGGCAGAAGCCGTGCCCAATACATTAAGAGTGAAATTCATATTGAATTACTTGTTCTCGAGCTGGCTCTTGAGTGCTGCGAGAGCATCGAGGTCACCGAGAGTAGTCTTCTCGATGTTCGAGTTGATCTTCTTCACAGCCTTCTTGGTGTTGTCAGCCTCAGCAGCAGCCTTCTGTGCTCTTTCCTCTACCGCAGCAGCATAAGTCTTTGCGTGTGAGAGAGCAACCTTCTTTGCGCTTCTCTTGAGAGCGATCACCTTGAAGTCGAGAGTGTCACCTGTTACAGGCATCGAGCCGTCCTCCTTAACGAGGTCTCTGTTGAAGCACTCGCCCTCAACATCCTCATCAAGAGCGATCACAGCCACCTTGTCAGCGATAGACTTGATCGTACCCTCTACTACTGAACCTACGGTGTACTTAGCCTCAACCTCATCCCATGGGTTAGGAAGGAGCTGCTTGTGGCCGAGAGAGAGCTTGTGGTTCTCCTCGTCGAAGTCGAGAACTACAACCTCGATAGTGTCACCAGCTGCTACGAGCTCAGACGGATGCTTGATCTTATTCCATGAGAGGTCGCTGATGTGTACGAGACCCTCGATAGCCTCTTCAAGTTCTGCGAATACACCGAAGTTAGTGATATTGCGTACAGTTGCTGTGTGCTTTGAACCTACTGCATACTTCTCGCGGATGTTCTCCCAAGGGTTAGCAACGAGCTGCTTGAGACCGAGAGACATCTTCTTCTCCTCGCGGTCGAGAGTGAGGATCTGTGCCTCAACCTCGTCACCTGCCTTGAGGAAGTCAGAAGCGATGCGGAGTCTTGGAGACCATGACATCTCAGATACGTGGATAAGACCCTCTACGCCTGGCTCGATCTCTACGAATGCGCCGTAGTCAGCGATGAGGACAACCTTACCCTTAACCTTGTCACCAACCTTGAGGTTTGCATCAAGTGCATCCCAAGGGTGCTGGCAGAGCTGCTTGAGACCGAGAGCGATCCTCTTCTTAGACTCATCGAAGTCGAGGATAACCACGTTGATCTTCTGGTCGAGAGCGACAACCTCCTCAGGATGGTTGATACGGCCCCATGAAAGGTCTGTGATGTGGATGAGTCCGTCAACACCGCCGAGGTCAACGAATACGCCGTAACCTGTGATGTTCTTGACTGTACCCTCGAGTACCTGACCCTTCTCGAGCTTGCCGATGATCTCGCTCTTCTGCTGCTCGAGTTCTGCCTCGATGAGAGCCTTGTGAGATACCACAACATTGCGGAACTCCTGGTTGATCTTCACGATCTTGAAGTCCATAGTTGTATCAACATACTGATCGTAGTCGCGGATAGGCTTGATGTCGATCTGTGAACC
>CAZYCJ010000122.1:0-4259 GCA_964645495.1 uncultured Muribaculaceae bacterium
TTTTTTCAGAAAAAAATTTTTATTTCTTATCCTTTGATTCGGATTCTACTGTAGGTGCAGAGTCCTTGTATTTGAAACGACGGATCTTCAGTGTAGCAGTCTTTTCGAACGGTTCCTTCATCACTTCGACAGAACTTACTTGCGATGATTTGTTCACATTCTTGTTGACGGTCTTCAAGAGTCTCTCTTTCCATCCGTCAAGTTTCTCGTAAATTTTGTCCTCGCTTTCCTTGTTCCATTCGATGAAATTCTCGAGTGGCTGCACAAGCGCTACAAGACGTCCGTTTCTCTCTACAACTATGGATTCGTTCACCCCTTCGAGGTTGTTGATCACATCCTCTATTTCCTCAGGATAGATATTCTCGCCGGAAGGGCCGAGGATCATGTTGTTGCGGCGTCCCTTGATGAAGAAACGTCCCTTTTCGTCCTGTACGGCAAGGTCGTTGGTGCGGAACCAGCCGTCCTCTGTGAACACGCTCTTGGTGCGTACAGGATCCTTGTAGTAACCCAGCATCACATTAGGCCCTTTCGCTACCACTTCGCCTTCTCCTGTGGCAGGGTCGACATCATGGAGTTTGAGTTTGACATTATAAACCGGATATCCGAACGAACCTACAGCCCTCCATTTGTTCATCGAGTAGCCCAGAAGAGGTGAGGTTTCGGTGAGTCCGTAGCCGATGGCATATGGGAATTTTGCCTTGAGGAGGAATTCCTCGACTGTGGGATCGAGTTTCGCACCTCCGATACCGAAGAATGAGATGTGGCCTCCGAAGGTCTTCTTGAGTTTCATTCCGATGATCCTGCACATCAGGCCGTTCATGTGCTCGTTCATCCATGTGAGCGTGCGGCTCTTCTGGATGGTCGGCAGGACGCTTCCCTTGTATACCTTCTCGATGATGAGAGGAACTGAAAGTATTGTAGTAGGCTTCACTACCTTCATTGCCTTCATGAGAAGGGATGCCACAGGCGGCTTCTGGAGATAGTACACACATGCTCCGCAGTACATCGGGTAAAGCATGCTGAGGGTCATCTCAAGCGTGTGGGCCATAGGGAGGATGGAGAGCCATCTGTCCTTTTCGCCTCTCTTGCATGAGTGGTAGCATGTGATCACGTTCGATGCAAGGTTTCTGTGACTCAGCACTACTCCTTTTGCGCTTCCTGTCGTGCCGGATGTGTAGATGATGGCTGCTATCTCCTCAGGTGTAGGGACGGATGTCCTTCCGTCGCATGTGAACTTGTCTTCGTCAGCCTTGAGGACCTCGAAGGTCTCGATGTCGATGACGAGGGTCATCTTGTCGCGGCATTCCTTGCTCAGTTTTGACGAAAGCCTCTGCGAGATGAAGATCACCTTGCTTTCCGAGTGGTTGAGTATGTTGGTCACCTCGTTTTCTGAACTGTCCGGGAGGATAGGGATCGCTATGCGGCCGAAAGGCACGACGCTGAAGAACGCCACAGACCAGTTCGGCATGCTCTGCGAAAGGATCGCTACCTTGTCGCCTGCTCCGATGCCGTATTGGGTGAGTTTCTTTGAAAGGCTGTCGCACTTTGCCTTGAACGAGGCATAGGTGTATCCGCCTTCCTTGGTGTCGTACCACTGGGTGTACTGGTTCTTTGCGTACACTGTGGTCGCATATTCATAGAGTTTTCCGAGGGTGTCGACATACTTCTCCCTCATCTTCTGCATTCTTTTGTATAACTGTATCATGTTAAGGTTTAGTGAGTTATGTACATTTCAGGATGTTTGCCGACAAGGTGCATCTCCTCGTAAAGAGTCTGGATTCGTGCCATGTCCGCCCTTGCATCGTCTGTGAGTTCTACCTTCTGACCCCTGCTCACGCGCTTGGTGCCCCAGTCGAAGTATCCCATGTATACAGGGCAACCCACCTCGCGTGCGATGGTGTGGAAGCCGGTCTTCCATCTTTTTACCGGCTGGCGTGTGCCCTCCGGTGCAAGTGCGAGATGGACGACCTTCTGTGCTTTCATTTCCTTGATGACGCTCAAGGCTACATTGCTCCCGCGCTTCCTGTCCACGGGAATGCCTCCCATCTTGCGGAGCAGCCATCCGAGAGGACCCCGGAAGAGGTCTCCCTTGATCATGCAGTACGGCTTTCCGCCTACTGATACATAATATAGGTATGAGATGATGAAATCCCATATCGATGTATGAGGTACACCGAGAATGATGCACTTGTCTTCAGGGGCTACCGGGTCGACTGCTGTCCAACCCAATGTGCGGAGTAGCCATCCGCAGAATTTTCTCCACATAATGTCAAATGTTTACATCTTCCAATTCCTGAGCCGAGCGAAGGTTTCTGCTGATGAAAAGTTGTCGGTCATATGTGTTCTCTCCCATGTAGAACTCCATGATGTCCGCGATCGACTCTTCGTCGCTCAGTCTTACCTTGTCCAGACGCATGTCCTTTCCGATGAAGCCTGTGAACTCGTCCCATGATATCTCTCCAAGACCTTTGAATCGGGTGATCTCCACCTTTCCCTTCAGTTTCCGGATGGCCTTCTCTTTCTCTTCCTGATTGTAGCAGTAGATAACCTCGTTCTTGTTCTTTACCCTGAAGAGAGGGGTCTGTAATATATATAGGTGTCCTCGTCTGATGAGGTCGGGGTGGTATTTCATGAAGAAGGTGAGCACGAGCATACGGATGTGCATTCCGTCGTCATCGGCATCGGTCGCCACGATGATCTTGTTGTATCTCAGGTCGTCGATGTCCTCCTCAAGTCCCAGTGCGTTGATCAGGAGGTTGAGTTCCTCGTTCTCTGCGATTTTCTTGCGGCTCTCCTTGTAGGAGTTGATAGGCTTTCCTCTGAGTGAGAATACTGCCTGTGTCTCGGCGTTGCGGGCCTTGGTGATGGTTCCGCTCGCGGAGTCTCCCTCGGTGATGAAGATGCTGGTGAGGTCGCGTAGTTCCTCCTTTCCTGCAGGGAGCTTGTCCTTGTAGTGGTATTTGCAGTCTCTGAGTTTCTTGTTGTATACGCTTGTGCGCTTGTTGCGCTCCTTTGTCTTCTTCTGGATGGACGAGATCTCCTGACGCTCCTTCTCTGAAGATACGATCTTGGCCTGGAGGACAGGGATGATCTCCTTGTGCATGTGGAGATAGTTATCGAGGTTGGTCTTGACGAAGTCGTTCACGAAACTTCTGACTGTAGGACCCACATCGTAGGTCTGCGTGCCGTCTTCCTTCTCTATCAGCTGGTTCCACATGTACGGGGAACCGAGTTTGGTCTTCGCCTGGTTCGCGAAGATAGGCTCCTGGATCTGGATACTTATGGCTCCGATGATACCCTGACGGATGTCTTCAGGTGCGAAGTCCTTCTTCGCATATGTCTTGTAGAATTCCTTGAGGGTCTTCGAAACCGCTTCCCTCACAGCGGCAAGGTGGGTACCTCCGTCGCGGGTGTTCTGTCCGTTGACAAATGAGGTGATGTTCTCGCCGTAACTGTTTCCGTGGGTGATCACGATCTCTATGTCCTCGCCTACAAGATGGATAGGCGGGTACTGCGGCTCCTCGGACATCTTGTCGTTCAGGAGGTCAAGAAGTCCGTTCTCCGACTTGTACTGTGTGCCGTTGAGGTTGAGGGTGAGTCCTTTCTTGAGGTAGGAGTAGTTCTTGATCATGGACTCCACGAACTCTATGCGGTATGAATATCCCACGAACAGGTTCTCGTCCGGAACGAACTTCACGAATGTTCCGTTCTTCTCCTTCGTCTCCCTCATTCCCGAGTCGAGGAGTTTTCCGGCAGAGAATTCTGCATATGCACTCATACCGTCACGATATGCCTCGACGTAGAAATGCGACGAAAGCGCGTTGACTGCCTTGAGACCGACACCGTTGAGGCCGACGGACTTCTTGTAGCCCTTCGAGTCGTATTTACCTCCTGTGTTCAGGATGCTTACCGCCTTGACGACCGAGTTGAGGGGAATGCCTCGACCGAAGTCCTTGACCGTGACTTCCTTTTCGCCTACATTGATCTGGATCTGTTTTCCGAATCCTGCGGAGAATTCGTCGATGGAGTTGTCCACGACCTCCTTCAGGAGGACATAGATTCCGTCTGCGGGGTCGTCTCCGTTTCCCAATGTACCGATGTACATTCCCGGCCTGAGCCTGATATGTTCGACGCCGTCGAGCGTCTTGATGTTGTCATCCGTGTAGTTTACCTGACTGATATTATCTGTCGCCATAATTTAAGACTTAATCCGCAAAGGTAACAATTTTTCACGAAAATGCGGATAAATTCTGTGGTTG
>CAZYCJ010000123.1:0-4235 GCA_964645495.1 uncultured Muribaculaceae bacterium
GATATATATCCATTCTCTTTATCAGAAGATATGTCTGTTCGATATAAACAGGAAGTTCAGAGACACGGCTGCTGATTCTGTGACACTTGTCGATGAAATGAAAGATGTGGAAAGAGACTATTCGTTCCCTACGATTTCATATAATTTCCTGCCTCAACTCATTTATGAAAAAATAAAGTATGGACTGGAGGTCGATAAAGAAAGGGAGCAGATTCATAAATATGTCGAGCAGGAAGGAAAGAGACAGGCTGCGATGCGTGAGGATAAGCTCCAGAAAAGTATCCTGGGACTCACTTTCCTTACTTTAGGATCTGTGCTGTATGACCTTACATCGTGGATATTTGAACTTAGTGACAAGGGACGTTGTTATCAGATTGTAGCCGGGTCGGTTCTTGTCTGTATTCTTGCAGTCACATTCTTGCTGTTCAAAAATTATATAGTCAGTTATATGAAGAACCTATGGAGAAAGAGATAAGATGCGCGGTCGATACCCTATATCATTGCCTGACGCATTTTGAGCAGATTGATGAAGATATTGTGGAGACGTTGCTGCAGGCTGGATACTCGATCGCACAGATAAAGAAACAGTTGGAAAAGCCCGGTTCCAGGTTCCGTGCGTCTTTCGGACGTTCTCCTATGCAGGTCTTTGATAAATTGAAATCAGCATATCCGGAAGTTTTCAGGAATCTTCCTGCTCCAGACTCTGACGGCAGGATAAGATTGTCGTTTGTCCTGAATGAGCAGGTCGGCACGGATGGGGTAGTTGCTGTCGATATCCTCAGTCCGGAGGAACTGTCCACTATGCACAAGGAAGACCGCAACGGAATTGAAGTAAAAATGGTTACGATGTCAAGGATGGTGTTTACGAAGGAATGTCAGTTGGTCCTGGCGATAGATGATGACTGCTGCCATATAATAACACTGTACCCCGGAATCAAGGCACCTCCACTTTCCAAATCCGGAGAGGCGGATCCTTTCTGGGACAGTCACTGCTTCGTTGAATACCAATAGACATAAACGAGATATAAAGGTTGACCTATATGAATACATTTATTGATACGTTCATAAAACGTATCCAGATCCAGAACCAGTCTTGGCCCAAACGTCCTAAGTGGGTGCAGGCAGTCGAGGCCCTCAAACCTGAAGACCTTGCATTCCAGAGCCATTTTACGGCCTATCTCAATATGGCCCGTCAGAATTGCTGCATTATCCTGGGACATCTTTCCCAGTCTCTCGGATTCAAAGCATCTTCTGTCAGGGATACCAGGCTGACATCGTCTCCGATCCTTGGTCAGAACGGACTTCTTAGTCCCAGAAAGGAGGTCAGTGACCTTATAAGAGGTCGTCTGCTCTCTGCATTTCCAATGCTTGACCCGATGATACGACATAGGAAGGCCGTTGTCAAGGAGAAGGATGATTATGACAAGATCATCATTACGTCGGAGGATGTGTCCGTAATGTTGAAGGATATTCTCGAGGTGTTGACCTATTATAGGGATATGGCCTCCCATATCATATTCAATGATGACCGTACGGGCTCACCGGAGTTCGCTTCAAAGGAGAAGATGGTGGCCGAGTGCCTGAATTATATGATGACCGTATCGTTCCGCGTGGTGAAGGACAGATTTTCTCTGACCACTTCAGATCTCGACTTCTATAACAGGAACAGATATATGATGGTGAACAGAAAGCCTCAGTTGAATGTCGGATTTGCTCATTCGGTGCGTACTGAGGATCACAGGCTTACATTGATGGGACTTGTGCTTTTATGCTGTCAGTTCATTGAGAAGCAGTATGCGTCAATGTTCTTTGATGCCATTGACAAGCATAGCGTCCGCGCAAGGTTCTATGGAATAGCGGATGCGATACCGATGGTCAACGTTGGTACGAAGTATGAGCGCAAGATGGTCCCGATGTATACGGGAGAGGATGCCCGGAAGCAGAAACAGAAGCAGCGGATGGCATTGCGGGAGGCATATAGCATATATCGGGTGCGCATACCGAAGGAACGCCTTGAAAGTACAAGGAGTGATATGGCTCTTGCACTTGATATGTTGAATGAACTTGGAAAGTGTCCTGAAGAACTGTTTGACCGTCTTTCTCCGGATGATAGGGAGTCCTTCAAGAACGAGGAAGGGGTATTGATGAGAAGAAGCGGGGATAGATTCCCCCAGTTGGCGTTGAGGTGGCTTGATGAGAACAAGAAATTCGACAGAATACGTTTTCAGGTCACTTTCGGAAAGTATAGATGGCTGTTTTGTCCAGATAAGAAATGTGCCGATGGAATAGTCCGGCCAAGATGGCTGCAGAAGGTTTTGAATGGCTTCGGGCGCATTCAGGAGGTTGAAAGTAAGAGAACCGGTCTTGAGTCTGGATGGGATGGAGCTGAACTGGTAAGGAAGTTTGAAGATGTGGTGGCGGATACAGAGCAGACGGAACCTTATATAACAGATTTCAGAACCCAATACCTTTTCAACCGAGATAAGATAGGCATCAGTCTGAATGAGTATATGCCAAGCATCGGGGATGTCCATTCTAGGAGAGAGTGGGGAAAACATAGCGGTGTGCCTGATTTCTACCTGAGTGTATATGACATTCCTGCGATGCTCTTTCTGACCTGGCTCCTCGGGAAGAATTCTTCAACTGTGGAGAAACTGCTTGACAACTGCAAGAAGGCATATGTGAAACTGTTTGATGATCTTGCAAAAGGAAAGTGGGAGGGAGAAAAGGATGTGTCTTATTATTCAGTAGGAGAGGGAACAGTACAATATACTCTCAAGTGGTCTGATGTTCCGATGAAGATCAGACGTAAGATGCCTCTTCTGGGTGGTGACCGTGACTTTGTCGTGAAGAAGTCTTTTGAGGCTTTGGCGAAAGACGCTCTGACCAGAATGCTTCAGAGGACGGAAAATCAGTTGGAGAAGTTTGACAGGGAACTCGCATCGGCTCGTGACCCCAAGGCAAACAAGCAGGGAAAAGGCGGTTTTGTGGACATACGTTCCGGCGCTCTTGCAAATTTCCTTGTCAGGGACATCGTGCGTCTGATGCCTGTGTCCGACAATGGCCGCAATAAGCCGACTGGACTGAATTACAGTATAGTGCAGAAGAGCATTGCAACTTACAAACCTTCCGTGGGTGGCCTTGACAGGCTTGTCGATGTGTTGCGCGATGCCAGGATTATAGGGGTGAAGGATGGCTCTCATCCGTTTCTGGAGCGTCTTCTCACCGAGAAGAAACCATCATCTGTCCTGACCTTGTACAGATGTTATCTTGAATATAGGACGGCGTATCTTAAGGAGGCCTTGAAAGACGGGAACAAGTCAAGTCTCAGAAGCCTTCCGTTCCTTAAGTCCGGACGTCAGAAGTATGCGGTGGACCAGGCTGATTATGCCCGTAGACTTGCTGAATCATACAGGAACTGCCCGATATATCTTCCGACAGGCATATTCACTGATCTCTTGAAGCATCAACTTGCCAAGTTTGACGTTATGAAGCCAGTGCTGGAAGGAGAAAAGGTGAATGCAAGTTATCTGATTGCACAGTATTTTGAAAAGGTGGAGCACGATAGAGAGCAGTCTCTGTATTCTCTCGGACGTAACTATCGTGTATTTGATCTTCTGGAATACTCTGATGAGCCTAAGTATTGGAGATTGAATGAACGGTCCGGTAAGGCTGCCAAGTATGGACTTGCCAAGCGCAATGAATTTTGGAACAGGCTGGGTGAGTATTATAAGGGCTTGAAGAAGTACTATAAAGGATATGAGGGCAAGAAGACAGCTGTCGACTGGAAGGGAAAACTTAGGGTAGCGGAAGCGGAGCACGCCTTGTGGAATGGATTGAAGGATGAATCGGGAGAAGCCCGTCTGCGGATGAAGGATGGTGTCTTCTATTCGCGCCTGTTAAGCGCCAGAAAGGATTATGACGACTGCGAAAGGGCTCTCAGACGTCTCAAGGTGCAGGATATGGTGCTTTTCCTCGTGGCGCGTGAGACCTTGAACATTCCGAAAGACAAGGTGTTCAGACTTAAAAATCTGAGTTTTGCAGAAGGGACAAAGAATATCCTGTCATCCACCATCGATGAGTTTTCTGTAAACGCGGTCTGGACTGAAAAAGAAGGTAATGTCAGGGTGACACGTTCCGCTGCCATAAAGGAGAATAATGTGGTTATAAAGAACTATGGCCGGATGTTCCGTCTGCTGTATGACGACAGAGTGAAGACCCTGCTGCCTCATATC
>CAZYCJ010000124.1:0-4150 GCA_964645495.1 uncultured Muribaculaceae bacterium
TCGAATATGCTTTCACGCAAATATAACCTTTAAAACTTAGACCGGAACCCCTCCCGATAAAAAGTACACCATTTTTTACAAAATAATGCTACTTCCGCTTTCTATTAACCTCTCTATCTCCCTCAATTTGAACTACCGAAATTTTTTCGGTAGTTGCTCTTTTAAAAGGTGGTGGACAATTTGTCCCCACCCTTTAGAATTTACAGAACTTGGCGTAGTCATTGAATGCCTGATAAATGTCAAGAGAATAATCCGGACAATATTTTTCAGTATCAGGATTGTTTATATACTTCAAGACATCCTCCAATGTGCCTTCCATCGAAGGGTTCATACATTCTGTTTCGTATAGCATCTCTATTTCGTGTATGAATTCCTTTCCAGCAAGGTTTACGGCATGGTGGACTGCAAATCCGGCTAATGTGCTGTCGCAGTAATCTGTTCCCTCATATAATTCAAGTTCTATGAAACTTAGGGCGTCCTTGAACCACTTTATGGCATCCGGCATTTTCTCGGGATAATTCTTTCCTATAGCATATACTGCAGGGAAGATAAGCGACTTGGCGAAAGTGTATCTATTAGGCTCCTGCAAGTAATCATACAGCGCATCCAGATTTTCTTTTGCCAGTTTGCAAAGGACAGATGCAAAAATCTCCTCAGAATAGTCACCGAAGTGGTAGTCCATGTACTCTTCATTTTGTCTGAGAGTTTCAAGAACAACTTCAAGAGAACTTTCATCGCCAATTTCACCTAGTAAAAGTAGAGCATATACCATCATAGATGAAAATGCTTCCCTTCTTGCTTGCGTGATTTCGCGACATGTGCATCCTGTCTCAAACAGAATCAGATTATGCAAATCCTCTCGGAGGATATCCCTGTCGTTATTGAGAAGTTCGTCTATCGCTTCTTTTGTAGGACATTTTTCATTCCATGTGTCAAGGAATGCAACCAATCCCTTGGTCTTGATATTCAGTGTTGAAGGATATACCGGGAAATCATATTTGTATACAGTATCCTCGGTTCCCTGTGAGAAGAAATCAAACGGGTCGTCGTAATCCTCCTCCTCGTCCTCATCATAATCTTCTTCATCAAATGCAGGATTATACCCACATACAAACGTAAAATCATTTCCTAAATTAGCACGCAATGCCGGCAGATATTTATTTGCCTCAGCCTGTGTATGTGTAAAGAGATAATGCTTGCCGTCCTTGCCGAATTCGTATTCAATGATAGGAATCGTATCTTCCTCATCGTCCTCCAAAAGCCACTTGGTGACAGCGAAGTCTTTATGCGGATCAATCCCTGCCTCTGCAGCAAATTCTATCGCTCCGAAAATCCAGTTATGAGCCTCAACATAATCAACTTTCTCCAGATTGCAGTCTCGGCGCATATGGCGCATAAGGTCTTTATATTCTTCCTCATCCAAACGGACTCTATAGAACGTATCCTTGACGCCCGTGCAATATGAATCCACCAGATAAAAAGCGGAAGTGTACTTATCTCCCTTGTGCTTGCGGGTGACAATAATTGGCGATTCTCCGTTCTCCTTCATCGCCTCCTTGTCCATCAGACATTCGTAAATTTCCAATGAACGACCTCTTTCGCGAATCAATCTCTCCGGACTTATCTGCTGCTGTTGTTGTTTTTTCTTTGCCATATGCTTGTTTATATTAATCTGGTACTTTGTACCATGAGCGCCTCTTCACGAACTCCGCACTTTCAAATAATGTCTATTTGAGAACTTTCCAGGTGCCACCCTTCTTGGGCCCATCATGGATTATGTCGCCATCATTGATCATTTGAGCGACAGCTCTCTCAATAGTCCTGCTAGTGACTCCTAATAATTCTGCAATCCCTTTCAGGGTTATAGTCGGTTCAGCCTTCATTATTTTACGTATTCTGACGCTACGTTTATTTGTTTCTACCGACAATTCTACCGACAAAGCGTCGTTTTCTACCGACATTTCGTCGTGTTTTTCCGAACTTTCCACCGGCATCAACTTCTTTTCACATCCTTCATGGATAGGGATTGTGATAAGGAAAGTCAGTCTATCGTCACCGCTTTCGAATGTTGCACGAGGGGAACCATTGAGTCTCAACTTCTCCTGGATGGTAGGAACTCCTGTAGAGCGACCCTCTGTCAGATCAATCTCCTTTAAGAAATCTCCAAGTCTTCGGTTACGATATCTTCTACTCTTAAGAATGTCCCCTTTCGCTATAACTTCAGCACTGATACTTCTGTCTGGACCAGGACAATTAAGGATATATATGCAGTCCGGCTCAATAGTGATTTCTACCGGTTCATATTGTCTGTAATCCCGATGATACAAAGCATTGACCACAGCCTCCTCAAGAGCATCATAAGGATAATTCCAGAATCTTAATGCCTCTGACTGTCCTGATATCTTCTGCACTGTTTCATAAAGAATTTCGGTTTTAAAGAAAGTCATGGTCTGCTGAACAATCTGCGGCACACTTCCTTTGAATGTACGCTCTCTGAAATTGGAGGGATTCTGAATCTTGCCATCGGGAAAGACCACCACATCCACCTGCATATACTTGAAGAACTTATCAGGCTGTTCGCAGAACATCATCGCTGCAACATTCTTCAGCATCCTGTTTTCCGATGGGCCGGTGTAAAGATCCATCTGCTCCAGGATTTCCTCTAGTGGCCTTTTGAACAACTCTCCTGCAAGTTTGCTACCTGCCTTGACAAGATGATCGCGCAATAAAATAATCGAGATATCTTCTATCTTGATATCCGGATTGCCCCTATCATCAAAAGGGACCCTACCTGCAAGATCTCGAAGTTCATCAAGAACCTCACCCTTGGCAATGATACTGCTTGTGCCGCAGCGTACATAAAAATATTCCTTACTATGTTTCGCTGTTACGTTTTCGGGAATTGAGTATGGTCTGTTTACGCCAGCAGGACACCAGATTACAAGTACTTTCTTGCCGTCCACATCCTCTGTGCTTGTACGTGGCATATAGTAAGGACCGAACTTGGCATTATAACCGATCATATCCTGAAGAATGTCATCAATTTGCTCTTCGGGAATACCCACCACCGGACGCTTTGCAACTCCATTTTCATCTGTATCCACACCCACTAAGATATAGCCTCCGCCAAGATCATCAAAGTCATTCGCAAAAGCACAAATGCTGTGATATATAGTCACGGGATTCCATCCCTTCTTGAACTCAATCCGGTTAGACTCTATCTTTTGCTTATTCAGTAAGTCCTCTATGTTTAACATCAATGCCATAGGCTTTCGTCCATTTTCTACAAAGATATGGATTTATTCTTCAGGAAACCGAACTTGCTTAAAACATTTTGCTAGATTTGGGTGGAGAGAATAAACGGACGCAATAAAGAAATACCCCACTTATGCAAGTGGGGCAACAACATAAGAAAAGCATCAAAATGATTACTGGATAAACTCAACGCTGTCAACAATTGTTGTGTTGTCTCCAATAGAATAATAGCCGAATCCTGAATATTCAAGAGGCATATGTCTAATGTGAAGCATAGGAACACCATCTACAGAAAAAGTGATAACATCCCCATCGCTTTCAAGCATCCATTCATTTGAGGTCTGCTCTGTCTTTTTTCCGCCTCTATCCCATTTAACATTTTGGGAAACCTGTCCGACCATGCGATTGTCTTCCCAGCGTTCAAATTGCACATACTCGTCTGTCATAGCAACGCAATAAAAATTACCACTATCCTTGTAGTTAAACACAAGTCCTGTTTCTCTGTCGCCTGTCAATCTCTTAGAAGTTATCATACTTTTAATTTTGAATGGCTTCAGAACATCTATTGGAGCATAACAATGTGTTTCAAAGAATGTTGCAACACCAGCTTGAGTAGCCTGGCCAGACGCAACGGTAAGCAATGCAGATAATGCCTCCTTCTCACCCTTAGATGTTATTTTCATTACTCCCTCATTAATCACTGCTGTTCCTGCAGCTTTTTTAAAAGTACATTCAGTCCATCCTAATGAATTAGAATCGAATGTTTCTGTATATGACTGCGCATTAAGTGCATACGCACATGATAATGCCATCAATGTAAAAATAATTTTCATAATAATGGTAACTACTCAGGTACCTCTGAATTGGTTGTAATTTGAGCTGTTGCGAGGGTCTT
>CAZYCJ010000125.1:0-3877 GCA_964645495.1 uncultured Muribaculaceae bacterium
GCAGCGACGGCAGACCCGATCACGCCGGCCACATTAGGCGCCATGGCATGCATCAGGAGATGGTTGTGCGGATCGAACTCACGGCCGACATTCTGTGAGACACGTGCAGAGTCCGGAACGGCCGACACACCTGCATTTCCGATAAGAGGATTGATCTTGTTGCCTTCCTTGCAGAACAGGTTCATGAACTTCGCAAAGAGGACTCCGCATGCAGTCGCAATGATGAATGACATAAGTCCGAGGAAGAATATCTTTACGGATGTCGAAGTCAGGAACACATCTGCCTGTGTCGAACAGCCTACGGTCAAGCCGATGAGGATGGTCACCACGTCAATGAGAGGTCCACGTGCTGTCTCTGCCAGACGCTTCGTCACTCCGCTCTCCTTCAGAAGATTACCGAAGAACAGCATGCCGAGCAACGGCATACCTGACGGTACTATCAATGCTGTAAGGATGAAGCCGACGATAGGGAAGATGATCTTCTCCTTCTGACTTACCGGTCTTGGGGTCTTCATGCGGATGAGACGCTCTTTCTTTGTGGTCAGAAGCAGCATGATAGGCCTCTGGATAACAGGCACAAGAGCCATATATGAATATGCCGATACGGCAATCGCTCCCATGAGGTGCGGAGCCAGTTTCGATGACAGGAATATGGCGGTGGGACCGTCAGCACCGCCGATGATGCCTATCGCTCCCGATTCTGCAGGGGTGAATCCCAGATGCATGGCCACGATATAGGCTCCGAATATTCCGATCTGAGCAGCCGCTCCGATAAGGAGGAGACGCGGCTGCGAAATCAGCGACGAGAAGTCGGTCATCGCTCCGATTCCCAGGAAGATCAGAGGCGGATACCATCCCTGCTGGACACCCTGGTAGAGGATGTTCATGACCGATCCCTGTTCGTAGATGCCGATCTGAAGGCCCTCTGTGAACGGAATGTTCCCGATGATCATTCCGAATCCGATAGGAACGAGAAGCAAGGGTTCCCAATCCTTTATTATGGCGACAGTGATGAACGCTATTCCGATAGCGATCATCACTATGTGCTGCCATGTCATGTTTGCAAAGCCTGTGTATTGCAGGAACTGCTGCAGGCTTTCTATAACTGTATTCATCTTTATCCGAGAGTTACGATTGCCGCTCCTTCAAGGACAGAATCGCCCTTTGCGACATTGATTGCTGTCACTGTTCCGTCAGATTCCGCCTGAATCTCGTTCTCCATCTTCATCGCTTCGAGGACTGCAACGACCTGACCGGCCTTGACTGCGTCTCCTACATTGACATTGACGGAGAGGATGACACCAGGAAGCGGCGATTTGACCGCCTTGCCTGCTCCTGATGGGGCAGGTGCCGGCTTAGGTGCTGTCTGGACCGTCGTTGCGGTAGGTGCAGCCGGTGCGTCCTGTGCAGGAGCGGCCTGAACAGGAGCGGCTGGGACACTGTCCATCTCCACCTGATATGATGTTCCGTTTACGGTCACATCTGCGATATTGCCTGATACTGAGTTTACCGCAACATTGTATTCGTTGCCGTTGATCTTGAATCTATAAGTTTTCATTGTGTTTTATTTGCGTTTGATGGTGATGATGTAACTTTCCATATCGTGTACCGTGTCGTTCAGGTACAGGTGGAGTGCAAGGCTGATGGCAGCATAGGTCTCGCCGTTCATCTCCTGATCGAGTGCAAGGGCGATAGCTGCTGTCTCTTCCCCGGATGGTGCCTTCTTGTCGGACGCGGCAGCAGGCTTGCGCCGTTTCAATATGCCTTTGAAGCCGATGTCGCCGTTTGCGATCTTTCCGACAAGCGTGTAGGCATAATAAAGGACTATGAGTGCGACGAATACCACCGATACAGATACGAGGGTGATTATCGCTCCATGAGGATCCTTTTCTGCCATTTCGGCGCTTTTGCGGATGACGCTCTCCGACACTTGCAATAACATGAGACTGTTCATATCGTTATATTGTTAAAGTGGGAGATTGTCGTGTTTCTTCCATGGGTTCTGCTGCTGCTTCCCTGCGAGTTGTTCAAGAGCCCTGATTACGCGGAAACGGGTGTTGCGCGGCTCTATGACGTCATCGATGTATCCGTAACTTGCTGCGCTGTAAGGGTTGCAGAAAAGGTCGTTGTATTCCTGTTTCTTCTGCTCGGCCACCTTGGAGCGCTCGGCAGGATCCTCCATCGCCTTGATTTCCTTTGAGTAAAGGATCTCTACTGCTCCTTCTGCACCCATTACTGCGATGTTTGCTGAAGTCCATGCGTAATTTATGTCTCCTCGCAACTGCTTGCAACTCATTGTGATATGCGCTCCGCCGTAAGACTTGCGGAGGGTTACGGTCACCTTCGGAACTGTGGCTTCACCATAAGCATAGAGGAGTTTTGCTCCGTGGGAGATGATGCCGCCGTACTCCTGCTGTGTTCCGCAGAGGAAGCCCGGAACATCAACCAGGGTGACGAGAGGGATGTTGAAGGCATCGCAGAAGCGGACGAATCTTGCCGCCTTGCGTGAGGCGTTGATGTCGAGGACGCCTGCAAGGATCTTAGGCTGGTTGGCCACGATGCCTACAGACCTTCCGTTCATGTGCGCGAAGCCTACGATGATGTTCTTCGCCCAACTCTTGTGGACCTCGAGGAAACGACCGTCGTCTACGATGCTTCCGATGACCTGATACATGTCGTATGCTTTGTTGGGACTGTCAGGGATGATGTCGTTGAGTGCGTCATCCACACGTCCTGCAGGGTCGTTTGTCTCTACGAAAGGCGCTTCTTCACGGTTGTTTGACGGAAGGAAGCCGAGCAGGTCCTTGATGGTCTGTATGCCTTCGGCTTCATCTGCTGCGGCAAAGTGGGCCACTCCGCTCTTTGTCGCATGGACGCTTGCGCCTCCGAGTTCTTCCTGGGTCACGGTTTCACCTGTCACTGTCTTCACGACTCCCGGTCCTGTGAGGAACATATATGATGTGTCCTTGACCATGACTGTGAAGTCTGTGAGGGCAGGTGAGTATACCGCTCCGCCGGCGCATGGACCGAAGATGCCTGAGATCTGAGGTACTACACCGGACGAAAGAATGTTTCTCTCGAAAATCTCACCGAATCCCGCGAGGGAGTTGATGCCTTCCTGGATACGGGCTCCGCCGGAGTCGTTTATGCCGATAAAAGGCGCTCCGTTACGGACAGCCATGTCCATGACCTTGCAGATTTTCTGTGCCATGGTCTCGGACATGGAACCTCCGTTCACTGTGAAGTCCTGCGCAAATACATATACGAGGCGTCCGTCGATGGTTCCCATTCCGGTCACCACTCCGTCGCCGTCTGATTTGGTCCTTTCCATTCCGAAGTTTGTACATCTGTGCTGGACAAACATATCGAATTCTTCGAAACTTCCTTCGTCAAGAAGCATCGCAAGCCTTTCGCGTGCGGTCAACTTGCCTTTGGCGTGCTGCGCGTCGATCCTTTTCTGGCCACCGCCCATCCGTGCTGATGCGCGACGCTCTACAAGTTCCTTGATTTTTTCCTGTTGAATACTCATAATCTTCTTATGAAATGGTTTTGGTTTTCAGTATGTCATTGGCAAAGATAATATTTTTTCTTTCCTGCCAAGTAAAATCATGCCCCACTTAGGCGGATTACGCCACAATGCCTCTCCGTGTGGTGAAATCCGCTATCACTGTGGTAAAAACTAAATCCCTCCCACGACAAGTCGTGGGCCCCTCCCGTTCACATGGCCACTGGCGGCCATGGTTTTTACCACAGTGATAGCGGATTTCCATTCTGGTATTGAAAACAAAAACCGGCAGCGGATGCTGTCGGTTTTTTGAAATATATGTCGTAAATGATTACGGCTGCATTGTTGTGTAGACATTCTGAACATCGTCAT
>CAZYCJ010000126.1:0-3816 GCA_964645495.1 uncultured Muribaculaceae bacterium
ACTGAACTTGAAAGAACTAAGTCAGAATTAGAAAAAGCGAAATCACGTTTTCTTACGATATTCGGAAAAGCAGTTTGAATTGTATAATGATCTTTGGAAAGTTCTGCTTCAGACTAAACACCAGGCTGATATGTTATGGGAGAAAGCTAATCCTCAGCAACTACCGGCATTTGGGGAGCAGATTCGCTTAACTCGTAAGGCGATTGATGACAATATGATATTGATCGAAGAAGAACACTATGAAAAACTTATCCGGCTTATTTCTCAGTTTGAAAATTTTCAATTTGGAAAGTTGAAACTTATAGAAGTGTCATCGCAAGTGTCGGGTAATACGCCTCATAATAATGCACCTTCTGAACAAGAAATGAGAAAAGCCATCGCTAAAAATAGTAAGATTAAGGCGAACTATGAGAGTCTGATACTCGAAATCGGAAAGTCTTTTAGAGATCAAATACGTGGATAACCGTCTAGATGTTGTCCAAATGTTGTCCAAGTTGTAAAAAATAAGCCTCTCAGGTATCTGAGAGGCTGTTTTTGGTGATTCGGTTGGAAACGGAAAGTATGAAGGTGGGGAAATGCGGGGGAAGGTTTGTGAAGAATGTAAGTGGTTAAACAGCAGTATGTTGTGGGATGTGAAACTTTGATTCAGTTTCACTAAGAATCATTTATTTTTACAAATGTGGGGAAAATGTGGGGAAGGTCGAAAGGTTTTGTACATTTGCAGAAAATTGATGCGATATGACAATTTCTTTCATACTTAAGAGGTCGAAGAACGGGTTTTCGATGGATGATGCCGAGGGGGGTGCAACGATATATGTGAGGTTGCGGGATGGTAGAAGTCTGGATTCTACTTCATCTACGGGATATGCGGTGAATCCTCTCTGGTGGGACGCAAAAAGAGAGGAGATCAAGGCCAATATTGTGTGCGATAACGAGGAGAAGTCCGAGTTGAATGAGAAACTTCAGACCCTTAAGAAGTATCTGTATTCGAAGTATAAGACTGATAAGGAGAAAGGGAAAGTCAACAAGGAGTGGCTGGCAAAGGCTCTGAAGGACTTTGCTAAGCAGCAAGGCAAGCTGGTGGATCAGACAAATGACAGCTCAAACTCATTCCCGGAAAGGTTTCAGGAGTTCCTTGATGCCAACGATTTCAGCGAGGGTAGAATCAATCAGTATCGTGTCATTGAAAGGGCGGTGTTGCGTTTCGAGGAGTTTGTACGTGTGACCAAGCCACGCAGAAAACTATATGTATTCGATGTCAGAACTGTTGATGAGAATGACCTGAATGATCTTTATGACTTTATGTCAAAGGAGCATATCTACTATACTGAATATCCGGAAATCTATGATAAATTCCCGGAGAAACGCCAGTCGAAGCCTCGTGGAGCCAATACTCTTTCCGAGAACTTCAAGAAGCTCCGTGCATTCTTCAACTGGGCTCAGTCAGAAGGAATCATCAAGGTGTCCCCATTTTCCAAGTTCAAGTGCGAAAAGGAACTGTATGGTACTCCATACTATCTGACCAAGGAGGAAATGCAGAAGAT
Source organism: uncultured Muribaculaceae bacterium (assembly GCA_964645495.1). Classification (GTDB taxonomy): domain Bacteria; phylum Bacteroidota; class Bacteroidia; order Bacteroidales; family UBA932; genus Cryptobacteroides. The sequence goes on from CAZYCJ010000126.1 coordinate 1,545, forward strand.
GTTGAGTACTGACCTGTCTTCAACTCCTGAATATGAAAGACAAAGAGATGTGTTCATTTTTCATTGCTGCATCGGCTGTAGGGTGGGTGACCTTCTGCGACTGAAGAAGTCGGATCTCATTGATGGGGCGATAGAGTATATCGCTACCAAGACCATTGCAGGCAATGCAAGGACAGTACGAGTTCCTTTGAATGCTACGGCTTTGGCTATCATTGAAAAGTATAAAGACTACCACGAGACCAAACTTCTTCCTTTCATCTCGTCGCAGAAATACAACGACTATATCAAGGTGGTGCTGACCAAGTGCGGAATTACACGCCTCGTAACGGTCTTGAATCCAATTACTAGAAAGGAAGAGAAACTTCCGATCAACGAAATCGGCAGCAGTCATATGGCCAGACGCACCTTCATCGCCAACATCTACAACAAAGTACCCGACCCTAACGTCATCGGCTCAATGACCGGTCATGTCGAAGGTAGCCGTGCCTTTGCCCGATATCGCACTATAGAAGAGGACGTGAAGAAGAGTCTGGTGGATATATTGGGATAATCGAAATGTTTTTAATATGATATTATTTTCTTACTTTTGCAAATAATACGAAAAACAACACTGCGTTAAATACTAAAATTAACACTGCGTTAAATACGAATAAGAATACATAAATAAAAACGAATATGGCAACACCGAGTGAGAAGTTAGCGGAGTCTTTGCAGGTACTGAAAGAATTGCAAGATAAGGATAACAGTCTGGTGATATATGGTACAACTCAATTGAGCCGGACCCATCTTGACCGACTTAAGTTGAACGGTTGGCTTCAGGAGGTTCTGAAGGGGTGGTATATAGTGAGTAAGCCGGGGGCCGAGGGAGATACTACCGTATGGTATTCGTCTTTCTGGAGTTTCATAAAGGCATATTGCAACAGAAAATATGGAGATCAGTGGGTGTTGAGTCCTGAGTTGTCATTGGACAGATGGTCAGGTAGTACGGTGATTGCTAAACAATGTATAGTCAAGGCTCCTGAAGGTGCTAATAATGTGACAAATCTCCTATATGGTACTTCTGTATTCCCGATGAAGGGTAAACTGCCGGAGAATATAGTCAAAGATCCCGTGACAGGTGTCAATGTCTATACTCTCGAGGAAGCCTTGATAAATGTGTCTCCTTCCTTTTTCGTCCTGAATGAACTTACTGCAAAGATATGCCTGTCTCTCGTTCAAGACTCTTCTGACATACTTAGAATTCTTGCAGATAATGGTGCTTCTGTTCGTGCCGGACGAATGGTCGGTGCGTTCCGACATATCGGAAAGGATGACATTGCAGATGATATTCTCAGGACAATGAGAGGGTTCGGATATGATGTAAGGGAGACAGATCCTTTTGAGAAACCGGCAGATGAGTCTCTGACATTCAGTTCACCATACGAAGCCAGGATCACTTTGATGTGGAAAGAGATGAGGGAGCAGATACTGCCTCTTATCGATAGACCGGAGAAGAAAGTGGATGATATCCAGAGATATATGAATACTTTGGATGCGAAGTATAAAGATGATGCCTATCACTCGTTGTCGATTGAAGGATACAAGATTTCAGAAGAACTCATTGAAAAGGTTAGAAGTGGTAACTGGAGACCCGAGGAAGAAGACAAAGAGAACAAAAATGCGTTGGTTGCCAGAGGGTACTATCTTGCATTCCAAACTGTAAAGGAGAGCGTTAGGTCTGTTCTCGAAGGTGCGGATGCAGGTGTGACTGTAAAGAAAGACCACCAGCAATGGTATCTCCAGATGTGGTCTCCGTTCGTGGGTGTCGGACTTCTTAAGGCTTCCGACCTCATTGGATATCGAAATAATCAGGTGTACATCAGAGGCTCTTTGCATACTCCGTTAAGCCCGGACAATGTGCGTGTTGCAATGCCTGTGCTGTTTGACCTGCTGAAAAATGAGCCTAATGCTGTAGTCAGAGCTGTTCTCGGTCACTTTTTCTTTGGATATATCCATCCTTATATGGACGGGAATGGCAGGATGTGCCGTTTCCTGATGAATGTGATGCTCGCCTCCGGTGGTTATGATTGGATTGTCATTACAACTGACAAGAGAGCGGAATATATGGCAGCCTTGGAGTCTGCAAGTGTCAAAGGAGATATCCTGCCGTTTGCAAGGTTTGTCATATCAATGATTCAGTAATATAACATCCCCCTTTCTCATTCGTCAGAAAAATGTGCATTTATGTCAGATGTTCGTCAGAATTTTTGTTGAATTTTGCTGATTGAACGTC
>CAZYCJ010000127.1:0-3799 GCA_964645495.1 uncultured Muribaculaceae bacterium
AATGAAACTTAAAGCAACACTTCGTCTGGAAAACGGCATGGAATTCCATGGCTGGTCCTTCGGCTGCGCTGACGCCGTAAGCGGAGAGGTCGTGTTCAACACCTCGATGGTCGGCTATCCCGAGCAGTTGACCGACCCGACATACAGCGGTCAGATCCTCTGCCTCACTTACCCTCTTATCGGCAACTACGGTGTACCTTCTGAGGCCCTTGCGGGGGAGTCTCTTTCTCTGAAGCTCGAGTCCGAAAGGATTCAGCCTAACGGTCTTGTGATCTTCGATGTCTGTGAGGACTATAGCAACTGGGAGGCGGAAAAGAGCCTTGAGCAGTGGATGACAGAGCAGGGACTTACCGGTATCTACGGTATTGATACCCGCGAACTTACGAAGATTCTTCGCGACAAGGGTTCGATGACCGGATCTATCATTCCGGAAGGTGCAGCACAGCCTGCCGAGCCATCGAAGCCATCTCCGGTGGATGTGTCATGCAAGGAAGTGATTGTTTACAAGGCTCAGCCTGCGCAGGATGTGGAGAATCCTAACGGAAGCAAGGCTGCTGTGACAGACGGCAAGAAGGTCGTGCTCGTTGACTGCGGTGTGAAGCACAGCATCATCAGAGGACTGCTTGCGCGTGGTGCGGAAGTAGTCAGAGTGCCTTACGACTACGATTTTACAGGTCTGGAATATGACGGTGTCTATGTGTCCAACGGTCCGGGATGCCCATGCGACTGCTCTCAGACAGTGGAGAACATCAGGAAGGTGCTCGCAGGCGACAAGCCGCTTTTCGGACTCGGTCTCGGTTTCCATATCATTGCAAAGGCGGCCGGCTGCAGCATGCAGAAACTCCAGCATCCGCATAGGGGAGCGAACCAGCCTGTCCGCAAGGAGGGCAGCAACCGCACCTACATCACAGCGCAGAATGTGAACAAGACCATCAAGCCGGAGACTCTGTCAGGCGATTGGGAAGTCGCTTTCGTCAATCTGAATGACGGCGCTGTGGATGGCATCAGGCATAAGACCAAGCCTTTTGCTGCCGCTAACTTCAATCCTGAAGTATGCGTAGGGCTTACGGAGAACGTTACACCTTTGGATGAGTTTATCTCAAAGTTGTAGGAAATTAATAATATGTAAAAGACAGAAAATTTATTTTCTGCTACACAATAAGATTATGATTGACAACAGCATAAAGAAAGTCCTCGTGCTCGGTTCGGGAGCACTCAAGATTGGTCAGGCCGGAGAGTTTGATTATTCAGGATCACAGGCCCTCAAGGCTCTCAGAGAGGAAGGCATAGAGACCATCCTCATCAACCCGAACATCGCCACAGTCCAGACATCCGAGCAGGTTGCAGACAAGGTGTACTTCCTCCCCGTAACGGCATACTTTGTCGAGAAGGTCATCCAAAAGGAAGCCCCTCAAGGCATTCTCCTCGCATTCGGAGGCCAGACAGCGCTCAACTGCGGTGTGGACCTTTACGAGGCAGGAATCCTTGAGAAATACAATGTAAAGGTGCTCGGCACTCCTGTCCAGGCGATCATGGATACAGAAGACCGCGAGTTCTTCAATGCGAAACTTGCTGAAATCAATGTAAAGACCATCAAGTCGCACGCAGTAGAGACCGTGGAGGCAGCGAAGGAAGCAGCAAAGGAACTCGGATATCCGGTAATCGTGCGTGCTGCATACGCTCTCGGAGGCCTCGGTTCCGGATTCTGCAACAATGAAGAGGAACTTGTCACCCTTTGCGAAAGTTCGTTCTCATTCTCGCCTCAGGTACTCGTCGAGAAATCACTCAAGGGCTGGAAGGAGATCGAGTACGAGGTGATGCGTGACCGCTATGACAACTGCATCGCCATCTGTAACATGGAGAACTTCGACCCTCTCGGAATCCACACGGGAGAATCGATCGTGGTCGCTCCTACCCAGACCCTCAGTGCCAAGGAATGCCAGTTCCTGCACGATCTTGCCATCAAGATGGTGCGCCATATCGGCATCGTGGGTGAGTGTAACGTGCAGTATGCTTACGACACAGACTCGATGGAATACTATGTGATCGAGATGAATGCCCGCCTCAGCCGTTCTTCGGCACTGGCATCAAAGGCGACAGGATTCCCGATTGCTTTCGTAGCTGCGAAGATCGGCCTCGGATATGGACTCTTCGACATCAAGAACTCCGTCACAAAGCAGACTCCTGCATTTTTCGAGCCTGCTCTTGACTACGTAGTTGCAAAGATACCTCGTTGGGATCTCTCGAAGTTCACAGGAGTATCGCGTAAGATCGGCTCATCGATGAAGTCTGTCGGTGAAGTGATGTCGCTCGGACGTAACTTCGAGGAAATCATCCAGAAGGGTCTCCGTATGATAGGTCAGGGAGCCAACGGTTTCGTCGGCAATAAGGAAATCAAGGTCGAAGATATCGACAAGGCACTCAATGAGCCTACCGACAACCGCATATTTGTGATTTCAAAGGCTATGCAGGCCGGCTACACTGTTGACCAGATCCACGACCTCACGAAGATAGACAAGTGGTTCCTCAATAAACTTCAAGGAATCGTGAATACTCACAAGGAGATGAAGAAGTATGACTGCTGCGAGCAGATGCCTCTCGAACTCCTTAAGAAAGCGAAGGTGCAGGGATTCTCAGATGTACAGGTGGCCAATGCTCTCTATAAGAATATGGACAGCGAAATGGCTGAGGACATAGTGCGTGCGTTCAGAAAGTCAAAGGGAATCGTTCCTTGCGTCAAGCAGATCGACACCCTTGCCGCTGACTATCCAGCCGCTACGAACTATCTCTATCTTACTTACGGTGGTAACTTCAATGATGTTAAATATCAGCACGATAAGAATTCGGTAATCGTCCTCGGATCAGGTGCCTACCGCATCGGTAGTTCGGTTGAGTTCGACTGGTGTTCGGTAAATGCTCTCCAGACCATCCGCAACCAGGGATACAGGGGAGTCATGATCAACTACAACCCGGAGACCGTTTCCACCGACTACGACATGTGCGACCGTCTCTATTTCGACGAGCTCACATTCGAGCGCGTTATGGATATTCACGACCTCGAGAATCCGCACGGAACAGTCGTTTCTGTGGGTGGTCAGATTCCTAACAACCTCGCCCTCAGGCTCGATCAGAACAAGGTAAATATCCTCGGAACAAAGGCTACGTCAATCGACAAGGCGGAAGACCGTCACAAGTTCTCGTCGATCGTCGACGCTCTCGGCATCGACCAGCCTAAATGGAAGGAACTTACCAACTTCGATGAAGTGGACCAGTTCATCGATCAAGTCGGCTTTCCGGTTCTCGTCCGTCCTTCGTATGTCCTTTCAGGTGCAGCGATGAATGTCTGCTACAACCATGAGGAACTTCGTAACTTCCTTGGTCTTGCTGCGGAAGTATCTGAGAAACACCCTGTTGTGATGTCTGAGTTTATGCAAAGGTGTAAGGAGATCGAGTTCGATGCAGTGGCTGACAACGGCGAGGTCATCGCGTATGCAATATCAGAGCATATCGAGTTCGCAGGAGTTCACTCAGGTGATGCGACCATCCAGTTCCCTCCGCAGAAACTTTATGTGGAGACTGTCCGCAGGATCAAGAAAATCGCTAAGAAGATTGCTTCTGCTCTCGAGATCACTGGACCATTCAACATCCAGTTCCTTGCAAAGGACAACTATATCAAGGTGATCGAGTGTAATCTCCGTGCATCCCGTAGTTTCCCATTTGTTTCCAAGGTTCTTAAGATCAATATGATAGAACTGGCAACTAAAGCGATGCTTGGACTCAAGCCGGCCGCTCCGCGCAA
>CAZYCJ010000128.1:0-3704 GCA_964645495.1 uncultured Muribaculaceae bacterium
TGTCAGTTGTCCGTCCGAACCGGTGTTCAGCAGAGTGTTGATCTGGCGGGCGAGGTTGACAGCGTAGCGGGTCTTTCCTGAGGCTGTGGGGCCCAGAACGCAGATAAGGTCGATCTCTCCGGCGAGATATTTGTCCAGAATCTCTCTGACGTCAATGTCTTCTGCAGGCGGAAGTTCCGCCATAGGAGGTATAGGGGTGAAGGTTTTCTTTGACATAATCCTGACGTAATTTGATCGAAGTGTCCTATCTGCAAAATTACAGATTTTCTACTTATTTCGTCGTTATTTCCAAAAGAATAGATATTTTTGCAGATAGAGTATATTATCTTACTAAGATGAAGCGTATTAAAATATTCATAAGTAGTGTGCAGAGTGAGTTTGCTGAGGAGAGGGCGATGCTTTGTCATTATATACGTACAGATGTGTTACTAGGCAAATTCTTCGAACCGTTTATTTTTGAGGAAGTTCCCGCTAACGAAAATCCAGTAAGTCATGTTTATCTGAAGGAAGTAGAACTGTGTGATATTTATTTAGGTCTCTTTGGCAATTTATATGGATATGAAGATGAGTGGGGGATTTCTCCTACCGAAAGGGAGTATGATTTGGCTGCAGAACTTCATAAAAGTCGTTTGATATATATCAAGAGCATTGGAGAAGAGAAACGACATGCCAAAGAAGCAGATTTGATACGAAAGGTGGAACAACATGTCGTGCGTAAGACTTTTGTCGATATCGATGGTTTGAGGACATCTGTGTATGCTTCATTAATACGCTATTTGGAGGAAAAGGAGTATATTCGTTGGCGACCTTTTGATGCATCTGTTGACAATGATGCTACATTGAAAGATCTTGATGAGGATAAAATGAGGAATTTTATTCACATGGCGCGTTTAAAACGTAATTTCCCCCTTCCTGTTGAGATATCGCCTGTAGCATTGCTTACCCATCTTGACTTGATAGACAGTGACGGAAGGCTTGCTAATGCAGCGGTTCTGTTATTCGGCAAGAAGCCTCAAAGATATTTTATTACCTCTGAAATAAAGTGTGTTCAGTTTTATGGCGATACAGTTGAGAAACCTATGCCGGCTTATCAGATATACAGGGGTGATGTGTTTGAACTTGTAGATCAGGCTGTCAGTTTTGTCATGAGTCGTATAGATAATTGGGTGGGAACGCGTTCTGAAGGCGAAAAAGCAGATATTCCGACACGCCCGGAATTACCTATTGATGCGGTAAAGGAGGCAATTGTCAATGCTGTTTGTCATAGAGATTATACGAGCAATGCCAGTGTTCAGATTATGTTGTTTCGGAACCGCTTGGAGATCTGGAACCCTGGTGCGTTACCCTATGGTCTGACGGTTCAGAAGTTGCGCGGTCCTCATAAGTCTTTGCCTGCAAATCCGTTGCTTGCGGATCCGATGTATTGGAACGGATATGTTGAAAAGGTGGGTTCGGGTACAGAAGATATAATTAGGAAATGTGGTGAGTACGGATTGAAAACTCCGGAATTTATTCAAGACGAGGACTTTCGCGTAATAATATGGAGATCTGCTGAGGTTCAGAATGATCCAGAGGTGATCCAGAATGATCCAGAGGTGATCCAGACTCCTCTGGAACGCATGATAAGTCTTATCAAGGCTACTCCGACCATATCAAGACTTGAGTTGTCCCGACAGCTTCATATAAGTGAGCGGCAGGTGAGGAAGATGATTGATGGGTTACGTGGCGACGGTAGATTGATGCGTGAAGGAGGGGACTACAAAGGAAAGTGGATTATTGTGGATTAAAAGAAAGATAGATATTATGCCGAAAGCAAAGAGCAGTGTAGAGATAAAGAACAGGAGGGCTTCGTTTGACTATGAGTTCATCGAGACCTTCCAGGCGGGAATTGTGCTTACCGGCACGGAGATAAAGTCCATCAGGGCTGGAAAGGCCTCGCTGGTTGATACCTTCTGCTATTTTCATGGCAACGAACTGTTCGTGAAGAACATGCATGTGTCGGAATACTGGTGGGGAAGTTGGGGCAAGCATGACCCGCGCCGTGACAGGAAACTGCTCCTTACCCGCAAGGAACTGAACAAGTTGCAGAGGGCGGTGAAGGAAAAGGGACTGACGATAGTCGGTGTGAAACTGTATATCGCTGAGAACGGCTATGCCAAACTTCTGATCGCTCTTGCGCGAGGAAAGAAGGAGTACGACAAGCGTGCATCCATAAAGGAGAAGGACCTCCGTCGCGAAATGGAGCGATAGATTACAATCCGAAGGCTTCTTTGATCATGTCGACAGAGTCAAGGAGTTCCCAGCCGAAGAACTGGACATACTCCTGTGTCTTCACACCGCCACGGATCATGGTCACGCATTCCTTGTATGGAGTGCGGCCCACATGTCCATATGCGGCCGTCGGCTCGTAGATCGGCTTCTTGAGACCGAACTTCTCGATGATCTTTGCAGGACGCAGGTCGAAGAGTTCATTGATCTTCTCTGCTATGAATGCATCGCTGAGCCCGTTGGCTGCAGTGCCGTACGTGTTGACGAAGATGCTTAGAGGACGAGCCACGCCGATGGCGTATGACACCTGCACGAGCATCTCGCGGGCCACTCCGGCAGCGACCATGTTCTTTGCGATGTAGCGTGCTGCGTAAGCGGCTGACCTGTCGACCTTTGACGGGTCCTTGCCTGAGAAGGCTCCACCGCCGTGCGCACCCTTTCCGCCGTAGGTGTCCACGATGATCTTGCGTCCTGTGAGGCCTGTGTCGCCGTGAGGCCCTCCAATCACGAATTTGCCGGTAGGGTTGACATGGAGGATGTAATCGTCCTTGAAGAGTGCTGCTGTCTCAGGAGCAAGGGTCTCGATTAACATAGGCAGGAGGATGTTCTGCACGTCCTCTCGGATCTTTGCCTGCATCGCCTCGTCCACGCGCTTCTGTCCGTACTGCGCGCAGCCGTCTGCGTAACTCATGTTGCCGAGGCTCGCAGGAGTGAACTCGTCGTGCTGTGTGGAGATGACGATGGTGTGTACGCGTACAGGCTCGTTGGTCTCGCTGTCATATTCGATGGTGAACTGTGATTTCGAGTCCGGACGAAGATACGGCATGAGGTCTGTCTTCTTGCGGATTTTTGCAAGCATGAGAAGTGCCTGATGCGAGAGTGCGAGAGGGAGAGGCATGTACTCCTCTGTGTCGCGGCATGCATAGCCGAACATCATCCCCTGGTCTCCGGCTCCCTGAGCGTCAGCATCTTCTCCTACGACTCCGCGGTTGATATCCATGCTCTGCTCGTGAAGGGCAGAAAGGATGCCGCATGAGTTGCCGTCGAACATGTATTCAGCCTTGTTGTAGCCGATCTTGTTGATGACGCGGCGCACTGTCTTCGGGATGTCGACATATGCGTCTTCTGAACGCACTTCGCCTCCCACTACCACGAGACCTGTACTGCAGAATGTCTCGCAGGCCACCTTGGCCTCCGGGTCCTGACGGAGGAATTCGTCAAGAATTGCGTCGGAAATCTGGTCCGAGACCTTGTCAGGATGTCCTTCGGACACTGACTCTGATGTAAATAAGTAATTCATATTCTTCAATGTTTTCCTATAATTCAAAACAAAAGCCCCACAGAAATGCGGAGCCGTCACAAAAACACAAAACATTGATATGAAAGCGGTCATCATGGCAAGATGACCTTTTAAAGTCAATATTTTAGCATTTTTT
>CAZYCJ010000129.1:0-3629 GCA_964645495.1 uncultured Muribaculaceae bacterium
AGCCATCTTGATAGCACGACGGTATGATACACGACCCTCGATCTGACGAGCGATTGAGTCTGCCACGATATGAGCATCAACCTCAGGCTTCTTGACCTCGTAGATGTTGATCTGAACATCCTTCTTGGTCACCTTCTTGAGTTCCTCCTTGAGGAGGTCTACTGCCTGTCCGCCCTTACCGATGATCACGCCTGGTCTTGCAGCGTGGATAGTTACAGTGATGAGCTTAAGAGTTCTCTCGATAACGATCTTTGAAAGAGAAGCCTTTGCAAGACGGCTTGAGAGATACTTGCGGATCTCAAAGTCCTCTGCGATCTTCTCTGCATAGTTACCACCTACCCAGTTAGAGTCCCAACCACGGGTGATACCGATTCTGTTGCTGATTGGATTAGTCTTCTGTCCCATGATTATGCCTCCTTAACTGCTGCTGGTTTAACATCGAGGACAACAGTCACGTGGTTTGAACGCTTGCGGATACGGCCGGCACGACCCTGAGGGCATGGGCGGATTCTCTTAAGCGTACGTCCCTCGTCAACCATGATGGTCTTCACGATAACGTTACCGTTCTCCAACTCCTTGATATTATCCGGATTCTTGGCCTCCCAGTTAGCGACTGCGCTACGGAGAAGTTTCTCCAGATCGATAGAAGCGTGCTTCTTCGAGAATTTCAAAATATCGAGTGCACGGTTCACCTCAACGCCACGGATGATGTCTGCAACGAGACGCATCTTGCGAGGTGATGTAGGTACATCATTCAGCTTTGCGATAGCTGTCTGCTTCTTTATTTCCTTAAGCCTCTCGGCCATCTGTCTTTTACGAGCTCCCATAATTACAATTTCATTTTAAATTATTTACGATTGCCCGAATGGCCTTTGAATGTTCTTGTCGGCGCGAACTCACCAAGTTTGTGGCCTACCATGTTCTCAGTAACATAAACAGGAATAAACTTATTTCCATTATGAACTGCGATAGTGTGACCTACAAAGTCAGGTGAGATCATGCTTGCGCGTGACCAAGTCTTGACAACCTCTTTCTTCATGCTACCCTCATTCATAGCAAGAATTCTTTTTTCAAGGGCTTCCTGAATATAAGGACCTTTTCTTAATGAACGACTCATAATCTCTTAATTTATTCCGTTATTTTTTCCTTCTTTCAATGATAAACTTGTTTGAAGTCGCCTTTGGATTACGAGTCTTGTAGCCCTTAGCTGGCAGACCCTTGCGTGAACGTGGATGTCCTCCTGATGCACGACCTTCACCACCACCCATAGGGTGATCTACCGGGTTCATAACGACACCACGGTTGCGAGGTCTGCGACCAAGCCATCTTCTACGTCCAGCCTTTCCATGTGACTCAAGGTTGTGGTCCGGATTCGACACTGTTCCGACTGTTGCGCGGCAAGTCACGAGAACCATTCTTGTCTCGCCTGAAGGGAGACGAAGGATAGCGTGGTTGCCCTCGCGAGCAGCGAGCTGAGCATAAGTTCCTGCAGAACGTGCCATAGCAGCACCCTGACCAGGACGAAGCTCGATGTTGTGAACAAGTGTACCGAGCGGAATCTCTGCGAGAGGAAGAGCGTTACCTACCTCAGGAGCAACACCTGCACCTGAAGCGATTTCCTGTCCTACTTTCAGTCCGTTAGGAGCGATGATGTATCTCTTTACACCGTCTTCATATTTAACCAATGCGATACGGGCGCTACGGTTCGGGTCGTACTCGATTGTCATTACTGTAGCTGTGCACTCATCCTTGTCGCGGAGGAAGTCGATCACACGATACATTCTCTTGTGACCGCCACCGATATAACGCATTGTCATCTTACCCTGATTGTTACGTCCGCCTGACTTCTTGAGTGGCTCAAGGAGGGACTTCTCAGGAGTCTTGCAGGTAATGTCGTCAAAAGCACTGATTACCTTATTTCTCTGTCCGGGAGTTACCGGTTTGAATTTTCTTACTGCCATTGCTCAATTACCTTAAATGTTTGCGTAAAAATCAATCTTATCCTCGCCGGCAAGTGTCACATAAGCCTTCTTGAAGTGGTTTGTGCGACCCTTGAGCATACCAGCCTTGGTATAGCGAGCCTTTCTCTTACCGTGATAGTTAACAGTGTTTACGTCTGCAACTGTCACATTGTAGAGCTGCTCAACCGCAGCCTTGATCTGAAGCTTGTTGGCCTCGCGGTCAACAATAAATCCGTAACGGTTCAACTTTTCGCCCTGAACCGTCAACTTCTCAGTTACTATTGGCTTAATTATAATTCCCATCTCTCAATCGGTTTATCGTCTGATTCTGTCCGCAAGGATCTCCTGAACGCCGTCAACGAGTACCATTGAATGAGCATTCATGATGGTGTATGTGTTGATCTCATCAACAGTGATCACCTTTACCTCAGGGAGGTTACGAGACGAAAGGTAAATATTTGTAGAATTCTCTGGAAGTACGAAGAGTACCTTTCTTTCACCAGCCTTGATGTTCTTAAGGATCTGGATGAACTCCTTGGTCTTAGGTGCCTCCATTGTAAACTGCTCAACCATTACGATTGCGTTCTCCTGAGCCTTGTAAGAAAGAGCTGAGAATCTTGCGAGCTGCTTGAGCTTCTTGTTGAGCTTCTTGCGGTAGCAACGTGGCTGAGGACCGAATACGCGGCCACCACCTACATAGATACCTGCCTTAAGAGAACCGTGACGTGCGCCGCCTGAGCCCTTCTGACGGATGAGCTTCTTGGTGCTGTACGCAACCTCGCTACGGTCTTTTGACTTTGCTGTTCCCTGACGCTGGTTTGCAAGATACTGCTTTACGTCGAGATAGATAGCGTGGTCGTTCGGTGTGATGCCGAAGATCTCCTCGTTGAGGGTCACTGTCTTGGCAACTGTTCCATCAATTTTGTAAACTGACAACTCCATAGCTTAGTCCTCCATGATTACATATGAACCCTTGGCTCCCGGTACAGAGCCCTTAACTACGATAAGGTTGTTCTCCGGCATAACCTTGATCACCTCGAGGTTGAACACCTTTACGCGCTCATTACCCATGTGTCCTGCCATACGCATTCCCTTGAACACGCGTGAAGGCCATGATGATGCACCGAGGGAACCAGGGTGACGGAGACGGTTGTGCTGACCATGGGTCACTCCACCTACTCCAGCGAAGTTGTGACGCTTCACAACGCCCTGAAAACCTTTACCTTTTGAAGTTCCGACAACGTCGATGAACTGAACGCCGTCGAATACGTCAGCTACAGTGAGGACATCACCGAGCTTGAGATCCTGAGCGAAGTCTGCCTTGAACTCGACCAACTTGCGCTTAGGTGTGGTTCCTGCCTTTTCAAAGTGGCCCTTGAGAGCCTTGCTGGCATGCTTCTCTGAGATTTCGTCATAGGCAAGCTGTACAGCGGCATAACCATCTTTCTCTACTGTACGAATCTGCGTAACTACACATGGACCAGCCTCAATAACGGTGCATGGAATATTTCTTCCATCGGCACCGAAAACGGAAGTCATTCCGATTTTCTTTCCAATTAATCCAGGCATTGGTTTGTTTAATTAATTGATTATAAATACTTTATATCCCGCTACACATTTTTGCGGGCTGCAAATATACGAATAATATTTTCATTTTCAACAATTTAT
>CAZYCJ010000130.1:0-3521 GCA_964645495.1 uncultured Muribaculaceae bacterium
GCAGGGCATGATCCTGCGACCCCCTGATTATGAGTCAGGTGCTACTAACCAACTGAGCTATGGGACCAATATTTAAAAGAACTAAATTTGAGTGTGGCCGGGGTGGTTACCAACCACACTGCAAATATAATACTTTTTTTCGATTATGTAAGTTTAATCTCAACTTCAACTCCTGAAGAAAGTTCGAGTTTCATGAGAGCATCGACAGTCTTTGGAGTAGAATCGTAAATGTCAAGAAGACGGCAGAAAGAGCTGAGCTCGAACTGCTCACGAGACTTCTTGTTTACGAAAGTCGAGCGGTTGACAGTAAAGATCTTCTTGTGGGTCGGAAGCGGAATAGGTCCGTTTACGCGAGCACCTGTAGCAGACACTGTCTCAACGATCTTCTTTGCTGACTTGTCAACAAGCATGTGATCGAATGATTTGAGTTTGATTCTAATTACTTGGCTCATATCAATTTTCGTTGAATTCAGTTAAACAATTATTCGTCATCTTCGGCTTTGTAACCGCTCTTCTCGATAACCTCCTTAGCAAGTCCTGCAGGGACCTCTGCATAGTGGTCAAATGCCATTGTGCTTGTAGCACGGCCTGAAGAGATTGTACGGAGGATAGTCACGTAACCGAACTGCTCTGCGAGTGGAACGTATGCCTTTACGATACGTGCACCGAGAGTCGAGTCCATTGCGTTGATCTGTCCGCGACGACGGTTGAGGTCACCTACGATATCTCCCATGTAGTCCTCCGGAGTAACGACTTCGAGGCTCATGATAGGCTCGAGGAGAACCGGCTTGGCCTTAGGGCAAGCGTGACGGAACGCCATACGTGCTGCAAGCTCGAATGACAACTGGTCAGAGTCTACAGGGTGGAATGAACCATCCTTGAGGGTAACCTTGAGTGAAGGAACCTCGTAACCTGCGAGAACACCGTTTGCCATTGCTGACTTGAAGCCCTTCTCTACAGATGGGATGAACTCCTTAGGAACGTTACCACCTTTCACCTCGTCGATGAACTGGAGGCCGGTCACGCCCTCATCTGCAGGTCCGATCTCAACGATGATATCTGCGAACTTACCACGTCCACCGGTCTGCTTCTTGAATACCTCACGATGCTGAACGGTCTGAGTGATAGCCTCTTTGTAGTTAACCTGAGGTGCACCCTGGTTGATGTCAACACCGAACTCACGACGGAGACGGTCAACGATGATGTCGAGGTGAAGCTCACCCATACCGCTGATGACTGTCTGACCTGTCTCGTGGTCTGTCTTCACTGTGAATGTAGGGTCCTCCTCAGCAAGCTTGCCGAGTGCGATACCGAGCTTGTCAAGATCCTTCTGAGTCTTTGGCTCTACAGCAAGTCCGATAACCGGATCAGGGAACTCCATTGACTCGAGAGTGATAGGAGCCTGCTCGAAGCAGATTGTATCTCCTGTACGGAGGTCCTTGAAACCTACTGCTGCGCAGATGTCACCTGCCTCAACGAACTCGATAGGGTTCTGCTTGTTTGAGTGCATCTGGAAGAGACGTGAAACACGCTCCTTCTTGCCTGTACGTGTATTAAGGACATAAGAACCTGCATCAAGTTTACCTGAGTATGCTCTCATGAATGCGAGACGACCTACGAATGGGTCTGTAGCGATCTTGAACACGAGGGCTGCGAACGGCTCCTTGACATTTGGCTGACGTACTTCCTCATCACCTGAGTTAGGGTTTGTACCCTTTACGGCACCCTTGTCGAGTGGTGACGGAAGGTAACGCATCACAGCGTCAAGAAGGAACTGAACTCCCTTGTTCTTGAATGACGAACCGCAGCATGCAGGAACGATCGACATGTCGATTGTAGCGGCACGGAGGGCAGCGATGAGTTCCTCCTCAGAGATTGAGTCAGGATCCTCAAAGAACTTCTCCATGAGGGTCTCGTCATACTCAGCAGCAGCCTCAACGAGTTTCTCTCTCCAGGCGTTAGCCTCGTCTACGTACTTCTCAGGGATGTCCTGGATGTGGTAGTTCACGAGTTCCTCAGAGTTGTGGTCATAAACCATTGCCTTCATGGCAACGAGGTCGATGATACCGTCGAACTTGTCCTCTGCACCGATAGGAATACAGATAGGAACTGCACGAGCACCGAGCTTCTCCTTCATCTCCTCTACTACAGCGTAGAAGTCTGCACCTACACGGTCCATCTTGTTGATATAAGCGATCTTTGGAACGCCATACTTGTCAGCCTGACGCCATACGGTCTCAGACTGCGGCTGTACACGTCCTACTGCACAGAAAGTAGCGACTGTACCATCGAGCACACGGAGTGAACGCTCCACCTCAACGGTGAAGTCAACGTGGCCCGGAGTGTCGATCAAGTTGATCTGATAAGTATCTCCGTTGTATTTCCAGAATGCAGTAGTAGCAGCAGAGGTGATTGTGATACCACGCTCCTGCTCCTGAGCCATCCAGTCCATTGTTGCACTACCCTCGTGAGTCTCACCGATCTTGTGGGTCTTACCAGTGTAGTAAAGGATACGCTCAGACGTAGTGGTCTTACCGGCATCGATGTGAGCCATGATACCGATATTTCTAGTGAATTTAAGATCTCTAGCCATTTTACGTTACTGTTTTCTGAATTAGAATCTGAAGTGTGCAAATGCCTTGTTGGCCTCTGCCATTCTGTGCATGTCTTCCTTTCTCTTGAATGCTGCACCCTCGCAGTTATATGCTGCGATGATCTCAGCACAGAGTTTTTCTGCCATAGTGTGGCCAGAACGCTTGCGGGCGAAGTTGATCATATTCTTCATAGAAAGTGAAATCTTCCTCTCCGGACGCACCTCCATAGGCACCTGGAAGTTAGCACCACCGATACGGCGTGACTTAACCTCCACCTGAGGCGTCACGTTCTCGAGGGCCTTCCTCCAAATATCTAGAGGAGCCTTGTCAGAATCTTTCATCTTCTCGCCTACCATGTCAATGGCATCGTAAAAAATAGAATACGCGATACTCTTCTTTCCCTGCAACATAAGGTTGTTCACGAAACGGGTTACGTTTACATCGTGAAACTTAGGATCAGGAAGTAGAATCCTCTTCTTAGGCTTCGTTTTTCTCATTTTTTGTAGAAAATTAAAGGTGATAATTGATTAAAATTACTTCTTAGACTTCTTTGGCCTCTTGGTACCGTAGAGAGAACGTGAGTTTGTTCTTCCATCGACACCTGCAGTATCCAAAGCTCCTCTAAGGATGTGGTAACGCACACCTGGAAGGTCCTTTACACGACCACCGCGAACGAGCACGATCGAGTGCTCCTGGAGGTTGTGGCCCTCGCCAGGAATGTAAGCATTGACCTCTTTAGAGTTAGTAAGACGTACACGGGCAACCTTACGCATCGCTGAGTTAGGTTTCTTAGGTGTAGTGGTGTACACACGTACGCATACTCCTCTTCTCTGAGGACAAGCATCCAACGCGCGAGACTTGCTCTTCTCGACAATGACCTCGCGTCCTTTGCGAACTAATTGTTGAATTGTAGGCATAAATGTTTGT
>CAZYCJ010000131.1:0-3459 GCA_964645495.1 uncultured Muribaculaceae bacterium
CCTACAGAAATGATCTTGATAGGCACTCCGAGATACTGCTCCATGAATGCGATGTACTCGCGGAACTCCTCAGGAAGTTCTTCTTCAGTGCGGCAGTGAGTCAGGTCTGTATTCCATCCCTTGAATTCGGTATATACCGGCTGAATGTCTGCATATGTGTCAAAAGGCCACTGATCTGATGGCTGTCCGTCCACGATGTACGAAGTGCAGACCTTGATGGTCTTGAATGAATCGAGACAGTCAGACTTCATCATGATGAGGTCGGTCACGCCGCTGATCATCACAGCATACTTGAGTGCTACGAGGTCGAGCCAGCCGCATCTTCTTGGACGACCGGTCACTGCTCCGAACTCATGGCCGATCCTGCGTAGTTCCTCACCTGTCTCGTCAAACAGTTCGGTAGGGAACGGACCGCTGCCCACGCGTGTGCAGTATGCCTTGAAGATTCCGTATACATGTCCGATCCTGTGAGGACTCACTCCGAGTCCTACGCATGCTCCTGAGCATGAAGTGGTCGATGAGGTCACGAACGGATATGAACCGTAGTCTATGTCGAGCATTGAACCCTGTGCGCCTTCTGCGAGGATCTCGTTTGTCTCAAGGAGATGGTTCACATAGTATTCGCAGTCGACAAGTTTGAAGGTCTTGAGATATTCGACAGCCTCCATGAATGCCGCCTCCTCAGCGTCAGGGTCGCATTCGAATCCCATCTGCCGGAGCTGCTTCACATGCCTTGCCTTGAGTTTTGCATATCTGTCAGCGAAATCCGCTGCAAGGATGTCTCCTACGCGGAGTCCGTTACGGCTGATCTTGTCTGTATAAGTAGGTCCGATGCCTTTGAGGGTCGATCCGATCTTGCCTTTGCCCATCGCAGCCTCGTTTGCTGCGTCGAGGAGACGGTGTGTAGGCAGGATGAGGTGCGCCTTCTTTGCGACCACGATGCGCTCGTTTACCGGAATTCCGGTCTTCGCGATGTTGTCACACTCGCCCTTGAATGTGATAGGGTCGAGAACAACGCCGTTTCCCACGATGTTCAATGCATCCTGTCTGAAAATTCCTGAAGGAATGGACCTGAGTACGAAACTCTTGCCTTCGAAATGGAGGGAGTGTCCTGCGTTCGGACCGCCCTGGAATCTTGCCACTACAGGATACTTTCCTGCGAGAACATCAACGATTTTTCCTTTGCCTTCGTCGCCCCACTGGAGGCCTAATACGACATCTAATTTCATGATGGTATATATAAATTCTTTGTTTTCTGATTCTTAGAATGGGAGATCGTCATCCGGAAGATCTTCTGCTGAGGACTGGGATGCTGACTGCTGAGGAGCCGGCTGCTGTACAGGTGCATAGGCTGGCTGTGCCGGCTGGCTGTATGCAGGTCTGGCCGGTTGGGCTGGAGCCTGATAGGTTCCCTGCTGTGTCCCGGGGTTATCAGACCTCTTGCCGAGCAGCTGGAGCGTGTCTGCGATGATTTCGGTAGTGTACCTCTTGTTACCTGTCTGGTCGTCCCAGGAGCGGGTGCGGATGCGGCCCTCTATGTAGAGTTGTGTGCCCTTCCTGACATATTTCTCCACGACATCGGCTGTGTTTCTCCAGGCTACGATGTTGTGCCATTCTGTGTTTTCACGAGTTTCGCCGTTACGGTCCCTGTACCTTTCAGTAGTGGCCAGCGTGAATGTCGCCACCTTTGCATTTCCGGACTGTCCATCAAGATAACGTACTTCAGGGTCTCTTCCAACGTTACCGATCAGCATTGCTTTGTTTAATGACATATCTTCTTTGTTTTAAAGTTTCGTTCAGGGTCTGTCCCAAAAACTTTGCAAGATAGTGATTATTTCTCACAAAACATCGGCCATCCTGGCCAAATCAGGTTTTTCTCCCGTAAAAATTTCATATCCGGTCACTGCCTGATACAGAAGCCATCTTCTTCCGCCTGTATATTTCAACAACGGATTGATGCTGGTCATCCTGTCGAGCATGTCTTCTGTGAATGACGGATCCTTGTAGTTGGCTTCGAGGATGGCTTTCGGTTTCCCCGGAGTGAAGTCCTCTTCTGTCAGTTCGGCCATCTGCGGCACTGCTGTCGGAATGTTGTAGATTATCATGTCAGCCTCGCGGAAACATTTGCGGAAATCGGACATTGGTCTTGCCTCAGCAATGTATCCCGCTTCGCTAAGTGATCCGACCATCGCCTCTGCTTTTTCAATGCTGCGGTTCATCAGAATGCATCTTGATCCCAAGGATGCCGCCGCTACTGCAGCTGCCTTTCCTGCTCCGCCAATCCCGACAACTAACGTTGTATATGTTGCATGCATGATTCCAAGAAGCACCAGACGGACACCGAGAAAGTCGGAATTATATGCCTTGACGCCCTCAGGTGTCTTCACAAGCAGATTGGTCGCTCCGATGATCTTGCACTCCTCAGAAACGACATCAGCCTTTGCAAAAGCCAGTTCCTTGAAAGGAGCCGTGACATTGATCCCGTCATACTCCTGTAGGAAGGTCTTGTACGCCTCCTCAAAATCTGCATTCTCTATAAGTTCATAAGGATACCTGCCGTCATACCCCGCCTTGAACAGTGCAGGGGAGAGCGAATGCGCGATAGGATGTCCGATCAGTCCGAATTTCATGAGTTACGTTGTCTTACTGCTTCAAACATCAGGATTGCTGCAGATACTGATACATTCAGAGAATCAAGATGTCCCAGCATAGGGATCTTGATGTGCGCATCTGCCGCTGTTCTCCATACATCGGTCAGGCCTGTCGCCTCAGTGCCCATCACTATGGCGGTACCTCCCTTCATGTCGGTATCGTAGTACCATTCTGAATCCTGAAGTTGTGCGGTGTATATCTTTATGTTTTTGGATTTCAACCAGTTGATTGCCTCTTCGGATGTGGCGGTGGCGACAGGTACGGTGAAGATGGCCCCGATGCTTGAGCGTATCAGGTTAGGATTGTACAGATCCGTCAGAGGATCGCAGACAATGACGGCGTCCACCCCCGATGCATCAGCGCTTCGGAGTACGGCTCCGAGATTGCCCGGCTTCTCTACGGACTCAAGGACCACCACCAGAGCATTCTCCTTCATCTGAAGACCTTCAAGAGTCATTTCCTTGCAATGAAGTTCTGCAATGACCCCTTCCGTGCCGCCTCGGTACGCCACCTTGTCATAAAGATGCTGCGGTATCTCGACGATCTGGACAGGAAGGCTGCAGAAATTCTCTTCAATCACTCCAAGAATCCTGTCATGATCCTTGTCAGTCAGAATATCCCTGCATATGAACAGGGTGTGCGGCTCGAAACCCGCTTCGATGCAATGCATGAGTTCGCGTCTTCCCTCGACCACGAACAACCCCTTCTTCCTTCTTTCCTTCGACTTCTCCTGCAGCGCCAGCAGATCCTTGATCTTCGGATTCTGCGCCGATGTTATATTCTCGATTCTCATATTATTCGTACCAG
>CAZYCJ010000132.1:0-3450 GCA_964645495.1 uncultured Muribaculaceae bacterium
AAGATATCTTGAAACTGTTGTAAGCAGTTCAATAAAACCATCGACGGATGTGGCTCGCTTCGCAGAAGCATAGGTAAATGCTTCGCTCGACCACATCCGTCGATGGTTTGTTATGTCAGAGTTTCTTACTGCTCGTCTACCTGATCGTCAGCACCGCCCTGAGGACCTGCCTGGCCGTTGAAAGGGCCCTGGGCACCTGGCTGAGGGCCTGCCTGAGCAGCCTTCGCCATATCCTCTGAAGCCGCATGCCATGCTGCCTCGAGTTCAGCGTTGTACTTGTCGATGTCAGCGATGTTCTGAGCCTTCACAGCCTCCTGGAGCCTGTTCTTAGCCTCCTCGATGGCAGTCTTCTTCTCAGCAGGAATCTTGTCGCCATACTCCTTGAGGTTCTTATCGGTCTGGAAGCACATTCCGTCAGCATTGTTGATCTTGTCGATACGCTCCTTCTCAGCCTGGTCAGCAGCCTCGTTTGCCTTTGCCTCATCCCTCATTCTCTGGATCTCAGCCTCAGAAAGTCCTGATGAAGCCTCGATGCGGATGTTCTGCTCCTTGCCGGTAGCCTTGTCCTTGGCGGAAACATTGAGAATACCGTTTGCGTCGATGTCGAAGGTTACCTCAATCTGAGGAACACCTCTTGGAGCCGGTGCGATACCGTCAAGAATGAAGTTTCCGATGAGTTTGTTGTCCTTTGCCATCGGGCGCTCGCCCTGGAGGACATGCACATCCACTGCAGGCTGATTGTCAGCCGCTGTAGAGAACACCTGTGACTTCTTGGTAGGGATGGTGGTGTTGGCCTCGATGAGTTTTGTCATCACGCCGCCGAGTGTCTCGATACCGAGAGAAAGCGGAGTCACGTCGAGAAGAAGGACATCCTTCACGTCACCTGCGAGCACACCGCCCTGGATTGCAGCACCCATTGCTACCACCTCGTCAGGGTTCACGCTCTTGTTAGGAGCCTTTCCGAAGAACTTCTCCACGACTGCCTGGATGGCAGGAATACGTGTAGAACCTCCTACGAGGAGAACCTCGTTGATGTCAGATGCAGAGATCCCGGCGTCCTGAAGGGCCTTGCGGCATGGCTCGATAGTCCTCTGGATCAGGCTGTCCGCGAGCTGCTCGAACTTCGCTCTGGTGAGAGTTTTCACAAGGTGCTTTGGAACACCGTCTACAGGCATGATATAAGGAAGGTTGATCTCTGTCGAAGTCTGGCTTGAGAGTTCGATCTTCGCCTTCTCGGCTGCCTCCTTGAGTCTCTGGAGAGCCATAGGGTCCTTCTTGAGGTCGATGCCGCTGTTCTCTGATGCGAACTCCTCTGCGAGCCAGTTGATGATCACCTGATCGAAGTCGTCACCGCCGAGGTGGGTGTCACCGTTGGTGGAGAGTACTTCGAACACGCCGTCGCCGAGTTCCATGATGGAGATATCGAATGTACCGCCACCAAGGTCGTATACAGCCACCTTCATGTCCTTGTGCATCTTGTCAAGGCCGTATGCGAGTGCAGCCGCTGTAGGCTCGTTGATGATTCTCTTCACTTCGAGACCGGCGATCTTTCCTGCCTCCTTGGTAGCCTGACGCTGTGAGTCAGAGAAGTATGCAGGCACTGTGATGACTGCTTCTGTCACTTCCTGTCCGAGGTACTCTTCTGCAGTCTTCTTCATCTTCTGAAGAATCATTGCAGAGATCTCCTGTGGTGAGTAGAGGCGGCCGTCGATGTCGACTCTCGGTGTGTCGTTGTCACCTTTCACCACCTTGTAAGGTACGCGGTTGATGTCTCCTGTCACCTGGCTGTATTTCTCACCCATGAATCTCTTGATAGAGAAGATGGTCTTGTGAGGGTTGGTGATAGCCTGACGCTTAGCCGGGTTACCGATCTTTCTTTCTCCTCCGTCGGTGAATGCTACCACTGATGGGGTAGTTCTCTGTCCTTCATTATTGATGATGACTGCAGGCTCGTTGCCTTCCATCACTGCCACGCATGAGTTCGTGGTTCCAAGGTCAATACCAATGATTTTTCCCATAATATTTATCTCCTTTTGTATTATTTATTCAATTTGTTTCCGTCGCGGTGACGCGAGCGCTTGGATAATAACGAAACCTGTGCCAGTCGCTTCGCAATGAAAATATATGTCAAAATGTCAGATTTTTCATGACAAATACCGTCCGATAATGACATAATTGCTATTTTTGCCATATGAATATATACCGTGAACTGCCACGCGAGGAATTCGATGACCTCGCATCAAGAATACTATATGAAGACAACCATCTTCTTGTGGTCAACAAGAGGGTGGGGGAGATCGTGCAGGGCGACAAGACCTCGGACGAACCTCTGACCGAGACATACAAGGCCTTTATCGCGCAGCGTGACGCGAAGCCAGGACAGGTCTTCATGGGGCTTCCGCACCGTCTGGACCGCCCTGTCAGCGGAATAGTGGTACTCGCAAAGACGTCAAAGGCTTTGGAACGGCTCAATGCAATGTTCCGTGATTCGGATGTGCATAAATTCTATTGGGCTCTCGTATGCAACGAACCTGCGCAGAATGAAGGGCATCTTGAGGACATGATGTGGCGCAATGAAAAGCAGAACAAGTCATATGTCTGCCGTCAGGGCGCATTGCGCAAGGATGCAAAATTGGCGAAACTCAATTACAGACAGATCGGAAAGACTGACAGGTATTGGCTTGTGGAAGTGGAACTCCTCACGGGACGCCACCACCAGATCCGCTGCCAGTTGTCCCACATGGGCAGTCCCATAAAGGGCGACCTGAAATATGGTGCGCCCCGCTCGAATCCGGACGGCGGCATTTCGCTTCACGCACGCCGGATCACCTTTGTCCATCCTGTCAGGAAAGAACAGATGACCATCGAGGCTCCCGTGCCGTATTCATGGAAAGGAGTTTAGGGGCAGGAAGGAGTAACGTGTACGGAGCGGGTGACGGGGGTCGAACCCGCGGCCCTCGGCTTGGGAAGCCGATGCTCTACCACTGAGCTACACCCGCGATTGTTTTGCAAATATACGAAATTAAGCAGAACCACCCAAAAAATAAGGATGATTTCCGTTAACAATTTGTTACATATATTGCAGTTTTAAAATTATTGTTATCTTTGCACCGCTTAAAAATGAGCAAGTTAGTTTAGTGTGATGTCTGCGTGTGCGCAGGCTATGTTACAAATTAAAATTGATTGATTATTATGGAAATCAACAACATCGGAAACAACGCAGGCGTTATCTGGAACGCCCTCAACACAAATGGTAAGATGACTGAGACCAAACTCAAGAAGGAGACAGGTCTTGCAAGCGCAGATTTCTACACTGCACTTGGATGGCTCGCTCGCGAGGGCAAGGTCAATGTCGTTGTTGAGACACGCTGCGGCAAGGATTGCGAGTATATTACTCTCTGATCCTTTCCGGTACGGACGAAAAGAGCGGCGCCTCAGGTGCCGCTCTTG
>CAZYCJ010000133.1:0-3398 GCA_964645495.1 uncultured Muribaculaceae bacterium
AGAAGCATCTCGCGCTGAGCACCCTTGGTCGAGATCTCCACGCAGCGCGCGTAGTCAGGAGTTGCCTCTTTTGTGAGGATACCCTTGATCTCACGGAACTGTCGGCGCACCTCTGTCACCATGCTTTGAGCCGCGCGGCCCACTGCGTTCATGGTAAGACCACAGAAGAGGAATGACATCATGGCACCGATGAATACTCCCACAAGTACGAGCGGGTTCATGAGATCCACATGATAGTGGGCCATGATATCCGGAATAGTAGCCTGGGCAGCGTCGATGAGCTCACCTGACACATTATATATCTGCTTTCCGAGATGGGTGAGACCGATCTTGATCTCCTCGATGTATGAAGCAAGGAGGGCAAGACCTGTGAGGGCTGCAGATCCGATTGCAAATCCCTTTCCTGTAGCGGCAGTCGTATTTCCGAGGGCGTCAAGAACGTCTGTGCGCTTGCGTACTTCAGGGTCGAGTTCGCTCATCTGAGCGTTACCGCCGGCATTGTCTGCGATAGGGCCGTATGCGTCTGTAGCGAGGGTGATGCCGAGAGTCGAAAGCATTCCGACCGCTGCGATGCCTATGCCATAGAGACCTGTACTGAGGCTCTCGGCCGAGAATGAAAGGTCAAATCCGTTAGCGCAAAGATAAGCGAGAAGAATCGCCACTGCGATGGTCACGACAGGAATGGCTGTAGAGAGCATTCCGAGACCTACGCCTGAGATGATCACTGTTGCAGGGCCCGTCTCAGCAGACTCCGCGAGTTTTTGTGTAGGGCGATATGAATGCGACGTATAGTACTCAGTAGCCTGACCGATGATGACTCCTGCGAAGAGACCTACGACCACTGAAAGCGAGAAGCCCCACCAGTTCTCCATTCCGAGGAGATACATGACGCCGAAAGTAGCGACTGCGATGAGGATGGAACTGAGGTTTGTACCACGTCCGAGAGACTTCAGGAGTTCGTCCATACCTGCGCCTTCCTTTGTACGCACCACATATATACCGATGATCGAAAGAGCCACACCGATAGCAGCGATGATCATAGGCGCGAGGATGGCCTTCATCTGCATCTCAGTACCGATTGCCGAGTATGCGGCAGCACCAAGGGCCATAGTAGCGAGGATGGAGCCGCAATATGACTCATAAAGGTCAGCACCCATACCTGCGACATCACCTACGTTGTCACCCACGTTGTCTGCGATTGTAGCAGGGTTGCGAGGGTCATCCTCAGGAATGCCTGCCTCCACCTTTCCTACGAGGTCGGCTCCCACATCGGCAGCCTTGGTATAGATACCACCGCCCACGCGTGCAAAGAGTGCCTGAGTGGATGCTCCCATTCCGAAGGTAAGCATTGTGGTGGTGATGAAGACAAGTTTCTGCGTACCTTCTATGTCAACGAACTGGTTGAGGATAATCCACCAGAGGGCGATATCGAGAAGGCCGAGGCCCACAACGGTAAGACCCATGACGGCACCGCTTCGGAAAGCGACCTTAAGTCCCGAATTGAGGGATCTCTGAGCCGCATTGGCAGTTCTTGCAGAAGCATATGTCGCGGTCTTCATGCCCACGAAGCCTGCAAGTCCGGAGAAGAATCCTCCGGTGAGGAATGCAAACGGCACCCAACTGTTCTGCACGCCGAATACGGCAAGAACGGCAAAGAGAAGAGCCAGAATGATGAAGACAATGATTACAACCTTGTACTGCTGCTTGAGGTATGCCATCGCACCTTCGCGTACGAATCTTGCGATCTCCTTCATTGTAGCAGTTCCTTCACTCTCCTTCATCATCTGACGGAAGAAGATGTAGGCGAACACCAGTGCGACGACTGCTGCTGCCGGTACCAGATAGAATAGGTTAGTCATATAGTTATTGGTTGATTAATGTGATTATCCTGCTTGCTGAAGGTTCATTCCCCTTCGATAAGTCTGACAAATTTATTTAATTTTTCGAGAAAGACAAGCCCTTAATCTATTAATTCTTAAGCATAAAGATAATTTTAAATAACAAAGTTAAATTTTATAGCACTAGTGATTGACCTTTTTATTATATTTGCAAAGTTTCCGAATATGGTTATGAAGAGAATCTGTCCAAAATCACTGTTGCGCACGATCATGGCATTGGTCTGCGCCTTATTTTTTATTCATACTTCCACAGCCGACGAAATCCGGAAATTCACTTACAGACATGGAGGCATGGACAGGATCTACTGGTTCTTCCTGCCATCGGAAATAAAGGACAATGCCCCTCTGGTAATGCTTCTTCACGGTTATGGCGGCAAGGCTGAAGGCTATCGTCCTGAAATGATGGATATAGCAGAGGAATATGGCTTTGCACTATGTTATCCGCAAGGAGCTGAAGACGGCAAGGGCAAGACATGCTGGAACGTCGGCTATCCTTTTCAGAAAGGTCTCAAGACGGATGACGTCGATTTCATATGTTCATTGGCAAGACATCTTCAGAAAAAATACAGCCTCAGCCGGGAAAACACGTTCTGTACCGGCATGTCGAACGGAGGAGAAATGTGTTATCTTCTCGCATACCTGAGGCCTGATGTCTTTGCGGCATTCGCCCCTATAGCCGGATTGTCGATGGAATGGTCATACAAGAAATACGACGCTAAGAAAGCTGTTCCTCTCATGGAAGTACATGGAACTGCCGACAAGACTTCCCGTTGGGCTGGCGATCCTTTCGACGAAGGAGGTTGGGGTGAATATCTGGCCGTCCCTCAAGCCGTGGCATACTGGGCTGCTCAAGCCAGATGTACACATGAAGAAACAACTGAACTACCTGCCGTCAGGAACAAAGTGATACTTCACAGATACCTCGGTGGCGAACCTGCCTGGAAAGACGGGCCCGCCACTGAAATCCGTCTGTATGAAGTCATCGGAGGGAAACACACCTGGGCTTTGAATGACATGGACACATGCCGCGAAATCTGGAAATTCTTCAGTATCTATCTGAGATAGCCTAGAACCACAGGTGGAGCAGTAGGCTCATATGTCCTTTCAACGTAATTTGCCTGCCTTGTCATAGTGATCGCGCTCCCTGACATTGACAAAGCTCGGTTGACCGCATCATATTCCACGAAATCCTCATAGTCATATACCCATTCCGATCCATAGGCAAGCTTATGGATCCTATAGTATATAGCCTCACGAGAAGGAGCATTGAAGCCTTTCGAACTGTCATTCATGATGCTGGTCTCAGTCGGGCGCCATACTCCGGACATGAACCTGAATCCACCTTCATACACTCCCAAGCCATCATTCTGTATGATGAAAACATCAACAGAAGGACTTTCATACATATCCTGAAGATGGTTATCGTTCATCATATCTCCTGCTGCTTTCTTCCCCAGTTGAGAATCGGAAGCAGGAAGGAAATCACAGCTGCTCCCACCC
>CAZYCJ010000134.1:0-3349 GCA_964645495.1 uncultured Muribaculaceae bacterium
CGGAAAAGTCTGATCACGAGTTTCACGATCTCGCTCACCGCGAATGAACCGAATGAAAGTACGCAAACCCAGAGCCATTGCGTTGCGGTCAGGGATGTCACCTTGAATACGGTCTGAACTGCCGGAATCAGAAGCACTATGAGCATTGTGGCGATCACGAAAGCGATCGATCCCCAAAGGAACTTGTTGCTGAAGATGCCTCTGAATGCCAGGTTCATGCCGCTCCTGATGCTGAATATCATGGTCATCTGGCAGAAGGCCAGAGTCGCAAATGTCATGGTTCTCGCCACGGCGACAGACTGTGCAGGGTCAGAAGACGAATGAAGTCCTATCTGATATGCAGCAAGAGTGAGACCTCCGATCAGGATGCCTTGTAGGAGGATTCTGAACGAGAATCCCTTGGTCATGATGCCTTGCTTCGAGTCGATAGGCTTGCGTGACATTATATCCTTTGCCGCAGGATCGAAACTCAGTGCCAGGGCAGGGAAACTGTCAGTAACGAGATTGATCCAGAGTATGTGGATCGGCAGAAGGGGAGTCACCATGTTGCAGAGTACAGCAATGAATAGGACGAGGATCTCGCCGAGATTGGTCGAAAGCATGAACATGATGGATTTCATGAGGTTGTCATAGATGCGCCGTCCTTCTCCGACAGCCGACACGATGGTAGCGAAATTGTCGTCAGCAAGCACGACGTCGGCAGCCTCCTTGGACACATCCGTTCCTGTTATGCCCATAGCCACGCCGATGTCCGCAAGTTTCAATGCAGGGGCGTCGTTCACTCCGTCTCCGGTCATGGCCACGACATTTCCTCTCTGCTGGTATGCCTTCACGATGCGTACCTTATGCTCTGGCGCCACGCGTGCGAAGACAGCGGTCTTGCCTGCGATCTCGCGGAGTTCCTCCAGTGAAAGTTTCTCCACATCCGCTCCGGTGAGTGCCGTGTCGCCTTCCTGCATGATTCCCAGAGTCTTGGCGATGGCGCTTGCAGTGACAAGATGGTCTCCGGTGATCATTACGGGACGGATTCCTGCCGCACGGCATTCAGCCACAGCGGCTTTCACCTCCTCGCGCGGAGGGTCGATCATTCCCACCATTCCGATGAATTCAAGGTCATGCTCGATGGTCTTTGGTGACACTTCCTCAGGGACGGCGTCGATGATACGGCAGCCCATGGCGAGGACTCTGAGTGCCTGTCCGGCCATATCAAGATTTGCCGCCATAAGCGCATTCCTTGAAACATCCTTGCAGCATGCAAGAAGTTCGTCTATTCCGCCCTTCACAGCCACGAGGAACTTTCCGTCTTCGAGTCTGTGGATGGTACTCATCAGTTTCCTTTCAGAATCGAACGGGATCTCCGCCACCCTCGGCATCCGTGCATCAAGGTCATCCTTGGATATTCCGAACCTGAGCCCGAGGTCGACAAGGGCGGTTTCGGTCGGATCTCCGATGGTCCTTACCTTGCCTTCTTCCTCCGAAATCTTCGAATCATTCGCCAATACGGCTATCCTCACCGTCTCCATCTGACGCTCCGTAAGTCCGTCTGCCGCCTGTCTGATGTCGGCAGTTTTGCCGTCGGTATGGATATGGGTCACCGTCATCCTGTTATGGGTGAGGGTGCCGGTCTTGTCCGAACATATCACCGTCGTGCTTCCGAGAGTCTCGACAGACGGGAGATTGCGGACGATGGCGTTCTTCTTCGCGAGTCTCTGCACTCCCATCGCCAGTACGATAGTTGACACGGCAGGGAGGCCTTCAGGGATAGCCGCTGCTGCGAGAGATACTGCCGTCATGAACATGTCAAGGAGAGGATTTCCGTATATCACTCCTACGATGCATATGATGGCGCAGATGACAAGTGCGGCTATGGCGAGGAACTTTCCTAGTTGGTCCAGACGCTCCTGCATCGGAGTCTTGACCTCTTCCACAGACTGGATCATCGATGCGATCTTTCCCACTTCAGTGGCCTCTCCCGTGGCCACGACTACACCTCTACCGTGTCCGTATGTTACGCTTGTGGATCCGAATGCGAGATTGATTCTGTCTCCGATGGAAACTTCTCCGGGTATGGCTTCCGTGTCCTTTTCCACTGGTACGGATTCGCCCGTCAGTGCCGCCTCCTGTATCTTCAGGTTCACTGCTTCTGTGAGCCTGAGGTCTGCCGGGACGCTGTCTCCTGTCTCTATCACGACGACATCTCCGACCACAAGATCTCTTGTCGGTATCACCTGCACCTCACCGTCACGAACTGCCTTGCATAGCGGGGCGGACATCTTCTCAAGGGCATCGAGGGCATTTTCAGCCTTAGCCTCCTGAAAGACTCCGATGATAGCGTTTATGATGATGATGGCAAGGATGATTATGGCGTCGGTGAATCCCTCGCCATGCATTACTCCGACAATTCCCGATATCGCTGCCGCGACTATCAGTACTATGATCATGAAACTCTTGAACTGGTTGAGGAATTTTACCAGCAGACTTGTGTGCTTCTTTTTCTTGAATTCGTTGTATCCGTCTCTTTCAAGCCTTTTGCGTGCTTCTTCCGATGTGAGGCCGGTGTCGGGATTGGTCCCGCTGAGTCTTACCGTCTCCTCGATGTTGAGTCTGTAGGAAT
Source organism: uncultured Muribaculaceae bacterium (assembly GCA_964645495.1). GTDB lineage: Bacteria > Bacteroidota > Bacteroidia > Bacteroidales > UBA932 > Cryptobacteroides. The sequence continues at coordinate 2,615 of CAZYCJ010000134.1, forward strand.
CCTGTATCATTATTAAAGTATAAGAATGCAAAAATAATCATATTCTCACATGAAATCAATTCTGCTTCAAAAGATATTCCATTCGGACTTCTTCTTCTTAAAAACAGAACACCCTGTCTCATGGTGAGACAGGGTGTCGCTGATATCGTATGATCTGTTAGAGATCTGCAAGGTTCTTCTGCTGGTCTGTCGCAGGAGCCACCAGAATCTCCTGGAACTCCTTCTGACCTGTACCTGCAGGGATAGGGTGTCCGCAGATGACATTCTCCTTAAGACCTTCGAGGGTGTCGACGCGGCCGCGGATCGCTGCCTCGCTGAGTACCTTGGTAGTCTCCTGGAATGACGCTGCAGAGATGAAACTGTTGGTCTTCAACGCAGCCCTTGTGATACCCTGAAGTACCTGGCTTGCAGTTGCAGGCTTAGCCTCACGGAGAACCATCATAGGCAGATCCTGACGCTCGAGTGAAGAATTCTCGCTTCTCATTTCGCGTGCAGTGATGATGTCGCCTTCTGAATAGGTCTCCGAACCTCCCTTGTCGAGGACGATGAACTTGCCGTAGATGGCGTCGTTGGTGTCCATGAACATCCACTTGTCCACCAGTTCCTCAGGCAGGAATTCTGTGTCGCCCGGATCATTGATCTGCACCTTTCTCATCATCTGACGAACGATGATCTCGAAATGCTTGTCGTTGATCTTCACACCCTGGAGGCGGTATACCTCCTGGATCTCGTTCA
>CAZYCJ010000135.1:0-3304 GCA_964645495.1 uncultured Muribaculaceae bacterium
ACTTACGGTTTCACCCTCGGTGGACCTATCATCAAGAACAAGCTCTTCTTCTTCGTGAATGCAGAGTACGCTCAGACTCCATCTGTGGCAGTTCGTTGGAGAGCGTCTGAGGATGGTGTGGGCAATTCAAACAAGTATCTTTCATATACTACAACAGCTGACATGGATCTTGTGAAGAACCACGTTGCCGACAAGTATGGCTATGATACAGGATCTTACACCAACTTCCCTGCAGACGAGAGCAATCTCAAGCTCCTTGCAAGACTCGACTGGAACATCACAGACAAGCATCACCTTGCCCTGCGTTACAACTACACAAACAATACAGGTTGGAATGCTCCTAACTCGTCTTCAATGGACGGTGGTACACGTTCTGCGTACGGACGTACATCTCTCTACTCGATGGCTTTCGCTAACTCGATGTACTCAATAAACAATCTCGTACATTCAGTGTCACTTGACCTCAACAGCCGTATCAGCGACAACCTCTCTAACCAGTTCCTCGCTACATTCTCAAAGCTTGATGACGTGCGCGGTACCAACTCTTCAGAGTTCCCGTTCATCGATATCCAGGACGGCACAGGTTCAAACACTCAGTATATGGCTCTCGGTTATGAGCTCTTCACATATAACAATGCAGTGCACAACACTCATATCAGTGTGAAGGATGACCTCATCTACTATGCCGGTAACCACAAGGTTACAATGGGTGCTAACTACGAGTATCAGATGGCTGACAACCAGTATATGAGAAATGGTACAGGTTACTATCGTTATGCCAGTGTGGATGACTTCATCAACGGTGCAGCTCCTGAGGTGGTTTGTCTTACTTACGGTTATGACGGAGAGACCAGCCCGGCAGCACGTGTTCAGTTCCACAAGGCAGGTCTCTATGCTCAGGATGAGTGGAACGTTTCTGAAGCGTTCAAACTCACTTACGGTCTTCGTCTCGACGGTCTCTTCTTCGATAATGGTGACCTCATGACAAACAATGCTATTCTTGCAATCGATTACTATGACCGTAATGGCGATGTCCGCAATATTGACACCGGAAAGTGGCCTTCTTCAAAGATTACAGTGTCTCCACGAATCGGTTTCAACTGGGATATAACTGAGGATAGAAGCCTCACCCTCCGCGGAGGTACAGGATTCTTCTCCGGCCGTCTCCCTCTCGTGTTCTTCACCAATATGCCTACAAACTCAGGTATGGTTCAGTATCAGGCACAGGTCAATGCAAAGAATGCATCCAAGATGGGATTCACCATGGATGAGTTCAAGGGTGGTCTCGTGACAGATGCAAACGGAAAGGCTACAGTGAATGCCCTTCTTCAAAAACTCATCGGTCTCGGATATCCTGAGACGATCACTTCTGAGGATGGCACTGTACCTTCGTCAATCTCTGCTGTGGATCCTAAGTTCAAGATGCCTCAGGTTTGGAAGACCTCTCTCGCATTGGACTATAAGTTCCCTACTTCCTTCCCATTCTCAATTACAGCTGAGGGTATCTACAACAAGACCATCAACGGTGTGACCATTTCAGACTGGAGCATGCTTCCGGTCAATGGCTTTGCAAGGTTCAACGGTGCGGACAATCGTCCGATCTATCCTTCTACTTTCAGGACAGGAACAAAGGCGTTCGTCCTTGAAAACACAAACAAGGGTTACGGATACTCTGCAAACGTGACTTTGAACATGGCTCCTGTACAGGGTCTCAGCCTCATGGCTGCTTACACTCACACAGTTGCCAAGGAACTCACAGGTATGCCGGGTTCAGCTGCTGAGTCTGCATTTACATATGTTCCTACAACAGACGGTCCTAACAATATCAAGCTTCATAACTCACAGTATGTCACTCCGGATCGTGTAGTTGCATCTGCAACATACAGTGACAAGGCTAACAATCACTTCAGCCTCATCTACGAAGCTTGGAGAGGAGGTTATAACTATTCATACATGACCGTAAACGATATGAACGGTGACGGTTATAACTATGATGCCCTTTATATTCCTACAGATGAGCAGGTGGCGAACAATGAATTCCGTTTTGCTTCTGCAGACGATCGTGACCGCTTCATGGATTATGTTCATAACAGCAAGTATCTGAGTTCTCGTCAGGGCGAGTATGCTGAGGCTTACAGCGTGTATTCTCCATGGGTGCATAGAATTGACTTCAGCTACAAGCATGACTTCAAGGTGAGAATCGGCAACACTGTCAACAAGCTTCAGCTCAGTGTTGACCTCAAGAACGTTCTTAACCTCTTCAACTCAAGCTGGGGTGTGAGCAAGTATATGAATCCGAACCTCGTTGAGGGACGTATCCTCAAGTATGAGGGTGCAGATGCTGAGGGATACCCTGTATTCTCAACTCCATCTGCAGTCAGCGGAAGCACTCAGACATTCATGCCTTACACAGCTATCGGACAGTGCTGGTATGCTTCAGTGGGAATAAAGTATATGTTTAACTGATTTATTTTCTGATATATTATGAAACTTAGATATTTATTCTCAATCATACTTGCTTCTGCCCTTCTTTTCACAGCTTGTGAGGAGCAGATGACAGACTCATGGGACAATATCAAGCTCTCTCAGACTTATCTCTCGATAGCTGAGGAGGGCGGTACTGTCGAACTGAATATTACCGCTACTGAGGCGTGGGCTATTGATACTACATATACTCAGGATGTATGGCCAAATGTGATTACCCGTAAGACAAACAGCGAAACAGGTGAGAAATATGTTTCATCATCAGTTGCTTCATGGCTTACTCTTGAGGGTGATCTCTCCGGAAACGGAGATGCCAAGCTTGTGTTCTCTGCTGAGGCTACCACAAGTGGCCGTGAGCTGGAGCTCAAGATTCTGGCAGGTGGAAATGCACAGTTTGTGAAGATCCGTCAGGGTTCTATGACAATCACCGAGGCTACTTGTGCAGAGGTTATCGCAGGTCCTGAAGGAAAACTATATCAGGTTACAGGTATCTGTACTGCTATTGCCAATACTACTTATGGTAACTGGTACCTCAATGACGGAACAGGCGAGATCTATGTTTATGGTACCGTCAACTCATCAGGATCATACGATTGGTCAAGCTTCGGCATCGAGGTCGGTGACGAGGTTACCGTTCAGGGTTCATACGTACTTTACAACGGAACAACTCCTGAGTTCGTTGACGCGACATTCATCAGCGTGACCAAGTCACTTGTGAAGGTTGAGACCGAGTCTGCTACATATCCTAAGGAAAGTGGTGAGTACGAGGTGAAGGTTTCTTACAAAGGTGAAGGCATTTACCCTACAGTTCCTGAAGAGT
>CAZYCJ010000136.1:0-3261 GCA_964645495.1 uncultured Muribaculaceae bacterium
GATTCGGATGCATATGCCATGCTGGTGACTTCCACCTACATAGGCGCATATGTCAGGAATCTCGGCACGGCGCAGCCTGAAGACACAACCAGGGTCCTTTGTATAGGAAACTCCTTCACATATTACCATTCCTGTCCTCTGATGCTTAAGGAAATAGCATGGAGCGAGGGACATTACCTTGACATGTCCGCCAGCCTTAAAGGGGGACGGACGATGAAGCATCATCAGAGTCTGGCAATGACTGAAGACCTTGTGGCGGATGGCGGTTATGATGTGGTTTTCCTTCAGGACCAGAGCCAGGCGGCGGCAAAGGTCGGACGCGACAGGAAGGAACACGCTTCGCTTGTGGAGGAAATGGAGGCGATGGCGGAGAAGGTAATTGAGAATTCTCCGGGATGCCTTCCGATTATCGAGTGTACGTGGGCTTATCCAGGAAAGGAACATGGCGGATTCGGCACATTGAAAGCGTTTGATGCTTATGCCGAAAAGGGCGCCAGGATCATGTCCAAGGCGGTTGACGGCTCGGTCATATCTCCTATAAACAAGGCGTTCAAGCTGGCCAGAGAGGAGCATCCCGACATAATGCTCTATCATACTGACGGACATCATCAGTCGGAGTATGGCTCCTATCTGAAATCCTGCGTCAATTATCTTGTTCTTTTCGGAGAACCTTTCGGTGACAGTCCTGCCGATTGCGGACTTGACAAGAAGAAGACTGCAGTGTTGCGTAGTATAGCCGAGAAATGTGTATATATAAAAAACAATAGTAGAAAATGAATAGACTGATCTTATTTCTGATTGCTGCAGCGGCTGTGCTTTCATGCACTCCAAAGGAGCAGTATGCCAACAGGGCCGAGAAGATTCTCGCTGAAATCAACAACCCTAACTCCGAGTATGTCGTTGTCATCTCGCACAGAGGTGATTGGAGAAACTATCCTGAGAATTCCATTCCGGCGATAGAGTCAGTGATCCGCATGGGTGTGGACATGATGGAGCTTGATGTCAAGATGACAAAGGACAGCGTGCTTGTGCTCATGCATGACCAGACCATCAACCGCATGACCAATGGAAAGGGACTGGTGAGTGACTTTACATATGACTCACTGATGACTTTCAAGCTCAAGAGAGCACACAATGTGACAACTGATTCTCTTAGGATTCCTACGCTTCGTGAGGCTCTTCTCTGCTGCAAGGACAGGATTCTTGTAAATGTCGATCATGCGTATCCTTACTACAAGGAGATCGTGGAACTTACTGAGGAACTTGGTGTGACCGGTCAGGTGCTTATGAAAGGCAAGAGCAATATCGACAAGGTGTACGAGGACATGGCTAAGCATGAGAACAATCTTCTCTATATGCCGATCATCGACATCAACAAGCCGAAGGGACAGATCCTCTTTGCGGAATATCAGGAGAGAGGGGTAGTGCCTATGGCATATGAGGTTTGCTGGCAGGTGCCTGGTGCTGAAATCGATGACTGTGTGGCTAAGATCCATGAGACAGGCTCGAAGGTATGGGTGAACACCCTATGGTCATCGCTCTGCGGTGGCAGCGGAAACGATGATGATGCAGCTCTTGAAGCGGTTGATCCTGCAGAAGTATACGGACAGTATATAGAGATGGGTGCTTCTATGATCCAGACTGACCGTCCGCAGCTTCTTCTCGATTATCTGCGTTCGATCGGAAGGCATGATTAGTATGATATGAAAAGACTTGTTGTGATATTATTGGCCGGGACAATGTCGCGCAAGATTTTGTCAAACGAAGCTCTTCCATTGATTGAAACTCAGATCCTGTATGCCGGCTACAGGCTGGCAACTCTGTTGAACAGCATTTTCTAAATAAAGATATGTTTAAGCGTTTTTTGGACTTCTATAAGGTAAGTGCTCCGTCTGCAGAAAAACTTCCTGCAGACAAGGCTGACAAACAATATAAGAAACTGAGATTCCAGGCCTTCGTCGCCGCTACATTAGGATATAGCCTCTATTATGTGTGCCGTACTTCCCTGAATGTGATGAAGCAGCCGATCATCGACTCCGGAGTGCTTGATGCCACTCAGCTTGGTGTGATCGGTGCCTGTCTTTACTGGACATATGCAGTCGGTAAATTTGTCAATGGCTTTCTTGCCGATTACTGCAATATAAAGAAATTCATGGCGACCGGACTTGTCATCTCGGCTTTCGCCAATTTCATGATGGGAGTACTTGGCATATGGGAAGGTACTGCTGGTATTGCAAGCTCTGCGATGTTCGTGATGTTTGCCATAATGTGGACCATCAACGGTTGGTCGCAGTCAATGGGTTCCCCTCCTGCAATCATTTCATTGTCCAGATGGTATCCTCTTAATATAAGAGGAACATATTATGGATTCTTCAGCGCTTCTCATAATTTCGGTGAAGGTCTGGCCTTCATTTTCGTCAGTCTTCTTGTATCAGCGGCAGGTTGGCAGTGGGGCTTCTTCGGTGCTTCGATAGCTGGTGCCATAGGTATTACCCTCATTGCATTGTGGCTGCATGATACACCGGAAAGCAAGGGCTTGTCTCCTGTCGAGGTCCTTGCCGGTGAAAAGACTCAGGAGCAGGTCGATGAAGAGGCTGCGTTGAAGGCGTCCAAGGCTGCTGATGCCGCATTGGAAACCAAACGTATCCAGAAGGCGGTTCTTCGCAATCCTGGCGTCTGGATCCTTGCTCTTTCCAGCGCATTCATGTATATGAGCCGTTATGCCATCAATGAATGGGGAATGTTCTTCCTTCAGAAAACGAAAGGATTTGAGCTTCTGGAAGCATCATCGATCATTGCTGTCAATACAATAGCAGGTATTCTCGGAACTGTATGTGCCGGATGGATTTCCGATACGGTATTCAAAGGTGACAGGAAATGGCCTGCTCTGACTGCAGGTATCATGGAGGCTATAGCTCTGGTACTGTTCCTATACGGTGGAAACAGCTGGTTCGTGAATATCCTTGCCATGGTTCTGTTCGGAATATCCATAGGTGTACTTATCTGCTTTATCGGAGGTCTCATGGCTGTAGATCTCGTACCGAGAAAAGCGACAGGATCCGCTCTCGGTATCGTAGGTCTTGCATCATATGCTGCTGCCGGACTGATGAACATCATCAGCGGCTGGCTGATTGACGGACAGGCATTGAGAGATGAGGTCACAGGAGAGATCCTGCAGTATGATTTTACCTATGTGTCGATATTCTGGGTGGGAGCAGCTGTGATTTCCTTCCTGCTTCCGATTCTCAACTGGGGAAGAAA
>CAZYCJ010000137.1:0-3256 GCA_964645495.1 uncultured Muribaculaceae bacterium
TTCTGGAACTTCAGTTCCCTGCCGTAAGTGACCCTGATCGCTAACCACTGCATCTATCCTAAACCTTTAATATAAGTTATTGTGTCTGGAAACTTAATAGCAAAGCAAAAAACACGGCGGCAAAGATACCGTTTTTGTCACGAAAAACAAACACTAGACTATGCCAAACAAGAAAGACGATTGTTCTCTCCTGATCTCATTACCTTAATTGTGGAGATGGGCGGACTACTTTACCCGTATTTTATGATTTACCCCGATTTGCTAAATGCTTGATATGTAGTAAATTAAATGCAATTAAGTTTCGTTTGGTTTATTTGGATTTCTGAAGTTTTATGCGTAAAATTAAAGGAATCGGAAAAATGGCAGTAACATTCAGTCTTGACAGTCGTCCAAATAAACACGGAGAATTTCCAATAAGAGCCGTAATCAGCATCAGAGGAACAGTCTTGGTATCCACTATCGGACATTCGGTAAATCCGGATATCTGGGGAAATGGACGTGTAAGTAAGGCCAAATATGAAAACAGCAAAGGTCGCTCTGCCAAAATTATTAATGGCGACATCATCAAAGTTGAGGCCCATTTCTGTAAATATGAAATGGAGCTGAAAGTAAAGCCGAGCAAAGCAGACTTGAAAGAGCAGATGACCATTGCGTTAGGCAAAGGAGATGTATTATGTGTGCCCGTCAAGGTAATGCCAAAGGATCCAAGCCTGTTCGATAGGCTTGAAGAATTCATCAGGGAGCAGGCCGTAGTAAGCCAATGGGCATACGCAACAAAGCAATGCTGGAAAACATTCACCAACCACCTGACGAAATTCAGCAAGAAAGTCAAGTTTGAAGACTTCAATGAAAGCGGTCTCAATAAATACCTCAAATTCCTTCGTGTAACAGAAAACCTCGAAGAGAAGACTGTCCAGAAACAATATACCATGCTGAAATGGTTCATCACTTGGGCAGTCCGCAAGGAATACACCAAGCACGACTATATTAATAGGTATAAGGTGAAGTTCAAGATTCTTCAAAAGCCGGTCATATTCCTTACCAAAGAGCAGCTCTTGAAGTTGTATAAATTTGAAATACCAGCCAACCAGACAGTCGTCAAGCTCCATAACTACGAAGGAGAGGAATATGAATTCAAAGTAGAGGAAGCCGGAGCCCTTGCGAAGACCCGCGACCTCTTCTGCTTCTGTGCATTTACCAGCCTCCGCTATTCCGACATGGCAAAAGTAAAGAGGATCGATATTGCCGGCGACATCCTGTATGTCACAACACAGAAAACCAACGACCGTCTGCCAATAGACCTGAATGCAATGGCTAAGTCTATCCTTGATAAATACAAAGATGAAAAGTTCCCGGATGACCTTGCTCTACCCGTAATCAGCAATCAGAAGATGAACAAATACCTCAAGGACCTCTGTGAACTATGCGAATTCAACGAACCGATCACTCAGGTCTTTTACAGAGCAGGTGAAAGAGTTGAAGAAACTTACCCCAAATACGAACTTATCGGCACCCACGCAGCACGCCGCACCTTCATCTGCTTTGCCCTGTCCAATGGCATCGCTCCACAGGTAGTAATGAAATGGACAGGCCATAGCGACTACAAGGCTATGAAACCATACATCGATATTGCTGAGAAGACCAAGGCAGAAGCAATGAATGTTTTTGAAAAAGGATTTATGGGATAACAGCATAACAATATAATTCTTTGCTTATTTTTGCAGAACTAAACGGAATCGGAAATGGAAGTGACCGCATACATCAAAGACCTTTGTAAAAAAGGAGAAAGTACGGAAGTTGAATTCAAGAGTGCTGCAGGAGGATTCCCCGGCAGTTTCTGGGAAACCTATTCTGCCTTTGGAAATACCAACGGCGGTATCATCGTTCTTGGTATCAAGGAGAAGAATCACAAGTTTCTTCCTGACAAACTCACCGAAGAGCAAATCAGTAAATACAAGAAACAATACTGGGATGATGTTCACAACCGCAATAAAGTGAGCACTTGCCTCACAATGGACGGTGACGTCTTTGAAGAAAAGTATGAAGGTTCCAATGTCCTCATATTCCGTATTCCCCGTGCCTTATATAGCAAAAGACCAATATACATCGGTCAGAATCCATTGGAAGGAACTTACATTCGCCGCCATGAAGGAGACTACAAACTAGAAACGGAGGCTGTACGCAGGATGTATGCAGATGCGGACGTTCTGACACATCCTCTTGATGGGAAGATCCTCAAGAACCTCAGTTTAGAAAAAGACTTCGATGTGACTACCATAAGACAATATCGTCAGTATCACAACAATACTCATACAGGTCATCCTTGGAGTGAACTCTCAGATCTTGACTTCTTCAAGAAGATAGGAGGATACAAATCAGATCCAGACACAGGAGAAGAAGGATTTACGTTGGCCGCTGTCCTTATGTTCGGACTTGAACAGACCATACTGCGTTTCCTTCCGCATTACTACGTGGACTTCAGAGAAAAACTCAGTACGGATCCGGCAATCCGCTGGACCGACAGGATTCATCCGGATGGAACATGGGAAGCCAACCTTTATCAATTCCATCGAAGAGTTTATCTGAAAATGTCTCAATCCCTTCCTGTACCATTCAAATTGGAAGGCATTCAGAGGATTGATGACACCCCTGCACATAAAGCACTGCGAGAGGCCATAATCAACACCATTATCCACTCACGGTTCAATTCTATGCACTGTATAGTGATTGAACACTATCCTGACAGATTCATATTCCGAAACCCTGGATCCCTTCTTGTAACATTAGAACAGTACTACGAAGGTGGCACCAGCATATGTCGCAACTCCAACCTCCAGAAAATGTTTGAATTCATCGGTGAAGGAGAACGTGCCGGCAGTGGAATAGACACCATCAAGAAAGGATGGAAAGAAAACGGATGGGCAGAACCAGTAGTAAGGGAAATTGCTGACCCGGAACAGGTGGAACTTACCCTGTTACTTAATAATGGGGTCAATGATGAGCCGACAAACAACGAGACTGAGCCGATAAGAACCGATATTGACCCTATAAACGACGAGAATGATCCGATAAAAGACATTATCAGTGGGGATTTGTTAAGAATTTATAGGCTCATCAAGTCTCAGCCAACCATGTCAAAGCCCAAAATAGCAGAAGTGCTGAATATCTCTTTAAGCACAGTGAAAAGACGTGTAGAGGAATTGGTGGAAAAAGAAATAATCAAGCATGAAGGACCTAATAAGTCAGGCTATTGGAA
>CAZYCJ010000138.1:0-3144 GCA_964645495.1 uncultured Muribaculaceae bacterium
GCACCCCCGCGTAGGGGGAGGGGCCCACGGAGTGGGAGGGGGCCAATGGAGCATCAAACCGACCGATCAAATCACATTAATAATATTTATAAAATAAAGCGATGGCCTCCATGCCGGCAAAAAGCTGCTTGAGAAGGTAACTTTCGTTAGGCGAATGGATGGTGTCACGCTCAAGACCGAAGCCCATCAGAAGCGGATCGATCTCAAGGATGCGCTGAAGATCGGCAAGGATAGGAATCGAACCGCCGCCACGAGACGGAACAGGCTCAACTCCATACACCTCGGTCATCGCCCTCTCCGCAGCCTTATACGCAGGAGAAGAAATCGGAATAAGGAAACCGTTGCCGCCATGATGAGGAATCACCTCCACCTTCACATAAGCAGGAGCAATCGCAAGAAAATGCTCGGTAAAGAGCCTTGTGATCGTCTCGCTGTCCTGGTTCGGAACAAGTCTCATCGAGATCTTCGCATGAGCCACAGAAGGAAGCACAGTCTTCGCACCCTCTCCTGTATAACCGCCCCAGATACCGTTCACATCAAGGCTCGGACGGATGCCTGTACGCTCAAGACAGGTATATCCTGCTTCACCCTTGACCTCCTTGATATCAAGGAATTCCTTATACTCTTCAAGATCGAAAGGCGCACGCGAAAGTTTCGCACGATCCTCATCGGAAAGTTCCACGACATCATCATAGAAACCCTTGACGGTGATATGTCCGTCCTTGTCAATGAGGGACGAAATCATGTCGCAGAGCACATTGATCGGATTCGCCACAGCACCGCCATAATGACCGGAATGAAGATCCTTGTTCGGACCTGTCACCTTCACCTCGACATACGACAGACCACGCATTCCGCAGTTGATCGAAGGCACCGACTCCGAGATCATCGTAGTATCAGAAACCAGAATGATATCAGCCGCAAGACGCTCCTTGTTCTCTGACGCCCATGCCGCAAGAGACGGACTGCCGATCTCCTCCTCACCTTCAAGGATGAACTTCACATTATGCTTCAGCCCCCCTTCACGTACCATGAACTCAAATGCCTTGATGTGCATGAACAGCTGTCCCTTGTCGTCATTCGCTCCACGGGCATAGATGGCACCGTCGCGGATCTCAGGCTCGAACGGATCCGAATGCCAGAGTTCGATCGGATCCACAGGCTGGACGTCATAATGGCCATATACAAGCACAGTCGGAAGCGAAGGATCCACCATCTTCTGTCCGAAGACCACAGGATGGCCGGTGGTAGGATATACAGCCGCCTCGTCAGCACCAGCCTCCATAAGCAGTTCCACAAGTCTCTCCGCACAGCGCTGCATATCAGGCTTATGCGCCTCCAGAGAACTCACGGAAGGGATTCTGAGAAGAGAAAAGAGTTCTTCGAAGAACCTTTCCTTATTTGTTTCAATGTACTGTTTCATAAATATGTCAATTAATATCTTTTTCCTTTCCTGAAGAAGAACGACTTCTGTTCCTTCTTCTTTTCAATATCACGTTCCACGAAGACTTTTTCGAGGTTCTTCGGATCCAGACCCGTATAGAACATCACGGACGAGGTGGTCATCGGAGTCGGCGTGAAGTCCTGCACCTGATCCATGAATATGCCATTGAGGGCAGGATGACGCGAAAGTCTCTGCATCTCCCTCATTCCGCAGCCGGGATGGCTCGAAATGAAATACGGCACGAGTTCGCATTTACGTCCGCTCGAAGCGACAATCGCATCGAACTCCATACGAAGACGCTCGAACAGACGGAACGACGGCTTCGCCATGAGTTTCAAGACATTATCCTCAGTGTGCTCAGGTGCCACTTTAAGTCGGCCGGATGTATGTTCCAGTATGAGTTCCTTGAGATATGGATATGAGGTATCGTCCACATAACCCTTCTCGTCAAGGAAGAGGTCGTATCTGATGCCGCTGCCGATGTAGGCATGACGTATGCCCTTGACTGCGGCTATCTTTTCATACAGTTTCAGAAGCCGCTCGTGAGAACGGTCCATATTCCGGCATGGGCCCGGGAACAGGCAGGATTTACGACGGCATTTTGCGCACAGAGACGGATCCTTACCCTTCATTCCGTACATATTTGCCGTCGGCGCACCGACATCGGAGATGTTTCCCGCAAAGCCGGGGAGATCGTTAAGCCCCTTGATCTCCTTGATGATGGAGTCTTCGCTTCGGGACTGTATGAACTTGCCCTGATGGGCCGCTATCGTGCAGAAGTTGCAACCTCCGAAACATCCACGATGGGTGTTGATCGAGAATTTGATCATCTCGAAAGCCGGGATATGCTTGCCCTTATAGCGCGGATGCGGAAGTTTCGTGTACGGAAGATCCCAGAACGAATCCATCTCCTCCTGAGTCGCAGGCGGCCAGGTCGGGTTAATCTGCACATATCCGTCCCCGACAGGCTCCACCAGAACCGGAGGGATGAGCATATTCGCATATGTCTCAATGACATGGAAATTCTCCGCAAAGGCCCTCTTGTCCTTGCGGCATCGTTCGTATGAATTCAGAATGACGGCGTCCTTGACCTTGCATCTGCCGTCCATATAAAAGCCCAGTTGCGGGATCCTGCGGATGTCGCTTATGTTCCTGCCCGCCTCGATGGCGCGGGTGAATTCGATCATCGTCCTCTCCCCCATTCCGTAGCAGAGCCAGTCCGCACCGCTTTCCACGAGAATCGAAGGCTTGAGATCATCCTGCCAGTAGTCATAATGCGTCACGCGCCTCAACGACGCCTCTATACCTCCTATGACCACAGGCACATCGGGATATATCTGCTTGAGGATCTTCGTATAGACCGTCACGGCATAGTCCGGTCGCTGCCCAGCCTTGCCTTCGGGGGTATAGGCGTCGTCGCTGCGGAGCCTTTTGGCGGCAGTGTAATGGTTCACCATCGAATCCATCGCTCCGCTGTTGACGCCGAAATAAAGCCTCGGTGCACCGAGTTTGCGGAAGTCGCGGAGGTCGTCACGCCAGTTCGGCTGAGGCACGACAGCCACACGATAACCGTATTTCTGGAGCCATCGGGCGATGACGGCGGTACCGAACGACGGATGGTCAATGAAGGCGTCCCCGCTGAACAGGATCACATCGATGTAGTCCCATCCAAGCGCCTTGACCTCCTTTATCGAGGTCGG
>CAZYCJ010000139.1:0-3072 GCA_964645495.1 uncultured Muribaculaceae bacterium
AAGTCAGATGACCGGCGTTCAGACAAATTCCGCGATTTCAGTTGATTGCGTGATATTCGGTTTTGACGGAGCGAACCTCAAGGTGCTTCTTGTCAGAAGAAGGAAATATGATCCGCTCTATCATGATATGGAATTGAAACTGCCTGGGGCGATGATCCGTGAAAACGAGACCTTGCCTCAGGCGGCTTCGCGTGTATTGGAGGCCAGTACCGGGCTGAAGGGGATATATCTGAAGCAGACTTCCATATTTTCGGATCCATATCGTGTGGATAAGGATGAACTCCGATGGATATGCAGCCATCATGGCATCGACACCGACAGGGTGGTGACCGTCGGCTACTACGCTCTGGTCAAACTGGACAGGGGAATGCTTAATTATACCACTGCTCAGGGTGCGGAATGGAAGAATGTCGACGATGTCCACAATCTCATCATGGATCATATGGATATCCTTTCCGATGCGTTGACCGTCCTTCAGAAAGAGATACTTCTTTCTTCGACCGCTTTCCGCCTGCTTCCTAAGAAATTTACCGTAAGGCAGTTGCAGAATCTTCTTGAGGCCGTGTTCGGGATAGAGATAGACAACAGGAATTTCCGTAAGAAACTTTTCACTTCAGGTATTCTCGTTGAGACCGATGAGATGGAAAAACATGTGAACCACAAGCCCGCGCGCCTGTATATGTTCAACAAGGCGGCATTTGCGGCCAAGGAAAAGGCCCGCAAGTTCCAGATTATGCCGTCCTGGCTGTAGATCCTGTGTGGATATTGTATTTTTCTTCATTTGTTTTTATTTTAAAAGCCATTGACAGACAGGCTGGTATGATAATACTTAGCGTATTTTTGGTACTAAGTTTCCGATACATGGTAACTTTTACTAAATTTGCAATGATGTAATGATTGCATCTACTTTAACACTAAAATTATAAACATGTATCTTTTAGGTTATGATATCGGAAGTTCGTCTGTGAAGGCGAGCCTCGTCGACGCCCAGACAGGAAAATGTGTCAGTACGGCGTTCTATCCAAAGTCAGAAGCCGCCATTCTTGCTGTAAAGCCAGGCTGGGCTGAGCAGGAGCCTTCTTCATGGTGGGAAAATCTCAAACTCGCTACTTCGGCCATCATGTCTGAGTCGGGTGCCGATCCTAAGGACATCAAGGCAATCGGTATTTCATATCAGATGCACGGCCTTGTGTGCGTGGACAAGGACAAGAATGTCCTCAGGCCGTCCATCATCTGGTGTGACTCACGCGCTGTCCCTTATGGCCAGAAGGCCTTTGATGAACTCGGACATGAGCAGTGTCTCTCGCATCTTCTTAATTCTCCTGGCAACTTCACCGCTTCCAAACTTGCGTGGGTGAAGGAGAATGAACCTGAACTTTATTCCAAGATATATAAGATCATGCTTCCGGGCGATTACATCGCCATGAAACTTACAGGGGAGATCTGCACCACCATTTCCGGACTTTCAGAGGGAATGATGTGGGACTTCTCGGAGGGAAGGACTGCGAAGATGCTTCTTGACTACTACGGTATCGATGAGGCACTCATTCCGGAGATCCGTCCTACATTTGCGGAGCAGGGAAGAGTCTGCGCGGCTGCCGCTTCAGAACTCGGACTTGCAGAGGGCATCCCTGTGACTTACCGTGCAGGTGATCAGCCAAATAACGCGCTGTCCCTCAATGTGTTCAATCCTGATGAGATTGCCTCTACGGCAGGTACCTCAGGCGTTGTATACGGTGTGCTCGGCGAAGTCAATTACGATCCTAAGTCACGCGTGAATACTTTCGCACACGTCAATCATACCGCAGACCAGACCCGTCTCGGAGTACTTCTCTGCATCAATGGAACAGGTATCCTGAACTCATGGATGAAGCGTAATGTCGCCCCTGAGGGCATCTCATATGCGGAGATGAACGACCTCGCGGCTACTGCTCCTATCGGAAGTGCGGGCGTGAGCATCATGCCTTTCGGCAACGGTGCCGAGCGCATGCTCGAGAACAGGGAAGTCGGAAGTTCGATCCATGGAGTGAACTTCAATGTCCAAGGCAAGGCTCATCTTCTCCGTGCGGCGCAGGAAGGCATCGTCTTCTCGTTCAAGTACGGTATCGACATCATGGAGCAGATGGGAATGTCTGTGAAGAAGATTCATGCAGGTCATGCGAACATGTTCCTCAGTCCTGTCTTCCGCGAGACCCTTGCAGGAGTGACTGGCGCAGTCATCGAACTTTATGACACAGACGGTTCTGTAGGAGCGGCAAAGGGCGCAGGTATCGGAGCCGGTCTCTACAAGGACAACAACGAGGCCTTCTCGACCCTTGAGAAACTCGCCGTCATCGAGCCTGCAGATACAGATCTGTACGCTGCTGCATACGAAACATGGAAATCAAGATTATAATCATTAACACAAAACAATAATTGAATTATGGCAACAAAAGAATTTTTCCCTGGAATCGGCAAGATTCAGTTCGAAGGTAAGGACAGCAAGAACCCTATGGCTTTCCGTTACTATGATGCAAAAAAGGTAGTCCTCGGCAAGACCATGTCTGAGTGGCTCAAGTTCGCTATGGCATGGTGGCACACGCTCTGTGCAGAGGGTGCAGATCAGTTCGGCGGCGGAACAAAGACCTTTCCTTGGAACGGCGCAGCATGCCCTGTACAGGCAGCAAAGGATAAGGTAGATGCAGGATTCGAGTTCATGCAGAAGATGGGTATCGAGTACTACTGCTTCCATGATGTAGACCTCGTTGACGAGGGGGCAAACGTTGAGGAGTATGAGGCTCGCCTGAAGGAAGTTGTCGCATATCTCAAGGAGAAGCAGGCTGAGACCGGCATCAAGCTCCTCTGGGGAACTGCAAACGTATTCGGTCACAAGCGTTATATGAACGGTGCCGCTACCAACCCTGATTTCGACGTTGTGGCACGCGCTGCTGTCCAGATCAAGAACGCAATCGACGCTACCATCGAACTTGGAGGTACAAACTACGTGTTCTGGGGCGGCCGTGAGGGATACATGTCTCTCCTCAATACAGACCAGAAGCGCGAGAAGGAGCATCTCGCAATGATGCTTACCCT
>CAZYCJ010000140.1:0-2966 GCA_964645495.1 uncultured Muribaculaceae bacterium
CTACCTTCAGACTCATATGCCTTCTTGAGATCCACAGGAAGGGTCAGCATCTTGCGTCCGTCAGAGATCGGAATCGCGATGTTGGTATAGACCGCAGCCTGCTTCTCGTAGACATTCTTGACAATAGGGAAAGCCCTCTGTACCATGGTGTCCATACGACGCTCATATGTCTCGAGCATATGGGCATGGAGTTTCTCGGCAAGATCCTTCTGGTTGCCCTTTGCGTATGTCTCTTCGTCAAATCCGAGATCGATGGACAGAGCCATCATCACGACCTCCGAGAATTCCTCATAAGACATACCTTCCGACTTCTCGACGAGGATCTGGGCGATGTCCTGCATCATGTTCATGACGTCGATCTCGACCCTTTCTCCAGAAAGCGCATTGCGTCTCTTGGTATATATCACCTCTCTCTGAGAGTTCATAACGTCGTCATATTCCAGGAGTCTCTTACGGATACCGAAGTTGTTCTCCTCGACCTTCTTCTGAGCCCTCTCGACTGCGTTGTTGAGCATAGGAGCCTCGAGCACGTCGTTCTCTTCCATTCCCATCCTGTCGACAACGGAAGCGATCTTCTCACCTCCGAAGAGACGCATGAGCTTATCCTCGAGGGACACGTAAAAGATGGATGATCCCGGGTCTCCCTGACGGCCTGAACGTCCGCGCAACTGACGGTCGACGCGGCGGCTGTCGTGACGCTCGGTACCGATAATCGCGAGTCCTCCGGCCTTCTTGACCTCATCCGGAAGTTTGATGTCGGTACCACGGCCGGCCATGTTGGTGGCGATGGTCACGGTCGACGGTTCTCCGGCGTGCTTCACGACCTCTGCCTCGCGGGCGTGCTGCTTCGCGTTGAGCACCTGATGCTGGATGCCGCGGAGACGGAGCATACGGCTGAGGAGTTCGGATGTCTCCACATCGGTGGTACCGACGAGAACCGGACGTCCCTCCTTGGTGAGTTCGACGACCTTGTTGATCACCGCCTCGTATTTCGCCTTCTTCGTCTTGTATATAAGGTCGTTGTTATCGATACGCGCTATCGGTCTGTTGGTCGGGATGACCACGACGTCGAGTTTGTAGATAGACCAGAACTCGCCTGCCTCTGTCTCGGCCGTACCGGTCATTCCGGCGAGTTTGTGGTACATACGGAAGTAGTTCTGGAGGGTGATGGTCGCGAATGTCTGGGTCGCAGCCTCGACCTTCACGTTCTCCTTCGCCTCGACTGCCTGATGCAGACCGTCGCTCCAACGGCGGCCTTCCATGATACGGCCCGTCTGCTCGTCGACGATCTTGACCTTGCCGTCCTGGATGATGTAGTCGATCTCCTTGTCGAACATCGTGTAGGCCTTAAGGAGCTGGCTCACAGTATGGACACGCTCAGACTTGAGGGCGAAGTCCGCGAGGATCTCATCCTTCTTTATCTGTTTTTCCTCTGGGCTGAGAGACGATTTCTGTACCTCTGCGACTGCCGCACCCACATCCGGGAGGACGAAGAAGTTGCTGTCTTCAAGGTTGCCGGTGATGAGGTCGCGTCCTTTGTCGGTCATGTCCACAGAACGCTGCTTTTCGTTAATGACGAAATAGAGTTCGTCGGTGATGAACGGCATCTCGCGTTCATTGTCCTGTATGTAATAATTCTCGACCTTCTGGAGGAGTTGCTTCATACCCGGTTCGCTGAGGAACTTGATGAGCGGCTTGTACTTAGGATATCCCTTGAAAGCCCTGAAGAGGAGGACGCCTCCGTCCTTCTCGTTTCCCTCCGCGATGAGTTTCTTGGCTTCGTTGAGCAGGGAGTTCACAAGGGTCTTCTGATTCGAGAAGAGTCTCTCCACCAATGGTTTGTACTCCATAAACTGCTGGTCTTCGCCCTTAGGGACCGGACCGGAGATGATCAGAGGAGTACGGGCGTCGTCAACGAGTACGGAGTCGACCTCATCGACGATTGCGAAATGGTGCTTGCGCTGTACGAGGTCGTTCATCGAGGTCGCCATGTTGTCACGGAGATAGTCGAAGCCGAACTCGTTGTTTGTTCCGAAGGTAATGTTGCATGCGTAAGCCTTCTTGCGGCCTTCGCTGTTTGGCTGATGCTTGTCGATGCAGTCCACGCTGAGACCGTGGAACTGATAGAGAGGCCCCATCCACTCGGAGTCACGCTTTGAGAGGTAGTCGTTGACCGTGACCACATGTACTCCCTTGCCTGCGAGGGCGTTAAGGAAGACAGGGAGGGTCGCCACGAGGGTCTTTCCTTCACCCGTAGCCATCTCGGCGATCTTTCCCTGATGGAGGACGATACCTCCGATCAACTGTACGTCATAGTGGATCATGTCCCAGGTGATCTCGTTTCCTCCGGCCATCCAGTGGTTCTGCCAGAGGGCGTAGTCGCCTTCGATGGTCACGAAGTCCTTGGTGGCGCTGAGGTCACGATCGAAGTCTGTGGCCTTCACGCGGATCGTCTCGTTCTGGGCAAAGCGGCGTGCAGTGGATTTCATGATGGCGAATGCCTCAGGAAGGATCTCGTCGAGGACTTTCTCGATGGTCTCGTCCACTTTCTTCACCAACTTATCCTGCTCTGTAGCAAGTTCTTCCTTTCTCTTGAGGGGGATTTCCTTTTCGAGTTCTTCACGGATCTGGGATATACGAGCCTCGTCTGTGGCGATCGCAGCCTGAATCTTATCCTTGAGGGCCTGGCACCTGGCTCTGAGTTCATCGTCCGAGAGAGGGTCTATCGACTTGTAAGCCGCGAGGACTTTGTCCAATGTGGGCTTGAGGGCCTTCATGTCTCGGTCGGCCTTGGTACCGAAAATCTTCTTGAAAACGTCTGTAAATGACATATCTATCTTAATTTTTATATTCAAAACAGGTTGTATGCACCCGACAGCGCACACAACCTGCAAATATAGTGACATTCTGTGATTTATCCAAAAAGAGGGCCGTAAACTGACAATTTGGCATTAGTATTCTGACAT
>CAZYCJ010000141.1:0-2837 GCA_964645495.1 uncultured Muribaculaceae bacterium
GGTCCGCGTCTTGTCAGACTGGAAGTGATGGGTGAGAAACTCATCCATGTTTCCGCAACCCCTGAGAAAAGATTTGCCGACCCTCAGAGTCTTGTGATCATCCCTGCTTCAGAGAAGACTCCGTTTGAAGTGAAGCAGAATGGTGATACCGTTACTGTAGCGACTTCCGCAGTGAAGGCGAATGTCCTTGCGACCACCGGTGAGGTCTGGTTTACCGACCCTGCAGGAAAAGTCCTTCTTCGTGAGGAAACCGGCGGTGGAAAGACCTTCGAGCCGATAGAGGTCGAGGGAACTCATGGATATTCGTTCCGTCAGGTCTTCGAATCTCCTGAGGATGAGGCTTTCTATGGTCTTGGCCAGCATCAGGCTGACGAATTCAACTACAAGTGTAAGAATGAGGAACTCTTCCAGTACAACACCAAGGTGTCTGTTCCTTTCATCGTGTCCAACAAGGGATATGGTGTTCTGATGGACAGTTATTCTATGATGCGTTTCGGTAATCCTGAGGATTACAAGCAGTTGGGAGATGTGTTTACGCTCTATGACAAGAACGGACAAGAGGGTTGCCTCACAGGTACTTATGTGCCTCGCAGGGGAGAGCCGTTCGTCCGTCAGGAGCCTCAGATCTATTTCGAGTATCTTGTCGAGCCGGAGATGACAAGGGTAGTGAACCTTCCTGAAAATGTCCATCTTGGCAGTACTGATGTGACTTTTGAAGGCTGCATCGAGGCGCCTCAGACAGGGACATATCAGTTCAACCTCTACTATGCAGGCTACACCACCGTAAATATCGGCGGCGTGGAAGTCGTTCCTGAGCGCTGGCGTACTTCATGGAATCCGAACAGCTACAAGTTCACTGTAGACCTCGAGGCAGGAGTGACGACTCCTATAAAGATTTCGTGGAAGCCTGACGGAGGCGTTTCTTATCTTGGCCTCCGTGCCTATGATGTGGTGGATCCTGTGCGGCAGGCGAAGCATCAGTGGTGGAGCGAGATGACCAAGCAGATGGATTGGTATTTCATCGCCGGAGAGGATATGGATGAGGTGATCAGCGGCTATCGTACCCTTACAGGAAAGGCGCCTGTGATGCCTAAGTGGGCTATGGGTTACTGGCAGAGCCGTGAACGCTACAAGACTTCGACAGAAATGATCGAGGCTCTTGAAGGCTTCCGCAAGAGGAATATCCCTATCGACAACATCGTGATGGACTGGAGCCACTGGAGAGAGAACGACTGGGGCGGTCATGAGTTCGATCCCGAGCGTTTCCCTGATCCTAAGGGAATGGTTGATTCTATTCATGCGATGAACGGCCGTATGATGATTTCAGTGTGGCCTAAGTTCTATGTCGAGACCGAGCACTACAAGGAGTTCGACGAGAACGGCTGGATGTACACCAAGGCTTATGAAGACGGCGTCCGCGACTGGATCGGAAAGGGCTATCTTTACGGCTTCTATGACGCTTATTCGGCGGATGCCCGTAAGCTTTTCTGGAACCAGATGTATGAGCATTATTATCCTCTTGGCATCGATGCTTGGTGGATGGATGCATCGGAACCTAATGTACGTGACTGTACGAATATGGACTACCGCAAGGCTCTATGCGGTCCTACTGCCCTTGGCTCGTCTACCGAGTTCTTCAATGCATATGCTTACATGAATGCGGAGGCCATCTATAACGGCCAGCGCGGAGTCGACAACGACAAACGCGTCTTCCTCCTCACCCGAAGCGGATTTGCAGGCCTCCAGAGATATTCGACTGCGACATGGAGCGGCGACATCGCTACCCGTTGGGAGGATATGAAGGCTCAGATTTCCGCCGGTCTCAATTTCGCCATCAGCGGTATTCCTTATTGGACAATGGACATCGGAGGCTTCTGTGTGGAGAACCGTTATGTCGCAGGACAGCAGGTCTATAACATGACAGGAAAGGAGAATGCAGACCACAAGGAGTGGCGTGAACTCAATACAAGATGGTTCCAGTTCGGAGCATTCTGTCCTCTCTATCGTGCCCATGGGCAGTATCCGTTCCGTGAACCTTGGGAGATCGCTCCTGAAAACCACCCTGCATATAAGTCTATCCTCTACTATTCGCAGTTGCGTTACCGTCTCATGCCTTACATCTACTCTCTTGCAGGAATGACGTGGTTTGAGGACTATACGATCATGCGTCCTCTCGTCATGGATTTCATGGCTGATGCGAATGTTGTAAATATCGGTGACACATATATGTTCGGTCCTTCGTTCCTTGTTGCCCCTGTATATGAATATGGTGCCCGCACAAGAAAGGTATATTTCCCTGAGTGCGAGGGCTGGTACGACTTCTATACCAACAAGTTCCGTGAGGGCGGCATTTGTGATGAGGTTGCGGCTCCTTATGAGAGGATGCCTCTGTATGTACGTGCAGGATCCATTGTTCCTTTCGGACCTGACATGCAGTGGTCTGACGAGAAGCCTGCTGATGTGATCGACCTTTATGTATATCAGGGTGCTGACGGTTCGTTCACTCTCTATGAGGATGAGAATGTGAACTACAATTATGAGAAGGGCCTTTATGCGATGATCGACTTCATTTATGATGAGGACAGCAGGACTCTGACCATCGGTGAGCGCAGGGGAGAGTTCCCGGGAATGCTCAAGGAGCGTGTCTTCAATGTGATTCCTGTTTCGAAGGCCGGCAAGGGTGCTGCCAAGACTGTCAATTACGACGGCTCGAAGATCGTCAGGACTCTTTAAATATATGCTATGAAAAACTTGTTTTATGCTCTTTTGTGCTGCGCCCTCATTGCTGGGTGCAGCACTGATACTTCTCCGCGTCAGAGGATCGACTTCAATGACGG
>CAZYCJ010000142.1:0-2676 GCA_964645495.1 uncultured Muribaculaceae bacterium
CCTTCAGAAGTTCGGCAAATGTGCGGGCGGCGGCATTCATGCGGTCGAAGTCCGCAATCATAGCGATCGCGCGGTTCTCGTCGTCGAAATTGTCGATGAACTTCGGAGAGCCGACGATGATACGCGAAGGATAGAGGTTATCATAGAGAGCCTTCGACTCGCGGAGGAATTCCGGCGAAAAGAGAAGGTTGAACTTCTTGCCGCGAAGATGCTCGTCATATGCGAAACGGAGAGCATACTTCACATAAAGCGAGCGGCAATATCCCACAGGAATGGTTGACTTTATGACCATCACCGCATCCGGATTCACCGCAAGAACCTTGTCGATAACAGCCTCAACTGCAGAAGTGTCGAAGAAATTCTTCTTCGCATCATAGTTGGTCGGAGCCGCAATGATCACGAACTCCGCATCCCTGTAAGCGGCCTCCGCATCGAGAGTCGCCGTAAGGTCCAACTTCTTCTCAGCAAAGAACTTCTCGATGTACTCATCCTGAATCGGGGACTTCCTGCGGTTGATCATCTCCACCTTATCAGGCACAATGTCCACTGCTATCACCTTGTGGTTCTGTGCCAGAAGGGTGGCCATTGAAAGGCCGACGTAACCTGTTCCTGCGACAGCGATTTTTTTCTTTTCCATTATGTTTTACTTTAATTATCAATTAGATGTCTCGACTTCGCTCGACATGACAGTGAGACGCTCGACATGACAGAGAGACGCTCGACATGTCTTATTATACGCCTCCAGGGCCTTTTTGAGGACGAGGAGAGCGCGTTTGAGATCGTCTTTATTGAGGACATAGGCCAGACGAACCTGTCTGCGGCCGAGTTCCGGATCGGAATAGAAACCGTTGGCAGGAGCCATCATGATCGTCTCCCCCTCATAATTGAAATCGGTCAGACACCACGCGCAGAACTTCTCCGCATCATCCACCGGGAGTTGGGCCACAGTGTAGAACGCTCCCATCGGGATAGGCGTGTAACAACCCGGGATCCTGTTCAGCCCGTCGATCAGGCACTTCCTGCGCTCGACATATTCCTCATAGACATCACGCGAATACTGCTCCGTACCTTCGATCGACGCCTCAGCGACCAACTGGCCGATAAGAGGCGGAGAAAGACGCGCCTGACAGAACTTCATGACTGTGTCACGAACCGCCTTGTTCTTGGTGATGAGGGTTCCTATGCGGATGCCGCATTCGCTATATCTCTTTGATACCGAGTCAATAAGAACGACATTCTGCTCGATCCCTTCAAGATGCATGGCCGAAATGTACGGACTGCCCGTGTATATGAACTCGCGGTACACCTCGTCCGAAAAAAGGAAGAGGTTGTACTTCTTGACAAGGTCACGGATCTGGTTCATCTCCCTCTGTGTGTAGAGGTAGCCTGTTGGATTGTTAGGGTTGCAGATGAGGATGGCTTTCGTGCGTTCGTTGATGAGTTCCTCGAACTTCTCCACCTTCGGAAGGCAGAATCCTTCATCGATGGTGGTGCTAACGGTGCGGATCACCGCTCCGGCAGAGATCGCGAAACTCATGTAATTTGCATAGGCTGGCTCCGAAACGATGATCTCATCGCCCGGATCCAGACAGCTCATGAAGGCGAAGAGGACCGCCTCCGAGCCTCCTGCTGTGACGATGATCTCGTCAGGAGTGAGTTTGATCTGGTAGCGTTCGTAGTAGTTGACAAGGGCTTCCCTCAGAGACAGGATGCCCTGTGACGGACTGTATTCCAAGACTTTACGATCCACGGTCTTGAGAACATCAAGAGCCTTCTGAGGAGTCGGGATGTCCGGCTGTCCGATGTTGAGTCTGAATATCTTGAGCCCCCTCCTCTCAGCATCTGCTGCGAGCGGGGCGAGTTTCCTGATCGGCGAGGACGGCATGATGTGTCCTCTGTTTGAAATTTCCGGCATACGCACAATTCGTTTAACTTACAAATATACGAAAAAATGCGTGCGTGCGGATATGTTTTGCTTTTATATTGCCTATCTGCCCTCCGACAGACGTCGACGCAGAGCACGCACCAGGGGAAGAAGAAGGCTTTTCAAGTGGGCGGCCTTCCTTTTAGATCTTGCGATTTCCGCAGACAATGCATCCAGACTGGCACGCAGTTGCTCATAGGTCTTTATTTCCGAGAAGTTACTGTTCATAGAAGATGCTGATGAAGAGTTTGACGAAGAGGTCGCGGAAGAGGCGCTTCCGGAGGATGATGAGGACGACAAGCAGGGCGAGGAATACGCCTCCGACGATGAAGGCTGATGCCGCCCAACTTCCGATGAGGTCGCCAAGAAGGACCACGAATCCGAAGGCGATCGCGACCGAAGCGATTGCCCCGGCCGCAATTATGGTCATAAGGGCCAGGACGCTGCTGACGCCGACCGAAAGGCCATCCACCGTCCTCAGCTTGATTTCATCGACACGAAGATCCAGATACCTGTGGATCTCGGAACCGTTATTGCAATTCGCAGACATATCACTTCTCCTCCAGTGCTGCCTCCAGCATTTCCAGTCCCTCGATGATCTTGTCTCTTGCCATGCCGGCTGCATCTGCAGCGCCTGCCTTTATCTTCGCTCGCGTCTTCTCTCCCGAATCAGGAGCGATGAGAAGAGCGGTCAGGGCTCCGAGCGCCGCACCGGCAATGAATGCCATGATGGAATTACCTGTATTCATAAT
>CAZYCJ010000143.1:0-2644 GCA_964645495.1 uncultured Muribaculaceae bacterium
CGCCACCGTCGTTCCTTTCTTAGGGATCCAGAGCGGTCCGAAATTGTCTCTGGTCCAACGGTTTCCTGAAGTGAACGGAAAGATGGTCAGTTCCGAGTCCGGATAATCCGCCGGATACACATCTATGTTCTGCTCCACCGAAACCACATTCGGGTATGCCTTTACCTTCTCCAGCATCTCTGCAGTCAGAGGCATCTCCGGATATCCCGGAAGTTCGGGATGAAACCAGAGTTCCCTGGCATTGATGCCCAACTTGTCAAGATTGACCGGATTGATACGCTGTCCGTCTGTCACCACCCTGTATGAGTTCTGGACTCCGGACCATACTGTCTGAGCCTCGGAATTGACATATACCTGTCCGTTCCTTATCTCCAATGTATCTCCCGCAGAAGCGACGCATCTCTTGACATAGTGGTCCTTCTTGTCCGACGGGCGGACCTTTACAGGGCCATAGTTTCTGAGAGTATAGTCGCGACCGAACTGCCTTACGTAGGTATAGTAGTCTGCGGCCGGCTCTCTTACGAGTACCGTATCTCCATGAGGAAACGCGAATACCACATAATCTCCGTTCTTGACATGTCCGAATCCTTTAAGTCTCTTGTAATCGCTCTGAATCAATGTCGAATAAGACTCTTTCGCGCCGATTACATTGTGAGTGAAAGGAATCGTCAGAGGGGTCTGCGGCATCTTGGGACCGTAGGCAAGTTTGCTGACGAACAGGTGGTCACCTGTGTACAGCGAACTTTCCATCGAGGATGAAGGAATCTTGAATGCCTGGAAAAAGAAGGTGTTGATGAATGTCACGACCACTACTGCGAATATGATGGCATCAAGCCAGTCCAGAAGTGCGTTCCTCTTTTCTCCTTCCTTGTACTCCTTCTTCCAGAACAGCCACTTTACCTTGCGGGTGATGTGGTGATCAAAGATAGGTACAAGGCCGAAAAGCCACCAATAGTTTCCGAGCCAGATGACCCACAACACATAGAGCACAGCCCAGAAACCGAACCTGACCCATTTGTTATGGTACAATTCCTTCAGACTCATCAGCAATTACTATTTTACAGAATTGATGATAGCCTCAAATGCCTGAGGATTGTTCATGGCAAGGTCTGCAAGAACCTTACGGTTCAGACCGATGTTCTGCTTAGCGATGCGACCCATGAACTGAGAGTATGTCATACCGTACTGACGTGCGGCAGCATTGATTCTCTGAATCCAGAGTGCGCGGAATGAACGCTTCTTGTTCTTACGATCACGGTAAGCATAGGTGAGACCCTTCTCATAGGTGTTCTTTGCTACCGTCCAAACATTCTTTCTTGAAAGAAAATTACCGCGGGTTCTCTTAAGAATCTTCTTGCGGCGTGCCCTTGAGGCAACTGAATTTACCGATCTTGGCATAAATTTAACTGTTTTATGGAGGCAGTGTC
This sequence comes from uncultured Muribaculaceae bacterium, assembly GCA_964645495.1. Taxonomy (GTDB): domain Bacteria; phylum Bacteroidota; class Bacteroidia; order Bacteroidales; family UBA932; genus Cryptobacteroides. Next base: position 1,428 of record CAZYCJ010000143.1, read on the forward strand.
CTTCGCATCAGGAACTTTTCGACTGCATTCCAAGTTTGACTTGATTTTTAATTTGTAATCCGAAAATTACATACCCAACAAAGCTTTGACTCTCCTCTCGTCTACATTGGCAACGAGCGCAATGTGAGTCAAATTTCTCTTCTGCTTTTTGGTCTTCTTTGTGAGAATGTGGCTCTTGTAAGCATGCTTTCTCTTAACTTTTCCCGTTCCGGTAAGCGTGAAACGCTTTTTTGAACCGGAGTTGGTCTTCATCTTTGGCATAGTTAAATTTGTTTGACTGTTAGTTAATAATTATTTATCATCCAATCTCTTGGATTACTTTTTCTTCAACGGAGCAATCATCATTATCATCCTCTTTCCCTCAAGTTTAGGCATCTGCTCCGCGCGTCCGAATTCCTCGAGTTCCACAGCAAATCTGAGCAGGAGTTTTTCACCATGGTCTGCGTAAATGATCGAGCGTCCCTTGAAGAAGACAGAAGCCTTTACCTTCGAGCCTTCCTGCAGGAATTCCTGCGCATGCTTCAACTTGAACTGGAAGTCATGCTCGTCCGTATTAGGACCGAACCTGATCTCCTTGATGACTATCTTCGCCGCATTGGCCTTCATCTCTTTCGCTTTTTTCTTCTGCTGATAGAGATATTTCTGATAGTCCATTATCTTACATACAGGAGGATCAGCCTTCGCGCTTATCTCCACCAGATCAAGATCCTGCTCATCAGCCATTCTCAAGGCCTCCCTCAAAGAGAACACTCCCTGTTCAGGAATGTTGTCTCCTACAAGACGTACCTGCGAGGCTGTGATCTCCTCATTGATTCTCAATCCGTCGTCGTCCTTCTTCACCTGATTAGGCCTCTGGCCTGGACGACCATTAGGTCTCGGGCCGCTCGGGCGTGGACCTGATTTAAATGGTGCTGCGATAAAAAATTCCTCCTATAAGTTAAGTTATTACTATAATGTTATGCCAACTGCTCGTTGATCTCGTCACTTACCATCTTGACAAAATCCTCAGTCGACATGGAACCTGCATCTATACCTCCCTGTCTTCTGACAGAAACCGTGCCTTCGTTCATTTCCTTCTCACCTACAATCACAAGGAAAGGAATCCTCTTGAGTTCACTCTCACGGATTCTCTTGCCGAGTGTTTCGTTTCTATCATCAACAGCGGCGCGAATATCGGAATTATTCAGCAAACTGCAAACTTTTTTTGCATATTCCTC
>CAZYCJ010000144.1:0-2545 GCA_964645495.1 uncultured Muribaculaceae bacterium
CCTGTGGAGATGTCACCGCTCACCAAGCGTCATCGCACAAATCCTGAACTTACTGAGCGTTTCGAACTTTTCGTATGCGGTAAGGAACTTGCGAATGCATACAGCGAGTTGAACGACCCTATCGACCAGTACGAGCGTTTCCAGGATCAGTTGAAACTGAAGGACAAGGGAGATGACGAGGCTATGTTCATCGATATGGACTTCGTACGTGCACTCGAGTACGGTATGCCTCCTACATCAGGTCTGGGTATGGGAATCGACCGTCTGACAATGTTCATGACCAACTCCCCTACCATACAGGATGTTCTCTTCTTCCCTCAGATGAGACCGAAGAATCAGTAGGCTTTCCGGATATAAGACAATATAATCAGCCTGTCGTTAAATAGCGGTCCTTCCCACTCCGTTACTCCCAATACAGCAAGGGGGCTGATGCGAGTGGCTCGATGCTGAAGCGTCTTTCCGCATCAACTGAAAAAGATGGTTGGAAAATCCAAAACGACCGGGAACGGCTATTTTACGGCACAACTCCATAACTAACTAATAATCAGCAACATACGACCCCACCTAGTAAAGCGCCTGTTCCAGGTACCCCTTTAAAAAGAGGCACCTGGAACAGTTTCATTTTGTAATTACCTAAGTATTAATAAGTTGCAGAAATACAGCGTTGCAGGTCGTCGCTAAGCGGGGCATATGCCTGACACGGCGACTTACGGTGCGGTTCCCGGATTTCCGGACAGTGATGGCAGGGCTTGCTCCGCAGGAGCACAGGGAAATACTCCGCTCTTCTCTGCCATCATCGTCCGGACACCTGATTCAATGCGACATCTCTTGAACGGTTCGATCCCCCTTTCAATTAGCAGGACAGATAGTCCCTGCGCGTCGAATCCGAAGATGACGCAGTCAGTAGTAACCGAAGGTCTTGGATATGCGTAAGTGTAAGTCCCCTTATTCATTTTTGTGTTATTTTTACGTAAAGACCACAAAATAGGAATTTCAAAGCATTGAGATTCGAACTTAAGGGCTATCTTTGTCGGCTCTGATTTAAAGTAACACAGAAATGACTAAAGCAGAACTTGTAAAAGAGGTGCCAAAGAGCACCGACATAGAAAACGCTACAGTTAGTGCAATCGTAGAAGGATTCATGGCTACCCTCAAGCCATGCCCGGACGTCAAAAATCAGGTGAAGTAACATGGGACTCGGCAAATGGATAGCAGGTGCACTCGGATGGGCCATGTTCGGACCTATCGGTGGCATCCTGGGATATTACTTCACTTCAAGACTGGAGAGACTCGCTGAATCCGCAGTAGTATACACTGAGGAGCAATCCTGGAATCAAGGACAGAGGAACAGTTTCCTGATGAGCCTCCTGGTATTGTCTGCATCAATCATCAAGGCGGACGGAAAGACGACTTCTCAGGAGAAGGCGACACTCAGGGAGTTCTTCGCAAGAAACTTCGGGGCACAAGCTGCCAATGAGGTAGATGAGATTCTTGAAGAACTTCTCCAGAAGGAATACAATCTCTATGAGGTATGCAGCCAGATCCGCTCATGCATGGACTACCCGCAGCGTCTGCATCTGTATCATTTTCTCGTTCAGCTAGGAGCATGCGACGGCTTGCAACAGAGAGAGGTCGATATCCTTGAGACAATAGCAACCTACATAGGACTATCAAAGGCAGAAGTGGATTCCATCTTCGCACAGTTCCGCCCAAGCAACGACAGTAACTATAGGATCCTTGAAATCACTTCTGACGCAACAGACGAGGAAGTGAAGAAGGCTTATCGTAAGATGGCTGTCAAGTACCACCCGGATAAGGTGGCCACTCTTGGAGAGGATGTCCAGAAGGCAGCCGAGGAGAAGTTCAAGGCGATATCTCAGGCATACGAGGCCATCTGCAAGGAAAGAGGGATTTAACCACCCTCACAATACAAAGTAAATCGTCAAGGAGCGACGATAGGCATCCGATTATAACAAGAAATTCATATCTTTGTTTCATGGCAATGATCAAGGAACTCAAAGGCGACATGCCCATCATAGGAGAGCGCGCGTTTCTTGCGGAGACAGCGACTATTATAGGAACTGTGGAAATCGGTGACGACTGCAGCATTTGGTACGGTGCAGTCCTGCGCGGCGACGTCGGTGCGATCCACATCGGCGACCGCGTGAACATACAGGACAATGCCGTACTGCATTCGACATATCATCAGTCTGAATGCATCATCGGCGACGATGTCTCCATCGGTCACGGAGCCAACATACACGGATGCATCATCGGCAACGACGTCATCGTCGGAATGGGCGCGATCGTGATGGACAACACAGTCGTTCCTGACGGCACGATCATCGCCGCAGGAGCCGTAGTTCCAGCAAATCAGACGCTTGAACCTGGCATCTGGGCAGGCATTCCGGCAAAGAAGATCAAGGACGGATCAGAGGCCATCAAGGCCAAGGCTCACGCTAACGCCGAACATTATCTTTTATACAAGATCTGGTACGAATAATATGAGAATCGAGAATATAACATCGGCGCAGAATCCGAAGAT
>CAZYCJ010000145.1:0-2525 GCA_964645495.1 uncultured Muribaculaceae bacterium
GCAGTATGCTTCGGACACAAGGGCGAGACTCCTGGTCTCGGTGCAAAGATATCTGACGAGCCTTCATTCGCTGCCGCATTTGCCGGCCAGCAGGTTGGCGAAGGTGAGATCCTCTTCGAGGTTGCGAAACCTGCCAACAGACAGACGGAGCTCAATGGTGTTGATGCTATCTCAGGCGCGACCATCACCTGCCAGGCTCTCGGAAAGACCCTCAACCAGTGGTTCGGTTTCTATCAGGGCTACCTTGCAAAGAATGCAGCGACATGCTGCCGGCAGGAGTGCTGCGAAGACACATGCTGCGCAGAGGAAGTTGAATCAGTAAACATAGTGGAGGAATAGCATATGGCAAACATTAAGGAAACATTTTTGAATCCGATCTTCAAGGGCAACCCTATTTCAGTTCTTGTCCTCGGTATCTGTTCTTCACTTGCAGTTACAGTACAGTTGAAGGGTGCGCTTGTAATGGGTCTTTCTGTGATGATCGTGACAGGACTTTCAAGCCTTGTCTGCTCACTTCTCAGAAACACCATTCCTAACCGTATCCGTATCATCGTGCAGCTCGTGGTGGTCGCGCTCATGGTAATTCTCGTCGACCAGGTGCTCAAGGCATACGCATACAGCGTCAGCAAGACTCTGTCGGTATACATCGGTCTGATCATCACCAACTGTATCGTGATGGGACGTATCGAGGCTTATGCACTCGGCAACAAGCCTTTCGCATCTCTCATGGACGGTCTCGGAAACGGACTCGGATATGCGATGATCCTCGTGATCGTAGCCTTCTTCCGCGAACTCCTCGGAAGCGGCACGCTCTTCGGAATCCAGATCATCCCACAGGCTGTATACGATTTCGGATATATGAACAACGGTCTTATGATCCTGCCTCCTATGGCACTCATCCTCCTCGGATGCATCATCTGGGTACAGAGATCCATCCAGACCGACCTTCAGGAAAAATAACACATAATTCAAGAAAACTATGGCAGACTATATTAGTTTATTTGTAAAGTCGATCTTCATCGACAATATGATATTCGCCTACTTCCTTGGTATGTGTTCATACCTGGCGGTATCAAAGAACGTGAAGACTGCAAACGGCCTCGGTATCGCGGTCATCGCAGTGCTTCTGATCACTCTCCCTGTGAACTGGCTCCTCAACGAGTATGTCCTCAAGGCCGGTGCACTTACATGGCTCAACCCTGAGTTTGCAGATCTTGACCTGAGTTTCCTCAGTTTCATCATCTTCATCGCAGTCATCGCAGCCATCACTCAGATCGTTGAAATGGTAGTCGAGAAGTTCCTTCCGAACCTCTACTCACAGCTCGGAATCTTCCTTCCGCTCATCGCAGTGAACTGTGCGATCCTCGGCGGCTCGCTCTTCATGCAGGAGAGAGATTTCGTCAATTTCGGCGAGCCGGTGGTATATGCACTCGGATCAGGTATCGGCTGGTGGCTTGCCATCGTGGCTCTTGCAGCTATCCGCGAGAAGATGGCTTACTCACATGTGCCTGCAGGACTCAAGGGTCTCGGCATCACATTCATCACCGTAGGTCTCATGGGTATCGCATTCATGACATTCATGGGTATTCAGCTTTAATATAGGAGGAAAGACTTATGCTACAGACAACAATACTTTTTGCAGTGATCGTCTTCGTGATCGTCACTCTCATTCTGGTGGCGCTTCTCCTATTCATCAAGACGAAGCTGACACCTTCAGGAACAGTAAAGATCAACATCAACGACGGCAGCAAGATCGTCGAGGTGACCCCTGGCGGAAACCTCCTTTCTACTCTCTCAGAGCAGAAGATATTCCTTCCTTCAGCATGTGGAGGTAAGGGTGCGTGCGGACAGTGCAAGTGCCGCGTGACCGAAGGCGGCGGAGAGATTCTCCCTACCGAGGTCGGATTCTTCAACCGCAAGCAGATCGCCAACAACTGGCGTCTGGGATGCCAGGTGAAGATAAAGGAGGACATGTCGATCGAGGTACCTGCTTCAGCACTCAGCGTTAAGAAGTGGGAGTGTGAGGTGGTTTCTAACCACAATGTGGCTACCTTCATCAAGGAATTCGTGGTAAAACTCCCTGAGGGTGAACACCTCAACTTCCAGTCTGGCGGATATATCCAGATCGACGTACCTGCTGTCACTGTTGATTACAAGGATATCGACGTAGACGAGCAGTACCGTGAAGATTGGAAGAAGATGGGTGTATTCGACCTCAAGATGGTCAACCCTACCCCGACCGTACGTGCATACTCAATGGCCTGCTATCCTGCAGAAGGCGATATCATCAAACTCAACGTACGTATCGCCACCCCTCCATTCGACAGAGCTGCAGGCAAGTGGGTTGATGTTAACCCCGGTATCTGTTCATCATACATCTACTCTCTCAAGCCAGGTGACAAGATCACAATCTCAGGCCCATATGGTGAGTTCTTCCTTCCAAAGAATCTCCCGGCAGATCAGGAGCTGATCTTCGTCGGCGGTGGTGCAGGTATGGCTCCTATGAGAAGCCACATCATGCATCT
>CAZYCJ010000146.1:0-2501 GCA_964645495.1 uncultured Muribaculaceae bacterium
ATATCAGTCTGAAGGTGTCTACAGACCTTTTCCTGACTGCCGTATGAAGACCAATTCGGCGGATGCATTCTGTCCTGTATGTCAGAGGGCGCTTTCACGCATCATCGAATTCTATACTGAACAGGAATAACTGAAACGGAAGTTCCGGGTACAAAAAAAGGGTAAGCGTATTACATCGCACCGCTACGACCTCCTACCCTTGCTACGGTCAAGTCCTGGGGGAATTCGGAGGGAGCTGGTCGTGTAAGACTTACCCGGATGCAAAGGTACATAAATTTTTGACCCCTGCAAAAAATAATTTAAAAGTTTATCCGGAGTTCTCGGGCTATATGCTGTCGAATATGAGAGGAAGGAGATCATCCACCTTTTCAAATCGCCATATCTTGTCTGCTCCGACCAGCAGAACCCTCATTGGTCTTCCGCTCTTGGTCTGGTATTGAGCCATCACCTGTCTGCATGCACCGCAGGGTGTCGCCGGGGATCCGCAGACCTTGCCGTCCTGGCCTGCTGCGATAGCAATGGCAGCCATCCGTTTGTCAGGCCTGCTTGCACTTGCATAGAACAAGGCAGTCCTCTCTGCACAAAGTCCTGAAGGATAGGCCGCATTTTCCTGATTCGAGCCCTTTACGATCTCTCCGTCCTCAAACATGACGGCTGCGCCCACGCTGAATCCTGAATAAGGTGCGTATGCACTTGCCATCGCTTCAATTGCCGCATTTGCCAGATCCTTGTCTTCCGGATCCAGTTGGCCGATGCCTTCATATTCGAGAAAGGCGATTTTTATCTCTTTGCTTGTCATAAAAGATCAATTGAGTTATCTTTGCAAACTTCACAAATATAATGCTTTTTGTCAAAAATGTCCCATAATCTAACGGAAAACAGCAATATAAAGGTCTGTATCGGACTTTCTGGAGGCGTTGACTCCAGTGTTGCCGCCCTTCTTCTCAAGAGACAGGGCTATGATGTCTTTGCTCTGTTCATGCAGAACTGGCACGATGCTTCGACCACTCTTCACGGAGACTGTGAGTGGGAGGAAGACCGTTTTGTCGCTGAAATGGTGGCCAGAAAGATAGGAATTCCGTTCTATTTCGTGGACTTGAGCGAGGAATACAGAAAGAGAGTGGTGGACTATATGTTTGACGAATATGAAAAAGGCCGCACTCCGAATCCGGATGTCCTCTGCAACCGCGAGATCAAGTTCGACGCCTTTCTGAAATGCGCCAGAAAACTTGGAGCTGACTATGTCGCCACCGGTCATTATTGCAGAAAGGAAACAATTGAATTTCCGGATGGAAAGCCGGTCCACCGTATCCTTTCCGGTACGGATCCTAACAAGGATCAGAGTTACTTCCTCTGTCAACTCACTCAGGAACAGTTGTCGCAGGCTATGTTTCCTATCGGTGATATCGTAAAACCCGAAGTCCGCCGTCTGGCTCACGAGGCTGACCTGCCGTCGGCCGACAAAAAGGATTCCCAGGGAATCTGCTTTGTTGGAAAGGTGGATCTTCCGACCTTCCTCCAGCAGAAACTTAAGCCTTGCGAGGGCGATGTCGTGGAGGTGTATGATGCATATTATACTGAAAACGAGCAGTATCTTTTCGTCAGGGATATGTTGTCGTTCATGTCGGTGGATGACAGAGAAGTGAAGATGATAACCGATTATATATCAGAGGACAAGGCTGCGGCTGTGCCGTCTGACGGGTGTCCTTTCGACATGTCGAAGGTCGCTTCTGTCTCCGACGATGAGTTAAAGCGCCTTTCGGAGCCTGTCACCTACGACATACGGTTCGAGACCGAGACTTACCGCAGCGGCAGGAAGCATATAAAGAAAACCAGATACAAGGAGAATCCATTCGGAAAGATCGTCGGTAAGCACGACGGAGCGCAGTTCTATACCATCGGTCAGCGGAAAGGACTCAATATCGGAGGGCATAAGGATTCGGTCTTCGTAATCGATACGGATATCGAAAAGAATATCATCTATGTCGGTGAGGGGCACACTCATAAGGGGCTTTCACGCAGTTGTCTGGGAATTGCTCCGGAAGAAATTCACTGGATCCGTCCTGACCTTGCCATGAAGTCAGGCGAGATACGCAGGTATAATGTCCGTATCAGGTACCGCCAGCCTCTTCAGCAGGCTACACTGATCATGCGTGACAATGGCCTGTACATTCTCTTTGATGCCCCTCAGCGTGGCATCACTCCCGGTCAGTTCGCTGTCTGGTATGCCTCCGACGGCGAGATGCTGGGTTCAGGTGTAATCTAAGCCATAGAAGAACTGGCTGCACTGATGCCGGCGAGGTACCCTGTGGAGAAGGCTGTCTGGAGATTGTATCCTCCTGTGTCGGCATCAAGGTCGAGTACTTCTCCTGCAAAGTACAGGCCTGATACCAGTTTTGATTCCAGTGTCTTTGGGGTGATCTCATCAAGTGCGATACCCCCTGCTGTGACTACGCATCTTTCATATCCTACATAGCCCGCGATTTCCATCTTCCATTCCT
>CAZYCJ010000147.1:0-2446 GCA_964645495.1 uncultured Muribaculaceae bacterium
ATCAGGAGAATATATGAAATGATTCCTTCGCAGATGGAGAGACAGAAGAAGAGGATCATTGCAAAGGAAATACAGGGTAAGAAAGGAGATAGGTATAGCAGATATGAGGAGGAGTTCGAGTATCTGATATCATCAGGTATAACACATGCTACATACGCTATATCAAATCCGAAGTATCCTCTGTCAGAGTCGGTCACAAAGAATCTGCTCAAACTGTACTTGAATGATGTAGGTCTGCTGACAGGAATCCTTTATGGCCATAATGTCAGACCTGTCTTGAATGATATGAGAAGTATTAATCTTGGCTCTGTATATGAAAATGCAGTTGCTCAAGAACTTGCTTCTCATGGATACAAGCTGTTCTACTATGACAACAGATCAAAGGGAGAAGTTGACTTCCTGATTGATGACCATAATACCATAAGTGTTCTTCCGGTAGAGGTGAAGTCGGGTAAGGATTATACGAAACATAGTGCCTTGGATAATTTCATGAAAGTTCCGGACTATCATGTATCATCTGCGATGGTTCTTAATGACGACAGGGAGATAAAAGTAGTCAATAATGTTACTTATGCTCCTGTGTATAATGTGATGTTTTTATCGGCCAAAGAACATAATCCTGAGGATCTGATTTTCTGATACTTATATTTGTGAAATTACAGACAATTGGGTAAAAGTTTGTATATTAGGGGTCACTCATCATAAAGGATGGGTGACTTTTTTATGGAAGAGAATTATCTGATACATTACTGAAATCCTGACTTATTTCGGTAAAAGATACGATACCTACAAAGGCCACTATACTGATGTCATCGGTGATTCGGAAAATGAAAAATCTGCCGCTTTCAAGTTGTACCCAATTATCAAAGATTGGCTGAAATTGCGGATCTAAGCGACAATTACCTTTGTGTTCCTTTGAGATAGAGTTGTTAATATGTTGATTTGCAATATATTGACAACTCTTTTTTCGTTTTCTGGATATTACTACGCTATCCACAATGATTGCCTTCGCAGAATCTATGACAAGATCATTCGATGAAATGAAGAAGGCAAAGGCTGCCGGGCCTTCCATTTCAGTATATAGAAAAGAGGATGTCAGTATGACGGTCCGAAGCGAAGTCAAATCTGCCGTAAGCGAAGTGATGTCTGACTTCAACAGTCATATAGACCGAATCACTGAAAGCCAGAAGCGACCTCCACTTATGAATATCCGGATGAACCTGTCCGCAAAGCTTCTTGCCATCACTCTTGCAATAGAAATCCTTGTGGGAGCAATAGCATACTTCTGGTTTATCAATACTCCTATGTACCTCGGAAATGAGTTGTACCATTCATACGAAAGGCTGAACTATCCGAATCCAGGTGCAGGATATCATAATGCCCACCAGCTTGTGAGTGCCGGAGAGAGAAAACAGTTAAGATACCTGATCAGGGCAAGCGAAAACAAGGAACTCAGTTATATCGCATACCGTGATACCCTCCGCCACCTTCTGAACGACCAATCGATCTTCATCAACCGCATCCAATACGAAAACTCCGAACGCCTGATAGACTTCACCGACAGTTCCGATGTCATTAAGTCAGCACACTTCCGCAAAGACGGATCGGTACGCATTACTGATGATCAGCGAATGCTCACCCTCGAGGATGCCAGAAATACAAAAATCAAATGGAAGAAGGTGAGATAAGCGAGTTTGCAGAATATTGGTGATGATTATCCGTACTGAGAAAACGTATTATTTGCACGTTATCCGTATTAGACAAGTAAAAAATATGTCGTTTATCCGTATTATGTCAATAAAATATTATATTTGCATCATAGATTATAACATTACACAGGCATGAGAATTTCAGATATAGAAAAAGTACTGCTTGAGCAGCAAGACGAACTTGAAGCCCTTGAAGGTGAAGTGTTGATACATCGCCCGGAAGAAGACCTTATTAACCTGAATAGCAAGCTTGCACAAGTCGTTATCGGTGTCAGAAGAAGCGGAAAGTCCACTCTTTGTTTCAACGCACTGAGAAAGGCAGGTGTGCATTATGCCTATACCAATTTTGATGACGAACGTCTGGAGGAACTGGAGACCAAAGATCTTGACAATCTTCTTCAGACGCTATATAAGATTTATGGTAATTTCGATTATCTGTTTTTGGATGAAATCCAGAATATAGACGGATGGCCATTGTTTGTAAACCGCCTGTTAAGGCAAAGAATTCATATCATCATCACCGGAAGCAACGCCAAGCTGTTGAGCACTGAATTATCCACGCACCTGACCGGACGTCATCATAAGATCGAGTTGTTCCCATTCTCATTTAAGGATTGGTGCTCGATAAAGGAGGTGGATTATACCCGACTGACCACCAAGAAAAAAGGACTGCTATCAAAGTCATACGAAGAGTATTTCCGCCAAGGAGGTTTCCCGGAATTGATATCCGGAGAAGA
>CAZYCJ010000148.1:0-2441 GCA_964645495.1 uncultured Muribaculaceae bacterium
ACATTCCAAAGATCGGCAAGCGTCAGGTCGCTCCCGCTCCTTCCGTTTCGGGAAGGACATGCATAGCAGGACGGACGGAGAGTCATGTCCTGCAGGAAAAGAGCCATATACGGATCTGCGAGATTGCGTACGAGATGAGTCCTGACTCCTGCTTCGTCGAGGACATCTACCTTGAACCCGTATCTGCGCCATCCTTCAGTCTTGTCGCGGAATGACACACCACAGACCTTTCCGCCACACTTCCGCCCCAGTGCCGCCACATATTTATCCCATAAGCCGGGCGAAGGTACCCCATGACAAGCCACATCTACAGTGACAAGTCCGTCCTGCTTGCCATCAAGATATCTGTGGAGTCCGGCCACCTGACATGGCGTACCTGAAAACATCACTTTCTCACCGGCAGCCAGAGCATCGCGTACCTCCTCAAAGACGGCATACAGATCGCTCTGGACGTATTTCGAGCCTTTCAACTTCGCCAGACCGGACTTGTCCCTCACATCGACATGTCCGACGGTCATGTCCTCCATGACCGCTGCACCATACACCACTCCCCCTTTTTCAAGAAACTTCTCTGCAAGAGCAGGAAACACTCCTCCCGAAGAGCTTTCATCCACATGAGTAACGCATCTTGCAGCAAATGAAGCAAGGGGTACGGCTTCCGGCAGAGGATTCCGGACCGGACATACTGATTCACATTTTCCACAGCCGATGCACATGTCGGGGTTCGCCACAGGATAGTCAAACCCCTCCCTGTCACGACGCATGACAATGCACTGCACCGGGCAGGCATTCATGCATGCAGTGCATCCGCAGCACTTTGACTTATCCGTTATCCTTATCATCTTTCCTGTATTTTTCAATGATTGTTTCCTTCACCCATTTCCTCTCTTCCGATGTCAATCCCAGAATCCATATGACAAATGCAGACCAGATCACACAAAGACCGGCACTTAGAATGAATCCTTCAAATCCCGCAGGCTTGACAGCCTCCAGGATCAACGGAAGCACCAGAGACCCGCAAAGCACCTTGAACAGAGCAGTTCCCCACACTTCGTCCAGAAATTTCCAAACAGGGAACCCGGTGGCCTTGTGAAGCATGATAAGCCTTGCAAAAAGACATATCTGCGATATTACTATAGCCACCACCACAGTCACCTCAGGCGCTGCACCGAAACGAAGGAACACATATGAAACAGGCACATTAAGCAGTTGAAGTCCGCCCACTACGATCTGATAGTTCCTGATGTTTCCTGTCGCAAGCATCGCCGTAATCATCGGATTGGACAGAGACTCACTCAAAGCGAATATAAGGAAAAGACGCACAAAGTCGGAGGCATGTGCGGGAACATCCTTGAGCCACACCCCGAGAAGATATTCGGCATTGAAGAATATCGGAAGGGCGATGAAAAGAAGCAGGCAGAATGACAGACGCGACGATTTCCTGACCAATGAGAACATATATTCATGGTCAGAAGAAGCATATGATTTTGTTATCTGCGGATTAACGGCAGTCATGAAATTGGTCACGAAGCCCTGCACTGCACCATTGAGTTGGAAAGCAACCCCTCTTGCCGCGTTCATCGCAGGGCCGGAGAACATGTTGACAAGCAGGTTACCTCCCTGATCACGCAGGACTCCGGAAGCGACTCCTATGAAGTTCCATCCTGCAAATGAGAACATTTCGCCTATGAGGACCCTGTCGAAGACAGGTCTGTATCTGCATTCTTCGAAGGATCTTCGGCAATATATTCCATATGACACTCTTATTATCAGTACTACTACAGCCATCAGGGCAGAATACAGTACAAGTCTGTCATGAGCGGAATGAAGTATCAGCAAGGCCGTACCGAAGCGGAGCAAGCCGTCCAGAATGCCTATCCACGCATACGCGGACATCTTTTCATGGGCTGTGATGGAAGCCATCTGCGGCACGCTCATGAGATTGATGACAAAGGCAAGAAGCGAGAACTGGAGTACCCATCTTGCGGCAGGTATTCTCGACGGATCTATGGTCATCTTGTTCCCGATGAACCAAAGCCCGGCCGGTTCTGCCAGAACTATGATGATCAGGGCAAGGATCAACTGAATGGTCACTGCCGTAGAATAGACCTTGTTGAGTTGAGCGCCCTCGCCTTTGCCCATCTCGAATGTGATGAATCGTGAGACAGCGGAATTAAGGGCTCCCGAAATGATTGTGAACATTGCCACGACTCCACCGACGACATTATAGACTCCGAAATCATTCTCGCCAAGAGCGGACAGGACGATCCTGGAGGTGAAGAGACCAAGGAACATCATGAAAAGCATCCTGACATAGAGCATCAGGGTGTTCTTCGCTATCCGGCGTGTCTTATGGGAATATGCATCCATCTCAGCGGCTTAATCAAAGAACAAATTTAATAATAATTATTAGATTTCTCGACTTCGCTCGAAATGACATA
>CAZYCJ010000149.1:0-2410 GCA_964645495.1 uncultured Muribaculaceae bacterium
AGTTCGCGCAATGCCCTTCTGCGGGCAAATATGCCGGAAGTCTGCCATATTTCAAAGACCTCTTTCGCAAACTCATGAAGGCTTGCGGCGGCCGCAGCCTCGAAACGAGCCTCTTTCAAGGCGTCTTCATATGGAGCCAGAATCCGGGCAAGCTCCTCCCGCAAGGCTGTCTCATCAAATGCCTTGTCCAGAACGGCCTCATTGGCCTTGTATGCCGAAACATACTCCTGCGACGCGGCACGAAACTCGTAAGACACCTCTGCCAGACGCCCGTCTGCATCAGCGGCAAGAAGGCCGTCAAGAAGATCGTATACCCTGACCTGGGCATCAAGGTCCCACGCACCCGCCGTCACCTTTGAAATATCATCAGTACAACGCTTCAGAAGTTCCGTCATCATCTCCATAATCAATAATTTTCACAAAGATAATAAATCGTGAAAACTTCACGCTATTGCTCAAATCTTGCATAAATCGTATCTTTGCGCGGCAAAGCCGCGAGGGCGGCCGTCATCCTGAGCGAAAGCTAAGGATCTGCACGAAAATAATATTAATACATATATAACTATGGACAAGAAAGTTCTACTTATGATCCTCGACGGATGGGGCGAGGGAAGACAGGATGAGTCTAATGTCATCTATACACAGGGAGCTCCTTACATCGAAGGGCTCCGCAAACAATATCCTATGGGCACATTGAAGGCATGCGGCGAGGCCGTAGGTCTTCCTGACGGCCAGATGGGCAACTCTGAGGTGGGCCACCTCAACCTCGGCGCCGGCCGCGTGGTGTACCAGGACCTCGTGAAGATCAACATCGCAGCACGTGAGCACAAGTTCCTCCAGAACCCTGAGATCAAGGCTGCATACGATTATGTAAAGGCAAACAACAAGCAGCTCCACCTCATGGGTCTTGCATCTATGGGCGGCGTACACAGTTCTCTCGAACATGTGTATGAGTTCCTCAACGTGGCAAAGGAATACGGCCTTGAAAAGGTATTCGTTCATTGCTTCATGGACGGCCGCGACACTGACCCTAAGAGTGGAAAGGGCTTCGTGGAGGGCCTTGAGGCTGAGATGGCAAAGTCAACAGGAAAGGTCGCTACAGTATGCGGACGTTTCTATGCTATGGACCGTGACAAGAGATGGGAGCGCGTCAAGGAGGCATACGACATGCTCGTTGACGCAAAGGGGAACTATGCATCTTCTGCAACAGATGCCATCCAGGCATCATACGACGAGGGCGTCACCGATGAGTTCATCAAGCCTGTCGTGCTTACTGACGCAGAGGGCCAGCCTCTCACAAAGGTTCAGGAAGGCGACGCTGTCATCTTCTTCAACTTCCGAAACGACCGTGCGCGCGAACTCACAGCAGTCCTCACCCAGCAGGACATGCCGGAATTCGGAATGCACACCCTTCCTCTCTACTACTGCTGCCTCACTCCATATGATGCATCATTCACAGGAGTTCACATCCTATTCGACAAGGAGAACGTGCAGGAGACCCTCGGCGAGGTGGTATCGAAGGCTGGCAAGAACCAGCTCCGCATCGCTGAGACTGAGAAATATGCCCATGTCACCTTCTTCTTCAACGGAGGTGCAGAGTCTCTCTTCGAGAACGAGGACCGAATCCTCGTGAACTCTCCTAAGGTCGCAACATATGACCTTCAGCCGGAGATGAGCGCACCGGAGGTTACTGAGAAACTCGTCGAGGCCATCAATACAGGCCGCAACGACCTGATCATCCTTAACTTCGCAAACGGCGACATGATCGGCCACACAGGAGTATACGAGGCTATCCGCAAGGCTGTGACCGCCGTCGACACTTGCGTAGAAAAGGTTGTAGAGGCTGCAAAGGCACAAGGCTATGTGATCCTCATCACCGCTGACCACGGCAACGCCGACTATGCAGTGAACGACGACGGCACTCCGAATACCGCTCACTCGCTCAACGACGTACCTTTCATCGTAGTCAACGCCGGTGAGGAAGTGAAAGAGGTAAAGAACGGCAAACTTGCAGATGTGGCTCCTACCATCCTCAAACTGATGGGTATCCCTCAGCCTGCAGCAATGACAGGAGAACCTTTGGTATAATCCTTCCGGACAAAACAGATCCCCTATGTGGTTCGCTTCGCAGAAGCATAGGAATATGCTCCGCTCGTCCACATAGGGGATCTGTTTTGTTGGATCAATGTGTCAGTTGAAAAATGTCCACCCCGCCTTCCTTTCAGGACTCGGAAGGGTACAAAAAAGACCAGCATTTCTGCTGGTCCTTCGTGCGGTGGGCGAGACTCGAACTCGCACAGGCTTACGCCCACTACCCCCTCAAAGTAGCGTGTCTACCATTTCACCACCACCGCGTCTTTGAATTGGGATTGCAAAGGTACGACAAATTTTTAAACCTGCAAACTTTTTT
>CAZYCJ010000150.1:0-2342 GCA_964645495.1 uncultured Muribaculaceae bacterium
ACATGATACGAGAAATGACAAACCTGTTAGACTAACAAAAGGCCGGAGCAATCCGTTCTTTTTCAATTAAATACAGACTATAATTACTATCTTTGCAAAAACACGGACCGCAATGGACACACAAGGAGCACAGAACATAATAGCTACACTCAAATCATACTCATCGGCAGCAACTGAGACTCTCGGTATTTTATCTCAATACGACTACCGAGAAGAAGCCAACCAGTGGGACATAGACACTCACCCCAAACTCCTTGAACCAGAACACCCTACCCTCAAAGGACTATACTACAGACTCGCCCACCATATCACCACAATACCCGGCTATCAAACTGACATAGACAGAGATAACCAGATAAGCCGAGCAAACATCGCTGCATTCGCAAACTATCTCGAAGTAACCAACGACACACTCACTGCCGCTGCATTCAACCGCGTAGCAATAGAGCCAATGCAAGACATAGTCACAGCATTCAAAGATCTTAATCTCCAAAACGAAGCCCGCGTCCTAAACAACATATACCAATTCGCCCACGGCATAAGAAAATGGCACAAAGCAGCCAAGAACAACCCTGGCACCCCAATCAACATCACCCTCGAACTCAACTACGACCAAGTAACACCGGCAGAACAATCAGCAGACGCAGGATTCAAACTATTCACAGACCTCTTCAAACCGACCTGTAACTACACCACATCTGAAAAAAGAGCCCTATACAATGCCCTTAAAGCCGTATACGACGCCAACGACGAAAATGTCGCTGACAAAATCGTCATGGCATTCATACTCCTCTTCAGAAAGAGACCTACATACAAAAAGCCATTCAGCGATTGCAGGATCGGAGAATGCAAAAAGAAAACCTTCGCATCCATCGGCAAAACAGGTGCTTCAGTAAAAAGCTACACTGGCAACTCCCTCACCAAAGCCCCCAAGCTCACTGATGAAACAGTGAAACAAGCAGAAAACATCATCCGCGCTGCTTTAGGCAAATCAAAATAGACGTTTTAGACAATTTTAGACAAATATACTCCAACCGCTTGATAACCAAGCGGTTATTTTTATGCCTAAGAATTTCTAAAAAACTTCATTTAGGCAAATGGGAGCCGCTTGCAAAACCCTCATCTTCGCA
Organism: uncultured Muribaculaceae bacterium; assembly: GCA_964645495.1. GTDB lineage: Bacteria > Bacteroidota > Bacteroidia > Bacteroidales > UBA932 > Cryptobacteroides. Next base: position 1,131 of record CAZYCJ010000150.1, read on the forward strand.
ATCGGATTCATGAAAACAAGAATTATCGGCCGTTTTCATAATCAGACTGTCGAACAAGCACGGAGACCGATAAATCCGTACCCAGGGACAGAACTTCCTAAACAACATAACAATGGAAGTGAATATAATAGAACTGGCTACCCAGTGCCCGGATATAACCATATCCATCAAAGCATCCGACCTCCTCACAGCAGGCCGCACCCTCAAAGACGAAATCCTTGAAGAACTCCGCGCCAATCAGGAAGACCGCCACGTCCCAGCAGAAGAACAGCTCCTCAGCCGAGAAGAAACAATGGAAAAGTTCAAGATCTCCAGCGCAACCATCTGGAGATGGAAGAAATGCGGCTACCTCGTACCCGTCAAAGTCGGCTCAATGGACCGCTACCGACTCTCCGACATCAACGCACTCCTAGCAAAGAAAGGAGGTATCCTATGAGAGAGCCAAAACACATCAGCGAAGTAATGCACCAGCTCGTCCTGAACAACCCCAACGACCCGCTCGTGCAGATCCTCAGACACTGTCCATTCATCCAGATCCAAATGCTCAAACAAGGCTACATCTCCCTCGACGACCTCACAGACGACGAAATCAACAGACTCATAGCCTACGACCTGGCAGACCTTGACATCGACGAACTAAGAAAAAAGGAGGCACAAAATGACTAAAGAACACCTGTTGTCAAAGACAAACTACGGCCTTGACATCATACAACACCTCATCCGCAAAGAATTCCCGGACCACATCATGCACGTATCCGGCTCAGACTGCGGAGAGTGCCCCGACCCCGTATGGGCCGACGGCACCATCATCCACGTCACCATCGACCGCATCCCCGTCCCCGGTCAGCGACTCCCCAACTTCAAAGCCCGCTACCACTACCTTAACGGAGAAATGTTCGACGGAGATGCCCTCGCCCTCGCTGCAGCATACTACAACCAGCGCGGAGAACGCCTATCCCAAGAGCAACTCATCGTCCGTCTCGCAGAAGAACTCTTCATCAAAGAGCCAAGAACAACATTCTTCGAAACCGAGCAGAAAGAGCAACAGCCACCAAAGCCCGCCCTTCCCCCTTGTTCCAAGATGAGTTTCTTCCGCAGACCGATAAAGAACACAAAACCCTGCCGAGAAGCATCTGGCTCCGTATCGCTGATTTTCACTCTTTCGTAAACTTTTTTGGCATTTGCTTTGTAAAATGTAATAAATGTATTACA
>CAZYCJ010000151.1:0-2311 GCA_964645495.1 uncultured Muribaculaceae bacterium
AGATATTGGGTCAGCACGCCCATTCCCGGACCGACTTCAAGTGTCGGCATCGGCTTTTCTGCACTATGGACGGCATCAATGCCGGGACAAGGCACGATAAGCGCGTCTGCAATCCTTTGTGCGATAGACAGGTCTGTCAAAAAGTGCTGGCCCAGGGCCTTCTTTGCTCTAACTTCCATATGTAGACTCTAAATTTTTACAAATATAATTCTTTCCTCGTGATTTCTTGTCGCGCACATCGGTTTTTGCCCTAAGCGCTCTGGGTGCCGACCCATATGAATGCCATTTCCAGCAGAATGAGTCCGAGGTCGATGACCACGCCGCAGGCAAATGAGATGATGACCGAACTCCGGCGCACAAGTGATACCACCGATATGGTCCAGGAGGAAGGGCTAAAAGATGATTGTAGAGAATATAGTGTTCAGCAGCAGCACCGGAAGGACGGCATTGTCCTTCAAGGATGCCTTTTTCGATGTATCATAGAATCCGAGGAAGGTCGCGGATACGAATGCAAGTATAAGCCACATAGGTAAAATCCATTTTGGTGGTGCAAATGTATTACAATTATTATTTATTTCGTATTTTTGTAAGATTTTACTTGAATCGGAAAATATAAAAACAATACATATATGTACAGAACACACACCTGCGGAGAACTCCGTATTGAAAATGTCGGCCAGACAGTGACCTTGGCCGGATGGGTACAGAAATCAAGAAAACTCGGAGGAATGACCTTCGTTGACCTCAGAGACCGTTATGGCATCACTCAGTTGGTCGTAGATGCTCATGCAGACGCAGCATTGCTGGAGACTGCGGCATCTCTCGGTCGTGAATGGGTGCTCCAGGTGACAGGTGAAGTCATCGAGCGTCAGAGCAAGAACCCTAAGATGCCTACAGGAGACATCGAAATCAGTCTTGCAGAGATCAAGGTGCTCAACAAGGCCAACACTCCTCCTTTCACAATCGAGGACGAAAGCGACGGAGGAGAGGAACTTCGTGCCAAATACCGCTATCTTGACCTTCGCAGAGGCCCTCTCCAGAGAGCTCTGAAGATCCGTCACCAGATCGCTCACGAGGTGCGTAACTATCTTGACTCCCAGAACTTCCTTGAGATCGAGACTCCGTATCTGATCAAGTCTACTCCGGAGGGGGCACGTGACTTCGTGGTTCCTTCACGTATGAACCCGGGGCAGTTCTATGCCCTCCCTCAGTCTCCTCAGACTTTCAAGCAGCTCCTTATGGTTGCAGGTTATGACCGCTATTTCCAGATCGTGCGTTGTTTCCGTGACGAGGACCTCCGTGCTGACCGTCAGCCGGAGTTCACCCAGATCGACTGCGAGATGTCGTTCGTGGAGCAGGAGGATGTCCTCAATACATTCGAGGGAATGATGAGGACTCTCTTCAAGAATGTCCTCAATGTGGAGATCGCTGAGCGTATCCCTCGTATGAGTTGGTATGACGCGATGGATTTCTATGGTTCGGACAAGCCGGATATCCGTTTCGACATGAAGATCCATGAGATCACAGACCTCGTGAAAGGTTATGGATTCGCTGTATTCGATGGCGTCGACTATATCGGTGCAATCAATGTTGAGGGTGCTGCAGCATATACCCGCAAGCAGATAGACGAACTCACTGAGTGGGTGAAGAGGCCTCAGGTGGGTGCCAAGGGTCTTGTATATATCAAGCTCAATGAAGATGGAAGCATCAAGTCTTCAATCGACAAGTTCTACACTCCTGAGCAGTTGCAGGCGGTTGCAGACCGTCTCGGCGCAAAGAAGGGCGACATGATGCTCGTTCTCTGCGGTGCCAAGAGGAAGACTCAGAACATGCTCGGAGTGCTCCGTATCGAGATGGGTAACCGCCTCGGCCTTCGCGATCCGTTCAATTTCGCACCTCTCTGGGTGGTGGATTTCCCTCTTGTGGAGTGGGACGACGAGACCCAGCGTTTCTATGCTATGCACCATCCTTTCACCGCTCCTAAGCCTGAGCATCTCGAACTCTTCTACAGCGACAAGAAGGAAGACCTTGAGAAGGTGTGTGCGAATGCATATGACTTCGTCCTCAACGGAACCGAACTCGGAGGTGGATCCATCCGTATCCATGAGGCTGCGATGCAGGAGCGTATGTTCGAGGTTCTCGGCATCAGCAAGGAGGATGCAGAATACAAGTTCGGCTTCATCATCAATGCATTCAAGTTCGGTGCCCCGCCTCATGGAGGTCTTGCATTCGGCTTCGACCGCGTATGCTCGCTCTTCGGCGGGCAGGAGACCATCCGTGACTACATCGCATTCCCTAAGAACAACCAGGG
>CAZYCJ010000152.1:0-2308 GCA_964645495.1 uncultured Muribaculaceae bacterium
GGAGCCATGATGATCTCAAGGAAAATAGGCTTCATGAGTTCAGCAACCTCCTTGTTGATCTCGCGGTTCACAGCCACGATGCCTCCGAAGATGCTGACCTTGTCAGCCTCATATGCCTTCTTCCATGCATCCACGACATCGGTTCCGATAGCGGCACCGCATGGATTCATATGCTTGAGACCTACGCAGAAAGGAGCATCAAATTCGCGGACGATGTTGAGGGCAGCATTGGCATCCTGTATGTTATTGTATGAGAGTTCCTTACCGTTAAGTTGGACTGCTGTAGCGAGAGAGTACGGAACCTTGTCGAGAGTTGCATAGAACTTCGCGCTCTGGTGCGGGTTCTCTCCATAGCGGAGGCTCTGTTTGAGGTCGTACTCAAGGAAGAGTTTCTCGTTGAGACCTGCCGCCTTGCGCATATAAGTCGCAATCATCATGTCATACTCCGCTGTGTGGGTGTAGGCCTCTGCCGAAAGCTGGAGACGTGTCTCCTTTGTGGTGTTGCCGTGTTCCTTGATCTCCGCGATGATCTTAGCATAGTTCTCAGGGTTGCAGACTACGGTCACTGCGCTCCAGTTCTTTGCTGCCGAGCGGAGCATCGAAGGTCCTCCGATATCGATGTTCTCGATGGCATCCTCCATGGTCACGTCCGGCTTTGCGATGGTCTGCTTGAACGGATAGAGGTTCACGCACACCATGTCGATGAATTCGATGCCGTTCTCCTTGAGCTGGGCGATGTGGCTGTCGAGGTCGCGGCGTCCGAGAAGGCCACCGTGAACCTTAGGGTGGAGGGTCTTGACACGGCCGTCACAGATCTCAGGAAAACCCGTGATCTCACTGATGTTGATAACCTTAAGGCCCGCATTCTGCAGGAGTTTCATTGTGCCTCCGGTCGCGATGATCTCCCAACCGAGGTCCACTAACTGACTGGCGAATTCTACCACGCCTGTCTTATCACTTACTGAAAATAATGCTCTCATGCTCTATACGTCATTGCGAGGAGCGCCAGCGACGTGGCAATCTCCTCATATTAATAAATAAATTCTCCGAATTCCGAACGGATGATGAGTTCCTTGTGATCGCATTCCTCGACACGGCCGACGATCTGAGCACCTATGCCGAAACTCTTAGAGATGGCGATGACTTCCTCAGCATGCTCCGGCGAGAGGTATACCTCGAGACGGTGACCCATGTTGAACACCTTGTACATCTCTGCCCAGTCGGTACCGCTCTGCTCGTGGATGGTCCTGAAGAGAGGTGGCACAGGGAAGAGATTGTCCTTGATCACGCGGATATTGTCTCCGACAAAGTGCAGAATCTTGGTCTGGGCTCCGCCTGAGCAGTGTACCATTCCGTGGATCTGAGGTCTGAGTGCATCAAGGAGTTTCTTTACGACAGGAGCGTATGTGCGGGTCGGCGAAAGAACAAGTTTTCCTGCATCGACCGGCGAACCCTCGACAGCATCGGTCAGTCCGAGACCGCCGCTGTATACAAGATCTTCCGGAACTCCCTTGTCGTAACTCTCAGGGTATTTCTCCGCAAGATATTTTGCGAAGACATCGTGGCGGGCGCTGGTGAGTCCGTTGCTGCCCATTCCTCCGTTATATTCCTTTTCATATGTCGCCTGTCCGTATGATGCAAGGCCTACGATGACGTCTCCCGGACGGATGTTGGCATTGTCGATGACATCGCTGCGCTTCATTCGGCAGGTAACAGTCGAATCGACGATGATGGTGCGGACGAGGTCGCCGACGTCAGCGGTCTCGCCGCCTGTCGCATACACACCCACTCCCATTTCACGGAGTTCCGCAAGAAGTTCGTCGGTGCCGTTGATGATAGCACTGATCACCTCGCCAGGTACGAGGAGCTTGTTACGGCCTATAGTGGATGACACGAGGATGTTGTCCACCGCTCCCACACAGAGAAGGTCGTCGATGTTCATGATCAGAGCGTCCTGCGCGATGCCTTTCCATACACTCAGGTCGCCTGTCTCCTTCCAATAGAGATATGCCAGAGATGACTTGGTGCCTGCGCCGTCCGCATGCATGATGTTGCAGTATTCCGGGTCGCCTCCCAGGATGTCCGGGATGATCTTGCAGAATGCCTTTGGAAAAATGCCTTTGTCGATGTTCTTGATAGCGTTGTGAACATCCTCCTTGGACGCAGAAACGCCGCGCTGCATGTATCTCTGATTGCTCATAGGACAGTTTTTTAAATGACGCGCAAAGATACTAAAAGAAAGCGAGACCCCGAAGAGTCCCGCCTTAAATGTTTTCACAACGGAATAATCCTTATTGTGAATTGCTTC
>CAZYCJ010000153.1:0-2307 GCA_964645495.1 uncultured Muribaculaceae bacterium
CCCCTAGCCGGGGGTGGCATGTCACCCTACACTATATGCCGGTATGGCGTACTGTGGATATTGCTACTCTGCAATGACTGCAGTCGTGTCGGTCACGGAAAGAGAATCGGCAGCACATTCCACGACCAGCTCATCGACCACTTCAGGCTTGTTGTAGCGTGGAAGCGGAGACTTCAAGCCTGCCCATGAGAGAAGGTTGAAGAGCCAGAGACCGCCGGCCACGAGAACGAGAGCGGCAAGGGATATGCACCATTTCTTCCAAGGTGCAATACCCTTCTTTGCATACGGATCCTTCAGTTTCAGTTTAGGGAACTTGGCGATGTCGGTCAGCGTCTCGCCGAACGGGATGCTGATCTTTGAAGCGGCATTGACCGCCCATCCGTTGGCATTGAGCAGAGGAGCGATGTTGCGGCGACGGAGTTTCAGCCATGCGAGCACCATTGCCGGACCTGAAATGACAAGCATGATGGCAACGAAGACAACGATGATCTGCCACCAAGGCATCTTGAGAAGGCCTCCGAATATGTTTGAAAGAGCGGTACCGATCATGCCTAACGCCATACCTAAGGCAGCAAAGATACCTGCAAACTTACCGATGTCGAAAGGCTGTGCAGGGGCTTTGGAATCTGTTGTCGCGGCTTCGGCAGGAGCAGCATTTATCTTTGTTGTCACATCCGACATAATCTTGGCATCCTTGGCTGCCGCGTTCTTGGTTATGAGGTCTTCCACCACCTTTGCTATTCTGCGATAAGGAGACCAGAAAGACTGGGCTATGCTGATAGGATTATCAACTATCTTTGTGATGACCGCATCCCATTCCTCGCCTGCATTATCATAATAAAGTGCATTCTTTCCTACGATGAGGTCTCCGACATCACCGACAGTCACCGCTGCCACTATCTGGAGTTTGGCAGGACTGCTCTTTGTGGTACAGTCACAATACACGAGGAACATTCCGCAAGTCGCGGCAGATTCCGTATGTTTTGCCATATCTGTGACCTTCATACAGAAACGGCACTCTCTCTGGTCAATGATAAGTCTTCCCGACTGGAAGATGGCTGCGACCGTCTTGTCCTTGTCATAAAAATCGTGAAGAGTGATGAAGTTGCGGAGAAGGCGGTAGAAATCACGGAATACATACAGGAACTTGTCCACCATCTCGATATTTGCAGCCTCTTCTGCAAGCGCCGCATCCTGAGCGATGAGATCAAGGATATATGCCTTCTTGTCCTTTGCGAGGAAGTCCTTCACTGCGTCAAGTCCGAGCCCTTCCACAGCGGCACCCGCCTTGGCACCCTTCCATGCTGTGTATGCAGCAAACTTGGGTGCGACATCTGCCCAATCCTGTTCAGTGAGGACCTTGAGGTCAGGGAATGCCACAGATCTTACGAGTTCGAACTGAGCCGCCCAAGCAGGGTTTATCGGCGCAGAGAGGTCGATCTCTGCCTTTCCGGTGAGTCGTGCAAGAGGATATGATGAGATTTCTCCTGTCTTTCCTGTGAGGTTGTCAGCGCTGATGGCCTGGATCTGTGCAGTCTGGACATCGAGCGCAGAGACGCTGTCCGGAGAGAATGCCGCGAGTCTGGAACGCATGAAGAAATCCTTCACCTTTGCGTCCAAGGCGTTGTAGGCCTCCACGACAGCATCGGTCTTGTCTCCGAAAGGAGCCTCGACAGCGGCAGCCTGCCATGCGGAATATTCCGCAAGAGTCTTGTAGAAGGTCTCTGTCATCTCGGCATTGACACCCATGACACCGCTTCTGTCAGCCACTCCCCCGAGAGTCGCCACAGCGGCAGCCACCACAGCCTTGCCGTCAGCATCATCAGCGGACGCCTCTGTAATGACTCCGTCTCCATTGAACTTTGTCTTGGCGAATATGGCGGCTATGTCAGCAGTATCTGCAAGAGATATCACCGAACCTTCCTTACCAAGATTGGAGAGGATCTGTCTGGCAGAATTATGAAGTTTAAGTCCTGTCGGATTCTCAACATTCAGACTCTCTATATCAATAGCATCCTTGCCTTCAAGAATCATGTCGGCATCCTTGAGGGCTCCGGTGAGCCACTGCGAGGTCTCCACCACATCATTCACCCTGATCTTGCCGTCTGCGTCCGTATCCATGTACGAGAGGCTCTTTTCATCTATTTCGAGTCCCTTGACCGGGCAAGAGAGAACTGTCCACATCTTAGGGTCGAGTTCAGGAAGGTGGGCGATGTCCGCACCTGATGTGATTCTGACACGTGAAGACCCTCCGATATTCTCGAAGGTCCACTTGTACTTTCGGTCTTTGCTGATGATTGCCATATT
>CAZYCJ010000154.1:0-2244 GCA_964645495.1 uncultured Muribaculaceae bacterium
GTCCTATTTTTCGCAACACTCGCAGCCCTCACCTCATGCGTGAAGGAAAACAACCTGCTCCCTGAGCAGACCACAGACAACCTCGTGACCATCAAGGCCGTCTCAGCCGACACCAAGACCGTCCTCAACGGCACCGATGTCGTGTGGGAAAACGGAGATGCAATCAAGGTGGTTTTCAACAGTACGGAAAAGCAGCATGTGGCCGAGTTCACTACAGATATCACCGGCACATCTGCAACAGCGACATTCTCAGGAGAACTTGACACTGAAATCACTACAGATGCTTGTGGCGATGCAGGTTATGCGGTTTATCCTTCTACAGTAAATGTCGAGTCTGACGGTAAGATCATGTTCTCTGTGCCTGCAACCCAGAACGGTCTGGTTGAAAAAGACGAGAACCTTGCTTACGCCAAGGTGTCCCTCTCCGAACTCAGGAGCACCCATACTACAGAAGCGACTTTTGCTAATGCACTGTCTCTTATTGAGATTAGTGTACCTCAGGGAGTAAAGAAGGTAACAGTCACATCAGCAGATGGTAATGATGATGCAGTTGCCACTCCAATAACAGGAACTGCTCCTTACTTCTATGCTGATGACGCTCTATCTATAAATATGAATAAATGGTATGACACAGACAGAGACTATTCTGTGACTCTTAAGAATGAAGATGATTCTGATCTTGACCATACAAAGAAACATTATGTACATGTATTCCCGGGTGTATGCGAGGGCCTGACAATTACAATTGACGGTACAGACTGCACATATTCGAAGGAGATCGGTGAATTCACATTTGTTGCTTCTGAATATCATACAATTAATGTCGCCAACATCTTTAATCTGACATCTGATACATATCTGGCATCCCCGTTCGGTGGTGTTGTTGAGATTCCTGTTGTCACTACCCTTGATGAGTATGAGGTGACCATTGATGCAGAGGCGACATGGATCACCAAGTCGGTGCCCGTTAAGGGAACTTTCCGCAAGGATGTAGTTTCTCTTACAGCTGCAGCGAATACTACGGGTGCTGAGCGTAGTGCTACTGTCACAATCAATGGTACTGCCGTGACAATTTCTCAGAAGGGTTATGTTCCTGAACTTTTGGGAGAATATGTTGAGACATTTGTTAGGCAGACAGGTTTCGCTACAGAATCAGGTTCGTTTGAGATAAAAAAGACTGATGATCCATCTAAAGGTGTATATCTTATTGAAGGTATTTTGGGCGGTCAGAACGTTTATGCAGACTATGTCACAGGTACATTGACCTGCTATGATAATGGATACGAAAGAATTTTCACAGTTTCAGCAGAATATCAGATTTCTGCAAGTAATGGTGTTCAAATCGGAACTACTGTCACTATTTATCCGTCTTCTTATGGTGGAAAGTATATGGCTGTTAAGAAGCAAGGCGCTCCAACGCTTACATCAGAAGAAGAGGCTCTTGTTGGAATGTATAACGAGGTATGGAAATATCAGAAGTCGTCTGATTCTGAAATTGAAAATGTTTCTGCAGCCAACGGTATGACAATCGCAGCAAGTGATGAAGCTGCATTTGGCCGTTTGAAAGTGACATTCTTGTCAAAAGGCGGTTCATTTGCTTGCTATGCGAATCTTGATGGAAGTGATTTGAAAATCTTGTTAAACGGAGCAACTCATGCTACTTATGGTACTGCCCAACAAGATATAACAATGTCTGTTTCAGGGGAAACATTATCGTTCAGTTCATTGGCGGTTGCCGTGAACAATAATTACGGAACAATCAGTGACTATTCTGCAACAAAAGTTGAGATATCAGGAGACCCAGTTACAGTGGAGAATTTGATTGGTACAGCATGGGAACAAACACTGACCGTGAATATGTGGGGTATGGACGTTCCGCAAACGGGAACAATGACTATCATTGCGACTGATAATACTGCTTATGGTGCCCTAAAAGTGGAGATGTTCCCATATGCACCAAATAATGGTACCTATTACGCAGATTTATCAGCAGAAGGAGATAAACTGACAGTTTATAGTGCTAATAGTGTACATCCAACTTATGGCCCATTGACAAATGATATTGTTTTAAATATTACTTCTAATAAGATTACTTGGGATGGATCGATCACATTCAGTGTTGGTTATGACACTTATGTATGGAAATCATTTGTTGCTACCAAGCAATAAAACCATCCACGGCCCCAGCCGTTAAATGAATTTTCTTCCGCAGTGTCTTGCCTTTCCGGTAAGGCACTGCGTTGG
>CAZYCJ010000155.1:0-2193 GCA_964645495.1 uncultured Muribaculaceae bacterium
AGACGACCCGTTCTTCGAAACCAAACAGGTTGTCTATATAGAAAAATAGCCGTCAAATCGTATATCCAAAATGCAAAAACTCACGGATTTGCATAACTATCTGAAAAACAGCGTAATCTTCTACATTCTTCCCATATTAAAGCAGTGGCTGAAAAGCAAAAAACTACGGAATTGTTGAAGTCTTCCGTTACGAATACATTACCTGTTTTTGTATTCGAAGCATCCATAAACCGAGGTAAATCTCAATTGATTACAATGGTTTTAGGATGTCATAAACGAGGATTTTCGGCAAACGGCTGAAAAGTTTTTCATTTTATGTAGCTATTTCACCGATTGTCAGTTTTTTGCATATCAATGGTTAGCTCTAAAGCGGTACAGCTATCTTCATGATTCAATCACTTTACTACTTTCCACCTTAATCTCCATATACCATTCTCATACGAATGACTGATGATCTTGAATAAACCTACCTCACTCGTATTCTGTACATGTGCCCCTATGCACGCACAGGCATCATAGTCTCCTATCCTCACGACCCTTAAAGTATCCGATGCATCCTCGGGCAACTTACTCAGATCAACAATACTCAATGTAAAGTTCATATCATCAGCATTATTCGTCCCTCTGCCTTCACGAACATATCCGGGCAGCGGCAGATGACAGCATATATCTGTTTGGAGGTCACGGGTTGCCCATCTTTACGCAGATGGAGACGCTGACGGTTAATCATATCAGCAATCTGCTCAGAGCGCAACCCTCTATTTGAGGTCGCAAGACAATACACTATGGCTTCTTCGATCTTCATGGATACAAAATTAAACATTTTTCAAGGATTCAGTCATCCACCCATAACTTTGATAGGAAGAAATTTGAAACGACCGGGAACAGTCTTTCCTGCAGACAATACTATAACCACCTCATAATCAACAACATACAATCCAGTCCATTAAAACACCTGTCGCCGGTACCCCTGTAAAATGGCGCACCGGTGACAGCGTGATTTTACAACCTCCTAAATATCAAACACTTACAAATACACCCCGTTGCCGATCGTCGCCAAACGGGGAGGAATGGGCCTTATTTCTGTTCGTCTCCTTCCTCCGGAACTTCGATCACCTCTTCTTCGACATCAAGGAATTTCTCAACGAATTTATCCTCGATCTTCCGGTATGTTCCGACTACGGCATCTTCAATAGCCTGATAGCCGCTTACTACGCCATTTTCAATCTTCTTGTAGGTATTGACAACTGTCTCTTCTACCTTTCCTGTCTTAAGTCTCATTTTGCTAATATTCTTTCTGTTTTGATGATGCAAAGGTATTGAGATTCAACAAGAAACTCTCGTCACAAAAGCACAAGGATTGGTACGATTTGCCGAAAATATAAAACCTTTTCTGCAATCAGACCATGAGAAACTGATTCTTTATTTCATATCTTTGTACTCTTGTAAGACATCTGTAATATTAATCTAATGAAATTTCATATGAGCAGTTACGGGAGGCAGTGACTGCAATATCCGCAATGGAAGATACGATCTACAGCCATGTAAATTCTTTCGTGGCTGAGATTGACGGGGCAATAGTCGGGGCGATGTGCGGATACGATGGAGCCGACTACCAGAAACTCAAGCAGCCTATAGTTGATCTCCTCGGAACCGGCTCCGGCTTTGCTCAGTTAAAGGAGACCGAAGCAGGAGAATTCTATCTTGACTCTGTAGGCGTCCTCTCCGAATACAGAGGCAAAGGAATTGCCACAATGTTGTTTGAGGCACAGATCAAGCGTGCCGAATCTCTTGGTCACAATAAAGTCGGCCTCATTGTAGACGAGGATAAGCCGGAGGCTGAAGCACTCTATTCAAGACTCGGGTTCATACACATCGATGACAAGGAGTTCTTCGGACATAAGATGAAACATATGGTCAGGATTTGTCATCACCAACGAACCCACAAGCATCATAAAATGCTTGAGAACGAATAAGGCTTCGATTCAGGTGAGGTTCCGCGCTTCATGTCAGGAGTGCCGGACATCGAGAAGACTATCTCGGCGCCGTCCTTCAACTGATCGGACGTCACATAGTTCGTCGGATTCTCCTTGCCGTCGACGGTCATGGAAGTCACATAGCAGTTGGCTGCCGAGTTTTCAGGAGCAGAGATCACGACGTCCTCGCCATTCGAAAGATGGAGGGTGACCTTCT
>CAZYCJ010000156.1:0-2151 GCA_964645495.1 uncultured Muribaculaceae bacterium
TGAGGTCTTCGTGGGAGATCGAGAAGATTTTTGCGAAGTACCGCAAGGTGGTTCCTTTCATCGATGATGACCGCTACATGCATCCGCTGATCGAAAAGTCGGTAGAATTCATCAGATAACAGTTTTCGGTGGAACAATATTCATTCATTAATCCAGATGAGGACAGTCATTTATAATATCGGGACATTGGCGGGGATTCTGCCGGAAGGTGTCAGGAGGCTGGAAGGGGCGCAGATGAACAAGGTGGAGTGCATTGAGAATGCATATCTGATCGTCGAAGACGGGATCATCACGGAGTTCGGCAGCACTGATGGTCCGTGCATGACGGATTCCGAAACTGAATCCCTCCCACTTCGTGGGCCCCTCCCGTTCACGAGGCCACGGGCGGCCACGGTTTCGTCATCCGTCATGCGCGGACCATCAGGCGGAGATTCCGATAACACCGAATATATCGACGCTAAAGGCGGGTATGTGATGCCGGCGTTCTGCGACAGTCATACACATATCGTATATGCAGGATGCCGTGACGGGGAGTTCAGGGATAAGATTGCCGGTCTTTCGTATGAGGAGATTGCCGCTCGCGGAGGAGGAATACTTAATTCCGCTGACCTTCTGCATGAAACATCAGAGGACGAGCTGTACCGTCAGTCAATGGAGCGTGTGAACGAGATCATGGCGATGGGTACAGGTGCTGTGGAGATCAAGAGCGGATACGGCCTGACAGTCGAGGACGAACTGAAGATGCTCCGTGTCATCAGACGTATCAAGGAGACCGCTCCGATCACCGTCAAGGCTAACTTCCTCGGTGCACACGCCGTCGGAAGGGCATACAGAGGGCGCCAGAGCGAATATGTGGACCTGATATGTAACGAAATGCTTCCAAGAGTCACGGCTGAAGGTCTGGCAGATTTCGCGGACGTGTTCTGTGACACAGGCTTCTTCACGGTCGAAGAGACAGACAGGATACTTACCGAGGCCGCAAAATACGGCATCACTCCTAAGATCCATGCAAACGAACTCGAAGTTTCCGGAGGGGTCCAGGTGGGAGTCCGGCATAACGCCCTTTCTGTGGATCATCTGGAAAAGACGACAGACGCAGAAATCGAGGCATTGCGCGGAAGCGTGACCATGCCTACCATGCTGCCTGGATGCTCTTTCTTCCTCGGACTGCCATACGGCCGTGCAAAGGAATATATCGAGGCAGGTCTGCCTGTGGCTCTCGCATCGGACTACAATCCGGGATCGAGCCCGAGCGGAAACATGAGGTTCGTTATGGCTCTCGGATGCATCAGGATGCGGCTTACTCCGGAACAGTCATTCAACGCCTGCACGATCAACTCCGCATACGCGATGGGAGTCAGCGACATTCTCGGCTCCATCACCGTCGGCAAGAAAGCCAACCTGATCATCACCAGACCGGTTCCGTCCCTTGCCTTCATCCCGTACAGCCACCAGACCCCGGTAATAGAAAAGGTGCTTCTGAACGGGGAAGTCCTCTGACGGCATCAGTATTGCAAATAGCGCTGCAACGAACTTTTAATTCAAATAGTCATGATTTCAAGTAAATTGCAGCAGGCGATCAATGACCAGATCACTGCCGAGTTATGGTCGTCAAATCTCTATCTCCAAATGTCGTATTTCCTAAAGCACCAGGGCTGGGACGGATTTGCACATTGGATGAAATGCCATTCGGATGAGGAAAGAGAACATGCCACAAGAATGGCGAATTTCCTGACAGACCGTGGGGGCAAGGTTAAATTACAGATGATCAATCTTGTGCCGGAAGGATGGGGTTCCGTAGCAGAGGTATTCGAACACTCTCTTAGTCAGGAGAAGATGGTATCAAAAATGATCGACAAGATCGTACTTCATGCTATCGAAGAACAAGATTTCGCCACAGAGAATTTCTTCAGAACCTTTGTGGACGAGCAAGTAGAAGAAGAAACATTGTTCAGCGGAGTTGTGGACAAACTCAAGGCCGCTGGAGAAAGCGGACTTCCACTCATGGATGCACAGATGGGACGCAGAAAGGAATAGTTACAATTACGCCATACCGGCATATAGTTCCGGTGACCCCCGCCTGCTGAAGCAGGCACCCCCTAGCCGGGGGTGGCATGTCACCCTACACTATATGCCGGTATGGCGTACTGT
>CAZYCJ010000157.1:0-2091 GCA_964645495.1 uncultured Muribaculaceae bacterium
AAATAGGTTTAACCCTAATTTATATTATTTATGTTACGTTTTAATCATTCTAAGTTTGCGGCCCTGGTGGGGTTGGCAGCTGTTGTGGGAACCGTGTTTGCTGGTTCGTGTGTTTTGAGTTCGTGCACCAAGTCTGTCGTTGATGTGCAGTGTGGTGACGAGAAGTCTCATGTGGTGGTGGATGTCCGTGCTTTTTCCATGAGTTCGGAGGGGTTCGGGACATCGTGGTCTTCAGGGACGAAGGCTGATGATTCTGCTGCCGGTCGTTTGTCGTTTGCGGTTTTTGATTCGGAGGGTTCTTTGGTTGACCAGGTTATCCATCAGGTGTCTTCCGATGGGGGATTCAGTTCTGTGGAGATGGATCTCTATCCCGGTGATTATCAGATGGTGGCGGTTGCCCACGGTGGTGAGGCCGATGCCGTGATATCTTCTGTTTCTTCCGTGGTGCTTCCGGGCAGGTTGCTTACTGATACTTTTGCCAAGGTGCAGAGCCTTACGGTGGAATCCGGTGAGGATTGCAGCCTCGGGATGACCCTTCCTAGGGTTACTTCTGCTTTTGTGCTCCGGCTTACCGATACTCCTGCTGCAGATGCCGACGAGATTACCATTGTTGTGAATACTGCCGGTGCAGAGCCTTCGTCTTTGAAGTTTTCTCCTTCTTCAGGCCTTGCGGAAAATAACTGGAAGTTCTCCTGCTCATTTCCTGTCGGCGATTTTGCTGCCGGGGATGTTCCTGTCTATTTTATGAGTATGTATCCTGTTTCGGTTGTTAATATTGAGGCTACTGCCTACGATATTGAGGGTTCTGAGATTATCAGCCATAGCTTCAACAATGTTTCCCTTACGCCAAATGAGAAGACCATTGCCACGGGTGCTTTTTTTAAGTCTCATGGTTCCGGTGCTTTCACCTTGGAAACGGATTGGGGTGATGATAATCTGCTGACTTATTAGCGTCCTTTGTACATCTCCTGGTAGTACTTCTCGTACTCCCCGGAGGTGATGTTTTGCAGCCAGTCTTCATTTTCGAGGTACCAGCGGACGGTTTTCTCGATGCCTTCCTCGAACTGGAGAGACGGCTCCCATCCGAGTTCCTTCTGGAGCTTAGTGGAGTCGATGGCATAGCGGGCATCGTGGCCGAGGCGGTCGGTGACGTAGGTGATGAGGTCGAGGCTGTGGCCTTCGGGGTTGCCGAGGATACGGTCCACAGTCTTGATCATCACTTTGATGAGGTCGATGTTCTTCCATTCGTTGAAGCCACCGATGTTGTAGGTCTCTGCAATGCGGCCTTCGTGGAAAATGAGGTCGATGGCACGGGCATGGTCTTCCACATAGAGCCAGTCGCGCACGTTCTCTCCCTTTCCATATACCGGAAGCGGTTTGCGGTTGCGGATGTTGTTGATGAACAACGGTATCAGCTTTTCCGGGAACTGGTACGGGCCGTAGTTGTTGGAGCAGTTGGTCACGATGGTTGGCATACCGTAAGTATCATGATATGCACGGACGAAGTGGTCGGACGAGGCCTTGGCTGCACTGTATGGTGAGTGCGGGTTGTACTTGGTGGTCTCGTAGAAGAAGTCGTCTCCGTATGCCTTGTGGCCTTCAGATGAAGCAACCGTCTTGAACGGCGGCTCAATGCCTTCCGGGTGGTTCATGGTGAGAGCACCATAGACTTCGTCGGTGGAGATGTGGTAGAAGCGGCATGGGATGCTTTCTTCAGATCCTGAAACAAGTTCAGGATGACAAGAAGGAGATGAAGAATGACACATCTTGTATCCCATTGGTTCCCAATAGAGCTTGGCGGCCTGGAGGAGACTTAATGTTCCCATCACATTTGTGCGGGCAAAGGTGAACGGGTCCTTGATGGAGCGGTCCACATGGCTTTCGGCTGCCAGGTGGATGATGCCGTCTATCTTTTCGTCCTGCATGAGCCGGTAGAAAGCCTCGAAGTCGCAGATGTCCATCTTCACGAACTTGTAGTTCGGCTTGTCCTCTATGTCCTTGAGGTTGGCTAGGTTGCCGGCGTATGTCAGCTTGTCCAAGTTGATGATGTTGTACTCGGGATACTTGTTCACAAAGAGTCTTACTACATGG
>CAZYCJ010000158.1:0-2081 GCA_964645495.1 uncultured Muribaculaceae bacterium
TCAGGAGCAGAGATCACGACGTCCTCGCCATTCGAAAGATGGAGGGTGACCTTCTTGAACAGAGGAGTTCCAACAGCATATTGTCCCGAGCCAGGGCACACAGGGTAGAAGCCCATCGCGGAGAACACATACCACGCAGAGGTCTGGCCGTTGTCCTCGTCACCGCAGTAGCCGTCCGGGGCGCTCGTGTAGAACTTGTCCATAACCTCGCGGATCCTCGCCTGGGCCTTCCACGGCTGGCCGCACCAGTCATACAGATACAGCATGTGCTGGATCGGCTGGTTGCCGTGCGCGTAGTTGCCCATGTTCATGATCTGCATCTCGCGGATCTCGTGGATCACGAAGCCGTAGCAACTCTCGTCAAAGTGAGGAGGCATCTCGAACACATTGTCGAGGGCTGCAGCGAACTTCTCCTCGCCGCCCATCAGATCTATCAGGCCGTCGACGTCGTGGAACACCGACCATGTATAATGAAGAGAGTTACCTTCGGTGAAGTCGCCGCCCCACTTCAGAGGGCTGAAAGGACGGCGGAACTCTCCGTTCTCCTTCCTTCCGTTCATCAGGCCGTTCTCAGCATCATAAAGGTTCTTATAGTTCAGCGCGTTCTTCTTGTACCGGGCAAGTTCCTCCTCGGATTTGCCCAGGGCAAGACCCAGTTGCCAGATGCACCAGTCATCGTATGCATACTCCAGGGTGCGGGCCGCGCTCTCGTTGATGCCTATGTCGCAAGGCACATAGCCAAGTTCGTTGTAACGGTCATAGCCCCATCTTCCCGAAGACTTCACGGTCGGGTGCACAGAGTTGGCTCCCCTCTTCACCGCCTCCCAGAGGGTCTCGATGTCATAGCCGCGAAGGCCGCTCAGGTAGGCATCAGCCACGACAGAGGCAGTGTTGTTGCCCACCATGCATCCGCGGTGGCCCGGACTCGACCACTCAGGAAGGAAGCCGCTCTCGAGGAAGTGGTTCGCATAGCCCTCCTGCATCTTCACGTTCTCCTCGGGATATGCAAGGTTAAGAAGCGGGAAAAGACAACGGAATGTGTCCCATACGCCTGTGTCGGCATAGAGGTAGCCCGGGCAGACCTCGCCTGTATGAGGGCTGTAGTGGACACGGTTGCCTGCGGCATCAATCTCCGAAAGGTCGCGAGGGAAGAGGACGCTCCTGTACAGGCATGAATAGAAGGTCCTGACATTGTCTATATCATCGTCCTCAACCTCGAATCTCCCCAGGACCTCGTTCCATCTGTCGCGGCCCGCCTGCTTCACCTCCTCGAACGATCTGTCGCCGAGTTCCCCAAGGTTCAACTTCGCCTGGTCAAGGGAAATGAATGACGAGGCGACCTTCAGGTTCACCTTCTGTCCCCTTCCGGTCCTGAAGCCCACGAGGGCACCGGCATGGTCGGCCTCGACCTCGGTCCTGTCGGTCAACTTCCTGTTCTCGACGCCCTGCACATAGTCGAAGGGAGTGTCGGACACGATCACGAACCAGTTGCGGAAGTTGTCGCTCACCCCGCCGCTGTTGCGCGTGGTGTAGCCCACGACCATGTTCTCCTCCGGCACAACCTTTACATAGGAGCCCTGATCGAAAGCGTCCACGACCAGGTAGGACATCTCGCTTTCGGGGTAGGTCATGCGGAACATCGCAGCACGCTCCGTAGGGGTGAACTCAGCGTAGGTATCGTGGTCTGCAAGGTACACTCCATAATAATAAGGCGTGGCGGTCTCAGCCTTGTGAGAGAACCAGCTCGCCCTCTCGTCCTGGTCGAAGACAGGCTTCGAGGAAGGCATCAGGGAGAACTGACCGTAGTCGTTGATCCAAGGAGACGGCTGATGAGTCTGCTTGAACCCGCGTATCTTATCATCGGTGTATACATATGTCCAACCGTCGCCCATCGGACCCGTCTGAGGCGTCCAGAAGTTCATACCCCACGGCATCGCCACGGCCGGATAGGTGTTGCCGGTAGAAAGGGAATACTTCGAGAGCGTGCCGACCAGAGTGCTGACATAGTCCACGGGGTCTCCAGAAAGAGCCTCTCCCCTATCTGACGTCCCGCAGGACAACAGAGAAAGGACGGCAGAAAT
>CAZYCJ010000159.1:0-2075 GCA_964645495.1 uncultured Muribaculaceae bacterium
CAATCAACTATTGCCCCAGGATTCACCGCTCCATAAATATATGGATTTGTTGTCAAGCATCCTACTTTCTGCCCTCGCAAATAAATAATAGGTGGGGTCGTTGTATATGGATTATGGGGACTCAACGATGAATATGGGCTACCATACATAGAGTACTGATTATATATAGAATTTGCACCATATGGGCTACCAAAGACTCCATATGGGTTAATTATCGACTCCGGCGCAAACTGATTAAGTGTTAGTTGCCCCAAATACTGTCCATCGCTCGCAACAATAAAGGATTCTGAACGATTTATTCTATCTTGTATAGTCATCACTTAATTAAAACTTAGTTAGATACCCTATCAAAAATCTCTCCGGAATCTGCTGACAACCTTATTCCCCCAATCGTCCTTCAATTCGCAAAGATTCTTGACAATAATCTTTCACCTTATCTGCTATCTCATTATAAAGATTCTTCAATTTACTCTTTTGATCAGAAGTTAATTGATTACTATTGTCAATTCTCTGCTCATGATCTTTCTTATAGGCAGCAATCATGACATCGAACTCACTCTTACTAATATTCTCTCCTTTTGAGTTCTTTTGAAACAAGTCCACTAGTATGGTGTCTGCCAATAATTTTACAATATTATGCATAGTATTCCTTCTGTTTATTCCGGTAATGTGACTAGCATTAGTTCTTTTCCTTCAATTTCTTAATCTCGCGGTCAAAGTCACTTTCGAGCATTTCCATCTCACGCTGACGATAGATCTCGAACTCCTGCTCTGCCTTTTCTATGGCCTGTTTGTGAGAAACTGTCCCTTTCCCGATCAGAACCTTTCTCTTATGAGCGACAATCTGACTGTCCAGAGCCTCAATCCAATCCTTCATCGTCATAGGATTCATCTCCAAAGCCTGGAACTCCGCAAAATCCAAGAATCCGGACACAAGAAGATTGAGCCGTTGAAGTTCCAACTCCGAGAGATAGTTCTTCGCTATCTTCACATCATCCTTCGTCACATAGTTACCCTTAAAGTTGGTCATCCCCACGAACGGCTTCTCATTATCCACACGATTATATATTACCTCCGCAGCCGTATTCTCATGCACGGCATAGTGCAGTTTATTCTGCACGGTTGCAAAGAAAGTCTTCGTCATATCGCTACGAGGATCATAATCGACAGCAGTCGCATATATGTCAGTCACCTGCTGATAGAAGTTACGCTCACTGCTGCGGATATCTCTGATACGCTGCAACAGCTCACGGAAATACCGGTTTCCGCCCTGCTTCAGCCTCTCATCATCCATCGCAAAGCCCTTCTGAATATATTCATGGAGCCTTTGCGTAGCCCATCTACGGAAACGCACAGCGACCTGGGACTGAACACGATAGCCAAGAGCTATAATCATGTCAAGATTGTAATGATCTATATTACGCTTCACTTGACGAGTACCCTCAGTTTGAACTAACAAGAATTTCTTGTGAGTTCCCTCCGAAAGTTCTTCATCTTTATAAATATTTGCGATATGCGATGCAATGTTCTGTTGAGTAGTACAATAAATCTCCGCTAACTGATTCTGTGTCAGCCACAAATCCTCATCCGCGAACCTCACCGCCACACGAGTGATCTCGTTGTCGTCCTGATATAATATGATTTTGTTTTGCTCCATATATTATTGTCTTTACATCTATCACCCTACTTTCTATTAATTGTATTTATAATACCGACCAGCAACGATGCCCCGTCAATCATTGTCATTATGCCATGCTTATTTATCTGGTCCTGACATTCACTGATATGACGCTGACATTCTACCACCAGATCATACTCCTGCTTGGTACAATATCCTCTCATCTGTGCATTAAAAGTGACATAATTGCTGATCTGATATAGTTCCGACATCATCGACCGGAATCTATTTATCTGCGCGACATTATAGGCCAGCGAAGCTCCATCAACTGCCATTTTGGCTTTCTCGTCGCCTATTGTGGCCACCTTTGCAGCCAGAAAGCCAAAGTCAACTATTTCGTTCTATAATGTTCCCCTTTGTTTGGACAGGGGTTAAGTCCTCTTAAGTTAAATTCAGT
>CAZYCJ010000160.1:0-2053 GCA_964645495.1 uncultured Muribaculaceae bacterium
ATCTTGTCCTGATCAGCAGGGTTGTGGTACTCAGATGCACGAGTCCAGTCAGTTCTGCCGAGGTTAACTGAAAGGCCGAGAGTAGTAGTGAGGAAGCATGCAGGTCCCTGACGGCGGTAAGCAGTTCCACGAACGTCGAGAGTGAGGTCAAGTCTCTTTGCGAGGCGAAGCACGTTGAGGAGACCGGCACCGGCAGCGATTTCTTTACCTGCTACAGGGTTGTCAATCATGAGTCCTGCGTGTGCATATGGAACGAAATCCCAGAAACGAGACTCCTTGTATCCGCCAATGGCGTTAGAGATGTTCCACATAACATCACCGTGGATGTATCCGTACTTGTTGTCCATGCCCTTAAGGCCATTGAAACCAACGCGTACTCCTACACATGGAGTGACCCACTTTCCGACGTTAACGTCAAGAGCGAAGCCGTTAGCCCACTCTGAGTCGTCATGGAAGAAGTTCATGCCAGCACCAGCGCTGATGAACCAGTTGTCCCAAAGTCCGTTGGTGAGGTAAGGGTGACGGATGGTCTTTCCGTTCTCATCCTTGTTCTCCTGAGCCTGTGCTGCAGGAGCAGCAACCATTGAAACAACAGCAAGAGCCAATGCTCCGAAAAAGAATTTTACTGTTTTCATAACTACTGATAATTAAACTTATTTTAGTAATACTTGATTCTGAACTTTATGCATGTGCCTATACTTATACATAAATGCAAAGGTAGTATAAATTATTAAAAATACCATATTTTTCGGAGGAATTTAATAAAAATGTGCATTGATTCCTTCGGAAGTTAAATTCCATTGTGTCAGAATGAAATCACGACCGACCTGCTGAGTTCGGGCTTTGACTTTGCATTGATCACTTCTGATCTGACATTCATCTGGTCCGGACTGATTCCGTATTTATCCTTAAGGAGATCCATAACGTATTTTCCACGAGCCGCGCTCAGGAACTTGTTTCTTGACTGAGTGCCTGTGTTGCTGTCTGCGGTTCCCATCACTGTGACGGTAATCTTGGTGCCGTCAGTTACTTTGTCGAGAACCTTGGAGGCAAAATAGTCCAGGTGTTGAAGTTCCTTCTCATCCAGGACTGCCTTTCCGATCTGGAAATACACGGTCATAGGACTGAGACCGTCGATCATCTCGCTCTCGACCGTCTCCATCTTCTGCAGGTCGCTGATCTGTTTCTTCAGGTTGCTGTTGGTCTTCTGGAGATCGGTGTTTTCCGCTTCAAGGGCGGCGTTTGCTGCCTCAAGTGCTACCATGGCAGTCTCCACAATGGCCACTTTTTCCAGATTTGCTGCCTCAACGGCTCCGAGGATGGTGGAAGTCCTGACGAAGTTCGGCCATCCGAGATCGACTGCCATGCCCATAGTCACGGATGGTACCACAGCCACTCCTGCTGAACCATGTACACTGCCGCTTACCACTGTTGCGCGCATGTCCACGATAAGGTCAAGTCTGTCAGTGAGACGGAGGTTGTGGAGAAGTCCTCCGCCGGCAGCGAATTCATTGTCTGTCACATCCACATTTTCGATGCCGTCAGATCTGTAGAAACCTGCGTGGAGGTAAGGCACGAAGTTCCAGAATCTGGTTTCCTTGTATCCGCTGAGAGCATTTGAGATATTCCACAGAAAATCGCCATGTATATACATGTATCCGAACTTCTGGATAATGTCTCCGTCGCTGACCCGTGAGTTGAGGCCCTGGTAACCGACTCTCATTCCGATGGACGGTGTGAACCATTTGCCGAGATTGACGTCGAGGCTTGGGGCAACCTTGGCACCGAATCCGTCCTCGATGAAGAAATTGACGCCTCCTCCGGCGCCGATGAACCAGTTGTCGCCGAATCTGTTTGTTTCATAAGGACCACGGACAATGTTGCCGAATTCATCCCTGTTGCCGTTTTCCTGGGCGTTTACGTTGATGGCTGCAGTCAAGAATAACGCAGCAAGAGCCGTGGCTCCGATAAAAATGTTAAGACGTTTCATAACCACTTGTTTTAAATGTGTCATGAAACGTCTATACAAATTTGGTGTAAAAACCGTTTTTTT
>CAZYCJ010000161.1:0-2053 GCA_964645495.1 uncultured Muribaculaceae bacterium
TGAGTTTCGGGCCCAGGACCTCCTCGACATTCAGAAGATAATCAGTCCTGTCCTTGGCCATACCCGGAGTCACAAGTCCTGCCAGACCATTTTTTTCAGTGTTTTCAGACATAGGTTCAGGTCTGTTTTAGGTTATTTCTTGAATTCGGAGATGTCCGATGCTGTTTCTTTTGTGATTTCAAGGACTTCCAGAAGGAGTGGTCCATACACTCCTGCAGCATCCTGAGCTACACCCATTACTGTATTTGTACCCCAGAATGCAGGGATCAACTGTCGCTTGAGGCCAGGTTGGGTAGGGGCATTGTTAAGGTTCTTTATTATTACTTCGCGAGTTCTGTCCGTCAGGTCTTCCAAGGCGATGTATGAAATCCATGTTTCAGCCTCTTCCGACGCATCTACAGTCAGATCGACGACGGCATAATCTTCAAACATCTTGTATTCTGGAAATACCTTTGCCAATTCTGCTCCGTCGAACCATTTGCATTCCTTTATGGTCAGCGTGGCATCCGATAGGTTTTCTGCGGGTGAGGTGAATGGGTCGCTGCAGACAAAAGGTGCAGTGGTGTTTCCGTTCTGGTCGATGGCAACGACCCACTGAATATATTCGGTCTCGTATGTGTACTTGAGACTGTAATCCAAAGGACCCATTACTGTGATCAGGTCTATCACCCGTGCTCTTGTTCCACAGTCGGCAATCAGTTCTTCTATCATGGATTCCAGATTCTCTGTAAGCGCCGATTCAAGGGAACCGTTTGCGGCGATCAGAGATTCAAGGTCGTTTTTCCTTATCAGGTTTCCTACATAAACAACAGAATTGTCGGATGGAGTCGCCTCCAGATGCATGTCGAATTCTCCGAATTTGCTTCCGAATGAAAATGTACATGCTTCTGGGTCACCTCCTTCGCTCATGGTGAAAGGAGTTTTCAAAACCTCTGTTGTTACTGTGCCTTCTGAATATCCGAATACAATCACGTCATATTCCCAGCCTGATTTGCCTGTATGTTCTATGCTTGTGTCTGATGAACAGGTCATTTGTTCCAGGCCTCCCCAGGCTATGTGATTCTGAATGATGTAGTCGGCAAGTTCTTTACCTTCAAGCCCTTCTATGCATGGTGATGGTTCTATGACTACAATGTAAGGGTCTGGATTTTCTGTGGTTACGTTTATTGTTGCTGAACTTGTCGTGATGTTGGAGACGTTTATTCCGAATGCGTTCTCCGATACTTCTGCCTTAGAAGTCGAGAACTTTTCATAGACGACATCAGTGGTTGTCATCCCATTTTCGTCGATTCCGACCGCTACTGCATAGTATTCCGTTTCGGGATCCAGTGTGGTCGTGATGAAACCGTCATTCCCATATGATGAAATCATTTCTATGACTTCGTTTCTGGTCTTGCCGTGCTTTTCCGACAGATGTTCCAGCAGCCATTTCATGTAATCATCAAAACCATATTCAATAGTCTGGCTGAAATCGCCGGCACTGAGTATGTCTGTATAATAAGGTGCCTCGGTGTCTACCGGTTCCACTTCGACAGTTGCGGAAACCGATGTTATGTCGTATACCTTTATCTTGAACTGCGTTTCCTTTGGCTTCTCTCCTTCTTCCGGATTCTCATCCTCTTTATTTCCTTCGTTCTCTTTGTTATCGTCGTTGCCTGCCGGATCGCATGAAGTAGCGGTCATTACGGCAATGGCCGTCATAAGCACAATCAGAAATCTAAGTGTTTTCATATGTTTGAAAGTTTGTGATTATTGCTATAAAAATCACAAAGTTAATCATAAATAGGGAAAACACAAAAAGAGCCTGCCGTCATGTGGCAGGCTCATATTCAGATATTAATGGTTCTGACGGTTTACTTTGCAGCCTTGATTGCAGCCTGCGCCGCAGCAAGACGTGCGATCGGAACTCGGAACGGAGAGCATGATACATAGTTGAGACCGATCTTGTAGCAGAACTCAACTGATGCAGGGTCGCCACCGTGCTCGCCGCAGATACCGCACTTGAGACCTTCGCGAGTCTCGCGGCCTTCCTTCACAGCGTAGTCTACAAGTT
>CAZYCJ010000162.1:0-2013 GCA_964645495.1 uncultured Muribaculaceae bacterium
CGTCATACTGTGAGTATGTGATGCCTGTGTTCTCGTCTACGATGCGCACCTCAGTGGTACGGCTGACAACGACATTCTGTACTCCGTCCTCACTGACTCTTTCGATGGTCCTGAGTTCCTCGAATTCGAGTTTACCGTTGTATTTAGATGTAATCGCGTTCTCTGAAGCGGTACTTGATGCTGTACCTCCGACGTGGAATGTACGGAGTGTCAGCTGGGTACCAGGCTCACCGATGGACTGTGCGGCGATCACGCCGACAACCTCTCCCTTCTCGACCATGCGGCCTGATGCGAGGTTACGTCCGTAGCACTTCGCGCAGACTCCCTTGCGTGATTCGCAGGTGAGTACCGAGCGGATCTCCACCTGCTCGATAGGAAGTGACTCGATGAGGTTTGCGATATCCTCTGTGATCTCCTCGCCTGCAGGGATGATGAGTTCTCCTGTGAGCGGGTTGAACACGTCGTGAACCGATGTACGGCCGAGGATACGCTCGCCGAGAGACTCCACGATTTCGTCTTTGCTCTTGATCGCTGTAGCGATGAGTCCGCGTAGTGTGCCGCAGTCCTCCTCGTTGATGATCACGTCGTGTGATACGTCCACAAGACGACGGGTAAGGTAACCCGCATCGGCTGTCTTGAGGGCTGTATCGGCAAGACCCTTACGGGCACCGTGGGTAGAGATGAAGTACTCGAGCACCGACATACCCTCCTTGAGGTTCGAGATGATCGGGTTCTCGATGATCTCCGCTCCCTGTCCGCCGGACTTCTGAGGCTTAGCCATCAATCCACGCATACCGCAGAGCTGCTTGATCTGTGCTGTCGAACCACGGGCTCCTGAGTCGAGCATCATGTATACAGGGTTGAAGCCCTGCTGATCGCTTGAGATCTGCTTCTCGACGATGCCTGTGATCTGGTTGTCGATTGATGACCAGAGGTCGATCACCTTGTTGTAACGCTCGTTGTTTGTGATGAAACCCATTGCGAAGTTGGCCTTGATCGACTCGACTGTGTTGTAGCCGTCCTCGATGAGGGACTTCTTCTCTTCTGGGATGATCACGTCTCCGAGGTTGAACGAGAGACCTCCCTTGAACGCCATTGTGTATCCGAGATCCTTGATGTCGTCAAGGAACTGTGCGGTACGTGCGACGCCTGTATATTTGATCACATTTGAGATGATCTTTCTGAGTGACTTCTTTCCGAGGACATCATTGATGTATGGAACCTCCTCAGGTACGAGCTGGTTCACGATGATCCTTCCCGGAGTGGTCTCGAGCATGTAGGTTCCTTCCTCAGGGTTGAGCTTGTTCTTAGGAAGCCTTACATTGATCGATGCGTGGATGTCGATCGCCTTCTCGTTGAGGGCGATGATCACTTCCTCCGGACCATAGAACGACATGCCTGTTCCCTTTACGCCCGGCCTTGCTTTTGTGATGTAGTACAGACCGAGCACCATGTCCTGTGAAGGGACGGTGATAGGTGTACCGTTGGCAGGGTTGAGGATGTTGTGAGATCCGAGCATGAGGAGCTGTGCCTCGAGGATCGCAGCGTTTCCGAGCGGAAGGTGAACCGCCATCTGGTCACCGTCGAAGTCGGCGTTGAACGCAGTACATGCGAGCGGGTGGAGCTGGATTGCCTTACCCTCGATCATCTTAGGCTGGAATGCCTGGATACCGAGACGGTGAAGTGTAGGGGCACGGTTCAGAAGCACCGGATGACCTTTCATCACGTTCTCGAGGATATCCCAGATCACTGCGTCCTTCCTGTCCACGATCTTCTTTGCAGACTTCACGGTCTTTACGATGCCGCGCTCGATCAGTTTCCTGATGATGAACGGCTTGTAAAGTTCTGCCGCCATGAATTTAGGCAGACCGCACTCATGCATCTTAAGTTCAGGACCAACGACGATTACCGAACGTGCAGAATAGTCCACACGCTTACCGAGGAGGTTCTGACGGAAGCGTCCCTGCTTACCCTTGAGTGAGTCAGAGAGAGACTTGAGTGTCCTGTTTGCCT
>CAZYCJ010000163.1:0-1979 GCA_964645495.1 uncultured Muribaculaceae bacterium
AATCCGATTGCCAAGGACAGGCTCAGATATGACATCCTTTTCCATTCGGATTTGTCAAGAAAAGGCGGTCAGACAAATGGACTGGATCTGACACATATCAATTGGGGTAATTATGATCTTGTGGTCATTGATGAGTCGCACAATTTCCGTAATGGCGGTAAGGTGTCCGGAGATGATGAGAATCCGAAGGAGAACCGTTATCTACAGTTGATGAACAAGGTCATCAAGGCAGGTGTGAAGACAAAGGTACTGATGTTGTCAGCAACTCCTGTGAACAACCGATTCAATGACCTTAAGAATCAGTTGCAACTCGCATACGAAGGTGAAACTGACAACATAGACGGACTTCTGAATACAGAAAATTCAATTGATGAGATATTCAGACAGGCACAAAGGGCTTATAATGTTTGGTCAAAGATGCCGAATGAACAGCGTACCACGGAAGTACTTCTTGGTATGCTGGACTTCGATTTCTTTGAGGTATTGGATTCTGTGACTATTGCCCGAAGCAGGAAACATATTGAGGCTTATTATAATACAGAGGCAATTGGCAAGTTTCCGACAAGGCTTCAGCCTATCTCACGTCGTCCGAGTCTCACTGATCTTCCGAAGGCAATCAATTACAATGAGATATATGAGCAGTTGCAGAAGCTGAATCTTGCGATATATACCCCATCCGCTTTTATCCTCGCGAGTGCTTTGCACAAGTATGTGGATGTGGATGACGATATGGGGCACCGTCTGACTCTTGCAGGACGAGAAATGGGTATCAGACGGCTGATGAGTATCAATATGCTCAAGCGTCTGGAGAGTTCGGTCAACTCCTTCCGTCTCACCCTGCAGAGAATAGAAAAGGTGATTGCTGCTACAGTTGAAAGAATAGACAAGAGGGAGTCGGAACTTACAGTAGAGGAAGCAATCGTACACGACTGGGATATTGATGATCAGGATAATGATATGTTCATCGGAACCAAGAAGAACAAGATTCTTCTGGATGATATGGATTATGTCTCGTGGCGTAAATATCTTTCCGAAGATCTTGAGACTCTGCGATTGATTCTGTTTATGTTGGCAGATATTACACCTGAACACGACAGCAAGTTGCAGCAGTTGATGGCAGACCTTGACCATAAGTTTACCAATCCGATCAATGATGGTAACAGAAAGGCGATAATCTTTACAGCCTTTTCTGATACAGCACTTTACCTGTATGAATGTCTGGCTCAGAAAATCAAGGATGATTATGGGCTGAATGTGGCTTTGGTTACAGGAGATGTGGAGGCAAGAAGTACCCTTAAACTTAAAGAGAAACTGGATTTCAATAAGGTCTTGACGCTGTTCTCGCCAATTTCTAAGGAGAAAGCCACGATATATCCTCATATCAAGGAAGACATTGATGTGCTGATTGCTACGGACTGTATCAGTGAGGGTCAGAACCTGCAGGATTGTGATTGGCTTTTGAATTATGACATCCACTGGAATCCGGTTCGTATTATCCAGCGTTTCGGACGAGTGGACCGTATCGGTTCCAAGAACAATGTCATTCAGTTGGTGAACTACTGGCTGGATATGACACTTGACGATTATATCGACTTGAAGGGTCGTGTGGAAGCGAGGATGAAGGTGTCTGTGATGACTTCAACGGGAGATGATAATCCTATCTCACCGGAGGAACAGGGTGATCTGGAATATAGAAAGGCACAACTCAAGAGGCTTCAGGAAGAGGTCGTGGACATAGAGGAGATGAATACAGGAGTCTCAATTATGGACCTCGGACTGAATGAGTTCCGTCTCGACCTGCTTGAATATATGAAGTCCCACAAGGATACGGAGATGACTCCATACGGACTTCACGCCGTGGTTGAGGCTAATGACAAGACGAAGCCGGGAGTGGTCTATGTGCTGAAGAACAGGATGAATGATGTGAACATTGACAAGAAGAACAGACTGCATCCGTTCTATATGGTCTATATCTCACA
>CAZYCJ010000164.1:0-1959 GCA_964645495.1 uncultured Muribaculaceae bacterium
CCATATCCGTCTGTCGGTTTTAATGCCCAGAGTGGGGCTATTCTGTCACGCGGACCCAGTCGACCTGCATCCAGCCGCTGTCGTTCTTCTTGGCAAAGCGGTTGCAGAAGAAGCCGAACTTGGCGCCGATCCATTTGCCAGGTCTCCCGATGAATGCGGCATCCTTGCCGGACTCAGAAGGATCCTTCATCTGCTTCCACTCCTTTCCGTCGACGCTATACCAGAAGGTCGCGGTGAGTTCGGGAACATTGCCCTTGCGCTCGCGCGGAGCCACTTTCAGACGGAGGAATACATCTGTTGCAAGATACTCCAGAGGCTTCACCGGAGGTACTGTCGTCGATATGTACTTGTTTGAATAAGGCATCGGCAGAGGTGCAGATTCCAATGCCACCTCCGCAAGAACCTTCTCCTCGGAGCCGTTGAGGGCACCTGCGCATTCCACATACTGAAGCACGACCCCGTCATGGGTATCGGTCATTTTCAGAGCGGCATAGTCAAGTCCCATCAGTACGAGACCGCATGATTCGTTGCGTTCGGCGAGTTGCGGATTAGGGATGAAACGGACTTTTGCAGTCACGGTGAACTTATCCGCCGGAGTCTTCTGAAGCAGAAGGTTAGGGGAGTCTCCGAGGTTCTTCCATCTGGTCGGCTGATCTACAGAGTAGAGCCTGAGGGCACCGAGGCCGTTGGTATGGGTCTCACGGGCTGCCGGATTCAGGTAGTACCAATATGGTGATGGAACTCCATGCCACTGCCATTGCAGGCCGAGGTCAACCGAATTGAAATCGTCGCTTTCCGAAGGCTGGAACACGCCTGAACTTTTAAGAGAGGGCTTGCGGTATTTCATTACAGGCTCGCCTACCTCGTCTCCGTCCTTGTCCTCTCCGATAACAGGCCAGCCTTCATCTGTCCAAGTCATCGGCTGGAGGTGTACTACTCGGCCGTATGCGTCCTTGTCCTGGAAATGCAGGAACCAATGCTCGCCGGCAGGAGTGTCCACCCATGCGCCCTGATGAGGGCCGTTCACCGGTGATTTTCCCTGAGCCATCACGACTCTTTCCTCATATGGGCCGTAAGGGCTTTCGGCGCGAAGAACCACCTGCCATCCTGTAGGCACGCCTCCGGCAGGGGAGAATATGTAATAGAATCTGTCCTTCTTGTAGAACTTGGTTCCTTCGATTGTAGGCTGTGTCTCGTGGCCGTCATATACGATGCGGCTGCGTTCGAGCAGGCGGGTGCCGTCGGCAGACATCTCCGCAACGAAGAGGACGCTCTTATGACCGGCACGGCTTCCTGCGCATCCATGCGAGAGGTAGGCCTTTCCGTCCTCGTCCCAGAACGGGCATGGGTCGATGAATCCTTTTGCCTTCACCACCCATACAGGATCCTCCCACCTCCCGCGAGGGTCGGAGGTCTTCACCATGAAGATGCCCCTGTCAGGGTCGCCGCAGTAGATGTAGAACTCTCCGTTGTGGTATCTGATTGCAGGGGCCCATACGGCATTCCCGTGCTGAGGAACGGTGCGCCATTCCTTTGCTCCCGGAGGACAGTCCGAAGGGGCGCCCAAGTCTTGTCCCAGTGTCTCCCATGATCTTTCGTCGCTCCAGAGCGGTCCCGGATAATCCGTGAGTGCCGCACCGATGATCTCCCAGTTAACAAGGTCGGTGGAATGCAGGATCTGCAGCCCCGGGAACGACGAGAACGAAGACGAGGTCATATAGAAATCGTCTCCTACGCGGCATACGTCAGGGTCGGAATAATCCGCATTCAGCACCGGGTTGATGTAGTGGGTTCCTTTGTCCGGATTCCAACTCTGCGACGGCTGCTGAGCGTGTGCAGAAAAGGAAAGACATAGTGCGAAGACCGTTGCGAGGCCTGTAAGTAAGTTCTTTTTCATAGTGCTGTCGAATATGCTTTCACGCAAATATAACCTTTAAAACTTAGACCGGAACCCCTCCC
>CAZYCJ010000165.1:0-1880 GCA_964645495.1 uncultured Muribaculaceae bacterium
GTGACTACGCATCTTTCATATCCTACATAGCCCGCGATTTCCATCTTCCATTCCTTGAGAGTCTTAGGGAGAGTCTTGTGGTCCAGACTCGGGTGGAGTCTGACAAAGGCTGGGATCAGGGATTGCGGCAGAACCTTGGCAAGAAGGATCCTGAATCTGTCCTTGTACAGTTTCTGCTTGTTTCTCTTGTCTTTGGATATTTCGTTCCAGAGGGTGTTGATCCTGACGGTGATGTCTTCGATGTCCACGGCAGGCTTAAGGTCTGCCACTACCTGGACTTTCGAGCCGTTGATGATGGCGTTGACGCATCTTCTGCTTATCTTGAATCCAAGAGGTCCTTCCAGACCTCCGTCCGTGAAGTCCATGTCTCCGAATTCATACTGTGCCTCGTTTCCGTCCACTATCAGTGATATCGCGACATTCTTCAATTGATTGCCGTAGAGCATTTTGCCAAGTTCGGACAATGGTTCGCTTCTGTCGATGTGGCCTTTGGCCGTGACGGAGTCCTTATATCCTTTCGGAACAATGGCGGTAAGTGAAGGGAACAGAGGCCTGATTTCATGCCCGGTTTCTTTGGCCCATCCGTATCCGTCACCTGTCGACCCGGTCTTGGGGTAGGAAAGTCCTCCGGTGCAGATGATGAGTCTGCGGCAGGTGAAGCGGGTGCTGTCTGTACAGGTAAGGGTGAAAGATTCTTCGCTTATCTCAGGGTGGCGGAGAGAGTGCGCGAGATGGCTGACGGTCTTGTTGCAGAGTATTTCAGCGCCGGCATCGGTAGCGGCCCTGACTAAGGTGTCCACGACATCTGATGCGAGATGGGAGACAGGAAAAACTCTGTCACCTCTTTCGACGATTGATTCAAGCCCATGTCTTTCAAAGAATTCCATGGTCTTTTCCGAGGTCAGGTTGTAGAAGGATGGTTTCAGGAAGTTCGGCTTGGGATGGATGTGGCCTGAAAACTCATTCCATTGCTTGAGATTTGTGAAATTGCAACGGCCTTTGCCTGTAATCATTATCTTGCGGCCGGGACGGGCCATCTTTTCCAGTACAAGTACCTTTCCTTCATATCCCGAGTCCTTGAAAGTCTGCGCTGCACCTGCGGCAGCCATGAGTCCTGCTGCACCGCCTCCTATGATTATGATGTCTGCTGAAATCCTTTCCATTGTTTTCCCTTATTGATTCTTTCACTAAAACATACAAATTTATTTAAAATTATCTATATTTGCAGTCCCTTTGTGAATTTGAAATGCAAAGGAGTTCCGTTGCCACTTTAGCTTAGTCGGTAGAGCATCGCATTCGTAACGCGAAGGTCGTGGGTTCGAATCCCATAGGTGGCTCAGAGTCAGGCTGGTACATACCGGCCTGACTTTATTTTCCTAAGAGTATTGTGTCAATTTCCTTTTTGAATATAGATTTGTCTCTGGCACCTATGGTCATTACAGGTTCCTTGCCGTCCGCAGGTATGTAAAGGATTGCGGGGATGGAACTTACATTGAATGCCCGTGCGACTTTACCAGCCTTGTCCACATCAATCTTGTATATGACGATGCGGTCTTTGTATTCCCCTGCAACTTCTTCGAGTATCGGACCTATCTTCTGGCAAGGGCCGCACCAGGTCGCGTAGAAATCGACCACGGCAGGCTTGTCTCCAAGATATGCAAGATCTTCCTTCGAGAGATCGTATACCTTGGCGTTGAACTGTTCAGCATCCAGTACGATGACATTCTTTGTCTCTGCGTCCTTGTTCTTCCTGTCTTTCGCACCGGCATTTCCGCATGCTGAAATGCATAATACTGCTGCAAATGCTGCAATGATGTTTCTTATATTCCTTTTCATATCCCTATGATTTATGTTTCCATGCAAATCTAATAATAATAGTG
>CAZYCJ010000166.1:0-1878 GCA_964645495.1 uncultured Muribaculaceae bacterium
TGATGACTCAGGTCGTCTCAAATGGGATGACAGAAGCATACCTTTATGGACCGCTGATTCTCGCAGGATTCGGTCATGTCGGAGTGTTCATCGTACTGACTGTATATGCTCAGGCTACTGCCAACTTCCAATATTACTTCCAGACTCTCTTTCTTCTGGGATTCGTCCGTACAGGTATAGGAGGGCCGATCGGTGATGCCCTTCTCTCCACAGGAATGACCGGCCTCATGAATCTGAGACCGGATCTGGAACTGACCATCAGAGAATTGTACGGATACACGACAATGCTGGGAGCAGCAGTAATCTGCATGACACTATGCTCAATGATCAGAATCCGCAGAGGACGCAGAAATATTTAAAGTGACTATCTGGCTTTCTTCTTCAGCATCGCGATGAGGGCGTAGGCCAAAGGAGTGCCGAAGAAGGCCTCGATGCCCGTCTTCATGAAGTACTGCAGGGCGATCATCAGCAATATGTCGCGGGTCGACAGAGTGCCGGCAAAAGCGATCAGCACGAACGGCACAGTATCAAACAGACAGGCCACAAGTGAACTGCCTATTGTCCTTACCCAGAGCCGGCCCTCGCCCATCTTCATCCTGATCTTCTCCATCAGCCATGCATTCGAAAGTTCCCCGAGAAGAAAGCCTGTCAGGGAGGCGATGACTATCCTCGGCACATATGTGAATATGGCATTATAGGACTGAGCCGTGACGTCCAGATAGTCCGGAGACGGAAGCCAGACTCCCACCTGCGTGCAAATGACCATGATGATGTTGCATACGAATGTCAGCAGTATGACTTTCTTAGCCGTACGATATCCCCATATCTCAGTAAGGACATCTCCAAGCATATAAGCAAACGGGAAAGTGATCGTACCGGCATCAAAAAACAGGACATCGAAAAGACCGATGACCTTTACGGCCATTATGTTCGACACCAGATAGGCAGTCACAAAGAGCGCTGCGACAACAACCAGCAGCATCTCGCTGCTTTCCCGGTTTTTTAAAGGGTTTTCCGTAACCTTGTCCATAATAAACTATCTTGTTAGAGATTTGCGGTCTTGGCTGCGACTTCTGCTGCGACTTTCGCGTAGTTCTCCGTACTGTCGGCGAAAAGGATTCCGCGTGAGGAGTTGATGAGAAGTCCGCCGTGATCGTTTGCTCCATGAGCGATCACTTCTTCTGCCGAACCGCCCTGAGCGCCGACGCCTGGCACGAGGAAGAAGTTGTCAGGACAGAAACTGCGGAGTTCTTCCAGTTTGTCGGCCTTTGTGGCTCCTACGACGAACATCATATTGTCCGGAGTCGAGATTTCCATCATCTCTTCCATCACTGCCTGATAAAGAGGTCTGCCATCCTTCTGCGCAGTCTGGAACTGGTATGCGGAGGCATTTGATGTCAAAGCAAGAACGATGGCCCATTTGTCCTTATATTCAAGGAATGGGGTGACGCTGTCAGCACCCATGTATGGAGCGATGGTCACAGCATCGAAGTCCATCTCCTCGAAGAAGGCCTTGGCATACATCTTCGCTGTGTTTCCGATGTCTCCCCTCTTCGCATCGGCGATAAGGAAGATTTCAGGATATTTGCTGCGGATATAGTCCACTGTCGCGTCAAGGGCACGGAGTCCGTCGATGCCGTAGCACTCATAGAATGCAAGATTAGGCTTGTAGGCTACGCAATGAGCGGCGGTTGCATCCACAATTGCCTTGTTGAACTCGATGATCGACCTTGCCTTTCCTTTGTAAAGTTCGCCTTTGATGGCAAGTTCACCACTTCTGGCCAATGCCTTCACATGCTCGGGCATCTTGTCGAAATCCACATCCAGGCCCACGCAAAGCATGCTCTTCTTCGCCTGTATCTGCTCGTATAATTCCTT
>CAZYCJ010000167.1:0-1845 GCA_964645495.1 uncultured Muribaculaceae bacterium
TGCTTGGTCCAGGCGCCGCCGTCGAGCATCCTTTCGATGCCGTCGGTCATGAGTCTGCGTACTGGCCAGGTCTTTCCGTCGTCATATGAGACAGCGGCGAACATTCCGTAGCCTTTTTCTCCCTTGAAGTCCATTCCTCTGAACTCCTCGGGAGTACGCTGAGGATGGTCGGTGAAGGACACCAGAAGTAGCGGACCCTCATTCAGTCTCATGAGTACGAGCCTCTGGCCTCCGTCGATCGGTGTGAACTCCGTGGCGTGGTAGGTCCATGTCTTTCCTCCGTCCTTTGATATGCTCATAGGCATGCATTTGCGTCCGTCCTTGTCAAGGATGCTGTTGCCTCTTCCGAGAGCCATGAGAGAACCGTCGCTCAGTTCCACGAGGCCGGCATGGATGCCCGCTATTGTGCTTCCGGTGCCTCCCTCCTTGAATTCAGGCATTGGTGCGCCGTCCCACGGGTCTGTCCATGTGGCTCCGTTATCTTTGCTTATATGTACTGCCGTTCCGTCATGACCGCCAGGGCCGGCATCGCAGCACTGAATGAGTGAGCCCTCTGATGTCATGATCGGACCTGCTATGACCTGGTGGCGTTTTGTGTGCCCGTTGACAAGTTCTGGAGCCGTCCATGTGGCTCCGTTGTCAGAACTGAATCTGACGCTCATTGCGAGGGCCTTCCAGTCTCCTGCGTTGCTGACCCCGTTTACATGCATGAGCCTTCCGTCCGGCAGGTGCATGAGTGAGCATCCTGTCATGTTTCTGTCAGTAACCTTGAAGAAGAGCCGGGGCTTGCTCCACTCTTTCGAGCCTTTCGTCAGGCGCGAACAGAGAACAACCATCTCTCTTCCGCTTTCAGCATCGCATTAGAACCAGATGGCGAGAAGGTCGCCATTGTCGCACCATGTGACCGCAGGCTGATGGTTGTGACGGTAGAAAGGAGTGCCGGCTTCAGGAGTGTGGATATATGGGACAGGAGCGGTCCAGAGTGCCTTTTCAGAAGGTCTTGCCCACTTCCCCTTTCTTTGGCTTATCTTATCAGAAGGGGCTTCTGCTCCATTATGATGTGCAAGGACGGCGTCGCTTTCTACAATCCTGAATCCGATCTGGTTGTGTCTGTCAGATGGGATGGCGGCAGAGCGGTTTGCGCTGCGCAGGAATTCGTGAGGAGTGTTGTGGCTGCCTCCTCGGGTGACTCTGTAGATACCCTCTGCAGGGCCGGCAGGGTCTGTCAATTCCTCGGCAGGGTAGGTGCCGTACCAGTCCAGACACCATTCCTCGACATTTCCATGCATGTCGTACAGGCCGAATCCGTTAGGCTCGGATTGTGCGGTTTCAAGAGATACGGCGACCATGTTCCTTTCGGTCTTCTGATGCTTCTGCATTGTCTCCGGGAGTCCGTCCCCGGTGTAATATAAGGTGTATGTGCCAGCGCGACATGCGTATTCCCATTCGGCTTCTGTAGGAAGTCGGAAATTTCTTCCTGTCTGTCCGGAAAGCCATCTGCAATACGCGACGGCATCGTCATGTGACACATTCACCACGGCATCATTGTCCTTGCACGAAAAGCCTTCGGCATCCCTGAGAACGCGGTGTTCAGGACGGAACATTTCGTATTGGGCGTTTGTGATCTCTGTCGTACTCATCCTGAAAGGGGAAGTTATGTTCACCTTGTGGACGGGAGCCTCGTCATAGTCGTGTCCCCATCCTGAAGAACCCATCCAATAATATCCGGCAGGTATGTCTGTCATGGGAGGTATCGCCTCCTGTGCGTATGAAAAAGTTATTGCTGCAAGCAAAGTGCAGATGAAAATTGCGGATTTGGTCATAAATTTGCTTTAGTGTTTCAAT
>CAZYCJ010000168.1:0-1784 GCA_964645495.1 uncultured Muribaculaceae bacterium
GGAAGGTCACTGCCGGACAGTCGCTGGGGCAGAAGAACACAGTCTTCGCCATCTGGCTGGGCTACACCTTCATGACTCCGGAGACTGCGATCGTCGGCGGCCTCTACAGCATCTGGCACAACTGCTACAACTCCTGGCAACTCTATCGCCACAGTCACTTGAAATCTTCTTCCGACAGGACATAGGAAAACTTTTTATAGATTGATACGAAGGTGCGGAACAATGGAGCCAATCATGCTTTGAGGTACTCCACAGTCCTTTGCGAGATCAGGCCATCCTGAGGCAATTTCACATATCTGATCGATAATCTCCGGGGCATTCTTGATGTTGTTTGCGGAAGCGCACTCCAGCAGATCCCTTCTTGTCAGATCGTCAAACTTGCCGTTGATTGACATCTGGTGCGTCTTTGTCCATGCTCCAGCCGGATTATAGGCGAATCCCATATCGTATGCCGGAGCAAGTCTCCACTGGCCGTCAGGATTCATCAGGAACGATATGTTCTTTGTGTGGTCATCCTGGTTCCGCAAGACCACGTTGAAGACCATTCGGCGGTACATCTCCTGAGCCTGTGAATACGGCAGACGCAGTCTTCTCATGACGTTGAATGCCTGATCGTATGAATATCCTCTCTGAAGCCTGAAGTCATAGTGAGCGAGGCCGCATAGTGTCTGCATGTGGATCTTCTTTCCGTTATCCCTGTCAAATCTCTTGGTCAGGAAGTGGGCTCTGCCGTTTTCCTCGATCAGTGAACATTCGGTCATTTCGATCCCGCATCTCTTGACCAGTTCAGAGAACGAGTATTCAAGGCGTCCGTAGTTTTCCGTTTCCTTGAATCCTGCTTCAGCACTGACTCCGTCCAGTTTGATCAGATAATAGTCAAATCCATCTGGAGCGGTGATCTGGCCCGATCGTACCTCTCCGGTTTCTTTGTTATAGGCTATTATGGCCTTTGCCCTCTGACCTCCGGCAGAGGTTCCGAGACGGAGGATTTCCGCTATCGCGGCTTTCCTGTCCGTATCCAGATTGACTCCGAATCCTTCCTTCTTTGATAGAGCCTCTCTTGCGACATCTACTAAAGAGTCAATCTCGAATCTCATGTTCTCATCTGTAGCCGGACCGGTTGCAGGCTCGAATTCCAGGGCTCCCATGCACCTCTGTCCGAGGAAGCACAGAGTCTCGATCGGATTGCCCGATGTCCTGCCTGTCAATGCCAGCCATTGTTCGAACAGTGCGCGTCCATAAGTGTCCGGAAGGGAATCTGCCAGCATTCCGGGCAGTCCGTTGAAGGTATCCCTGTTCAGGTTGCCAAACGAATATATTCTTCCCTGCTGGACCGGCATCATGATAGGGGAAGGTTCTATCCCTTTAGTGGCAAAGTTTCTGTCGTACTCAAACCTTGCCACGTTATAAGATTCATCCCATCGGAATGTTCCCATGTCCATTCCGAAGAGCCTTACTTTCGCAACATCTACCATTCTGATTCCTCCTTATTTACCTTTAGTTTGCCTGCTGCACGCTTGCGTACCTGCTTCTTGGTCTTGTTTACCATCTCATAGTATTCGCTTGGACTGAGTTGCTCTTCTTCAAAAAGTGCGCTGATGGACTCAAGCATTCCAAGAGTCCTCAATACCCTAAGCAGGGTGTCGAAGGAACCTATATTCCCATTTTCGATTTTCTTTACAGAAGACAAGGAAATTGAGGAGGCCTCAGCCAGACTCTGCTGAGTGATATTTCTTTTCAGCCTGATTGCCTTTAATTTTTCACCGATACGCTTGCTTAACCGG
>CAZYCJ010000169.1:0-1733 GCA_964645495.1 uncultured Muribaculaceae bacterium
TATTGGCTTCTTACATATCCTTTGGTGTGGGCTATTGTTTTATCCGTGTCAAAGGTTATGCGAAGACCTGAATGTAGGATAATACAATAAGTTCCCACACCTTTATTTATATCCGCTTTCATCTGGGAATTGGTTAGCACAATTGATTATGTGCCATGAAGAAAATTCTAAGCGCCCTATCTATCATTGCATTATTTTCTGTAATTTCCTGCAATGATAAACCGTTGAGTCCAGACAATCTAGACACCTATGTTCAAGTGAAACTAGGCTTTACTGGAGAATCTCCTAACATTACAACCACTCCTATGACAAAAGCTGATGATGCAAAGGATTGGTACCAGATTCAGGTTTATTCTGCCCCTGCTGGCTCGACAAGTTATTCATATTATGGATATGGCTTTTTTGATAGCACAGATAATATGATAATCAATCTTAAGGAAGGTTACCAGTACAAGTTCGTTGCTGATATGATCGTTGATGCATCAAAGAAGATTTACAAATTTTGTCTGGTCAATAGTGGATGGGCAGCTATAGGTAATAGTTTTTACTTTTCAGCAGATGAACATATTCGATATCTAGGAAAAGGTTATCTATACATGAGTAGACCATCGGACACATATAATAGACCAGATGTAGATCGTTTTTATGGCATTACAGAGGGATACGTACCTGAAGAAGGAGGAAGTGTTTCTATTAGCATGAAACGTGTTTCTTTTGGTGCCAAGTTTGTCGCAAAAGAATTTACAAGTGGATCTTTAGAGATACAGATTGATCAATCTCCTACTAAGACTTTAAAATCTAGTGACGGGGCTCAATGTGATATGATTGTTTCTTTCGATAACACATCAGCAGCTTATTCAAGAGATGAATATTCTGAAAACATTGCTGTAAATATCATTTGGGTGAAAGAAGATGGAGTACGTACGCCTATAGTATCACAAGATATTACATTTGTAAGAAATCATTTGACTACAATTGAGTTTGAAGTAAAAGAATCAGCACAAAGCAACTCTTTTAACATTACAGCAGATGAGGAATGGGAGAATGGAGAGACAATTGCAGCAGGTGGAGATGGTACAAATACAGGAGTAAACCCAGAATAGAATAAATCAAGGAAGATGTTTATCGATCGCTGAGACCGAATAGAATCGACAAAAAAAAGCCAACCTACCCAATCAACGGTAAGTTGGCTTTCTTTGTTTTAGAACAATCCCTTTGGTAGAAAATAGGTCTTGAGGACTTTAAAAGGAATAGCGAACCTTCTTCCAAAGATTACCCCGACATACAACTACGCCGTCTTTCTGTCGTTCGTATTCTGGATCGTACTCGGATTCATCAATGTGTTCGACATCATAAGTACACATATCATATATGATTTCGGCTGGCATTATGTCCACAATGCCGCAATCTGCCTGACCCTTGGAGCAGCCATGCTTATCCTGATTTTCATGAGACCGTTCCGTCCGAAGGGAAAGGCTCCGCTGGCTGGAATAGACTGGCTCGGCTTCGTCGTATGGAGTGTATTCATATTGACATCCATTTTTGTCGTCCAATACGGAAAACAACTCGGATGGCTGGAATCACCATTCATCCGCGCAGGTATGGGCGTAGCAACCGTATGTCTCGCGCAAGACAGTGCTGGTCATAAGTTTCAGCGCTGTGACCGCCTATACATTCTTGATGACTCAGGTCGTCTCAAATGGGATGACAGAAGCATACCTTTATGGACCGCT
>CAZYCJ010000170.1:0-1727 GCA_964645495.1 uncultured Muribaculaceae bacterium
ATTTCTTTTCAG
This sequence comes from uncultured Muribaculaceae bacterium, assembly GCA_964645495.1. GTDB lineage: Bacteria > Bacteroidota > Bacteroidia > Bacteroidales > UBA932 > Cryptobacteroides. The sequence goes on from CAZYCJ010000170.1 coordinate 13, forward strand.
CCTGATTGCCTTTAATTTTTCACCGATACGCTTGCTTAACCGGGTGTCGGAAAGTGTATAAATATCTTCCACTGTGGTTTTATGTTAAACTATTACGATGCAAATATAGTTATTATAGTTTAATTTGCAACTATTCTCGCGTTCTTCTCTACCTTTGCCGAAGAATTCAAACGTCATCTCCGCCTCGACCGGGAATCTCATGTATGACGGTCTTCATTCTTTTGAGCTGTTGCAAAAAATGCAACAGTTGAATCCGCACTCTTGACTATGCCGGTCGGAAGGGATAAGTACTGATATAGATCACCACAAGGTGCTGATACAATCTTTATGTAATGACTCATAAATTTTAACAAAGTTATATAGATAGAAGGATGTGTATCGTCATTTAAAATTATAGCAAGTTGTTTGCATTGTATTTACAATATACTATATTTGCAAAGACAAAATTATGAAAAATGGCACAGACATCTATTACATTCAGAGTCGATGACTCGCTGAAAAAGAAATTTGATTCGCTATGCGATGAGTTCGGCCTCACTTCGACCGCAGCACTGACGGTGTTCATGAAAGCGGTGGTTAGGGAACGCAAGATCCCGTTTGAAGTTCAGGCAAGATCAGAATATGAAATCAGGAGCCAGGCAATGGCCGCATTTGAAAGAATGAGAGAAGATGCGGCTCAAAGCGGATTACAAGGCATGTCGCTGGATGAAATCAACTCAATAATCAGAGAAGTTCGCAATGGAAACTAAGATATATGCTGTCATTGATACCAATGTCATTGTTTCGGCATTATTTTCGATTTCCGGGCTATTTCAGCAGTGAGAATAGCATATTCCCTTTCTTCAGTGATGCCGCGCCTTTTCCATTCATCCGTCAGATTCTGACGGATGGCTATTCCTCGAAGACGCTTGTCAATCCAATCTTTCGGATATCCCTTCTGTTCGTAAAGAGATTTCATTCTCTCCTGAGCAAGTTCGGGGTTTTCTATTTCCAGTATACGGTCATATCCAACCTGAGCCAACCACTGCTTGAATGGCTCGGCTTTGGGAGATGGTATTGACTGGATCAGTCTAAAAATCGCTTTAAGGTTTGCCGCCATGATTTTTCTGTATTTTCCATCATTGGCAACCATTTCAACCTGGGTACAAATTGTACCCCAGTTGGCATGTAATTCTTGGTCCCTATGCCGTATGCGCTTGATGTACTGTTTTGGATCAGCACTATCTGTAAGAACCTCTACGACATCTTCAATAGAGAAATACCATTGCTCCTCAGCATCATTCCATGCTGTGCGGATTCTTTTGTCTTGAAATATCTTTATCTCGTTCATGTATTATTCTCCTATGTGTACAATATGACCGATGTGGTTAATGCGGACTTTGACTACTCCTTTTAGATTATTAGGCGTTCGAATATTTTTCCATGTAATATTTCTTAATATATCATCGTTATTTTCAGCCTCATTCACCAGCGCCCATCCGATAGAAGCTGTTCCTAAGTCGAGTCCTAATACTTTCTTCATGGTTGAATTGATTTACTGCCAAAGTTAGTTGCTTCTTGGGCAAAAGTAAGGCACATAAGAAAAATGTGTATGTAACTCCGTAAAATTATGAATATTATTGCTTTTCTCAAAACAGACTGTTAATTTTGCAGAAATTTCGAAGCAATTCACAATAAGGATTATTCCGTTGTGAAAACATTTAAGGCGGGACTCT
>CAZYCJ010000171.1:0-1682 GCA_964645495.1 uncultured Muribaculaceae bacterium
TATAGGATGCTATCCACATCCGTCCAAATTTATCTTCTAATATTGAGTAAGCCCAGTTTGCATTTTTACCGGATGCTTCTATCTGTATCTGATAAAACTCAAACTTACTGATTCCTCGATTATATCTTCCCACCCCGCCATCTGAGGCTATCCATATATCATTTGAGGAATCCTCATATATATGACGGATGCGGTTATGCCTTAGTGGAAATACGTCGGAATCTTGCCTAAACCATTCAACTTTATAGGGTGCAGCTCCGTTGATATGAATCAATCCATTTTCACCTCCCAACCAATAATCACCATTTGAATCGATCAACAGAGATGTAAATAAATTTCCATCTCCGGATTGAACTATTTCAGAAAGATGGATATAGTGCTGTCCGATATCTGTCTGAGCAAGAGATACGCCTCTATCTGTAGCGAGCCAGACATTTTGATTCTTATCACAAAGAATGTCCCAGATAATATTGTTGCATAGTGAACGAGAATTCCTTGAATCATGTACAATCTGTGTATGGGTGTTATTAGAAAAATCATAGACAAACAGTCCGGCATCTGTACCAATCAGAAGATTACCTTCAGAATCCAAAGATAAAGACTTGAAAGAGTTTCCTGTCAGAAAAGATTGTCTATAGACTTCCTGAGTCTGGATGTCATACTTGTATAAATAACCTTCCGTACCGACCCAGATACAGTCCATTTCCTTGTCCCATAGCAGAGAGTTCACCATCAACCTTTCAGAATTACCCAGTTCAACAACCTGTCGGACTCCATCGTTGCTGTCATAATAACTTAAATGCTCATATGAAGCAATAAATAGTTTTTCTTCAGTCGCTTCGAGATAATAAATTGTAGTTTCATTCTCATCTTGCAGTCCTATAGTCTCTACTCGTCCTGTACTTAAGGACATTCTTTTCAATCCTGAATCACGAGTGCCTATCCATAAATAATCATCACATAAGGCTAACGACCTGACAGCTAAGGACAATTCCGCTGTCTGGTATGGACATCCGATCGTTTTATCTTTTAGATTGAACCACCTGACTCCCTTGTCTGTTCCAAGGCAGAGATGATCATTCGATATCTGGACTATAGAGAATACAGGATTGCCATTAGGATAAGTCTCATCAATATATTCATGCAGGTCGAACCCATTGTAACTGTAAAGTCCTCTCTTCGTACCCAGCCATACCATACCTCTATCATCCTGAAATATTGTATTGACCAGATTAGCGTCAACGGGCAAAGAAATGTTCTTGAAAGTCTGATAAGACTGATTTTTATTCAGCGGATGTGATGGAATATTTGCCCCTTCTATTGATGTGAATATGAGCAGAATAAGTAAAGATAATAGTGTGATACGTTTCATTATTGCCTCGTTAGCCATAGCAAATATGGTCAATATTTCTGGAAAAATCCAACTAATAAGAAAAATAAGATAAAGAGGCATAACACAGCAACGAAGTACTTCACTAAACCTATGGATATCTTTTATGCCGAAGATTAATAAGTATTTTAGGAGATTCTGACCTTATATATTCGCAATACATAACATAAGGAGTATTCTACTGCAAAATTGTAAAACACTCCTTAATTTCTTTATAATTTCACCAAATATATGATATTTTAGAGTCGGCGGGCTCCGTCGCTGATCACTACAGGGATCACGACAGGTTCGT
>CAZYCJ010000172.1:0-1620 GCA_964645495.1 uncultured Muribaculaceae bacterium
GCAAGGGCGTCACATCTCTCGTTTTCCGGATGTCCGGCATGGCCCTTTATCCAATGGAAGGACACGCGATGCAACGCGTAGACTCTTGCGAACCTCATCCATAGGTCGGGGTTTTTCACTTTCGCATAACCCTTTCGCTGCCAGTTAGCCAGCCAGCCTTTATTTATTGCATTGACCACATAAGACGAATCGCTGTAGACATGCACCTCGGCATTCTGCCATTTTATAGCCTCAAGCCCCTTTATCACGGCCAGAAGTTCCATCCTGTTGTTTGTCGTAAGGCTGAAACCTTCTGACATTTCCTTCACTTTTCCCGCACACTTCAAGACCACCCCGTAGCCTCCCGGGCCAGGATTGCCGCTGGATGCACCGTCTGTATACAGGAATATCGGCGGGCGCTGCAATGACGTCTGCAACATATTACTCGATGATTCTGCCTCCGCGAGGCTTGATCTCAGTGTCAGGCATCTTGATGGTCATACGGTTAGCCACAAGTTCATCGTAATCAGCCCTGCGGTTGAATATGTCCATCGCGGTATAGATCGCAGCCTTCATCGAGCGTGGATCTGCAAGGTCGCGGCCTGCCACCTCATAGGCAGTGCCATGGTCAGGAGATGTTCTGACAATCGGGAGGCCCGCTGTGTAGTTGACGCCGTCTTCGAAGGCCAGGGCCTTGAAAGGAGTCAGCCCCTGGTCGTGGTACATGGCGAGAACCGCGTCATACTTGCTGTAATTGCCCAGACCGAAGAAGCCGTCAGGCGAATATGGACCGAAGGCCATTATACCCTCTTCGTTTGCAGCCTGCACAGCAGGGAGAATGATCTGCTGTTCCTCGTCACCGAGAAGTCCGCCGTCTCCGCAGTGTGGGTTGAGTCCGAGGACCGCAATCTTAGGAGCATCTATGCCGAAATCTCTCTGGAGGGCAGTCTTCATCAGACGGAGTTTCTTAAGGATCTTTTCAGTGGTGATGCTTGCACACACATCCTTGAGAGGAATATGTCCTGTCACCACGCCGACTTTAAGCCTGTCGCATACCATGATCATCGCCACTTCATCCACCCCGAACTCCTTTTCAAGATATTCAGTGTGACCGGTGTAGCCGAAACCTTCTCCTGCCATTGCCCTTTTGTTGAATGGTGCTGTGACGAGCACATCGATGTATCCGTCCTTGATGTCCTGCACGGCTCTTTCAAGGGCTGTCATTGCAGATTTGGCTGACTCCGGAGTCGGCTGGCCAGGCTCCACAAAGACATTTTCAGGCAGGCAGTTGACGATATTCACCCTTTTCTGGTGTACGTCCTTTGCCGATGATATCACATTTGTATTTATCTGTTCGATATTATGGATCTGCTTCTTGTAGAAGCCGAAGATCTTTGACGAGCCGTAGATAACAGGGGTACAGAGATCCAGCATCCTCTCGTCAGCCAAAGCCTTGATTATCACCTCATACCCGATGCCGTTACCGTCTCCCTGAGTGATTCCGACTATTAATTTCCTTGCCATATCGTTATATCTTTTACTTGTTACTGTCCCATTTCGAAATAATCTACAAATATATGATTAATTTTTGCAATATTCAATGCCACCGCTCCGTACCCCGCCTTGTGCCATATCATTGCG
>CAZYCJ010000173.1:0-1619 GCA_964645495.1 uncultured Muribaculaceae bacterium
TAATATAATTAGCGGAATCTATCAAAAATTAGGAGATTCCGCTAATTATAATTATATTTGACAGGCTAAATACATGTGAGATATGATAGGCAGGATCAAAGAACAGAAGACTCTTAGAGAGGCATATAATTCTGAATATTCCCAGTTCGTTGCTGTGTATGGAAGACGACGAATCGGAAAAACCTTCTTAGTAAGGGAGACGTTTGAATACTCTTTCACCTTTCAGCATGCTGGTGCTGCCAAGGAAACATTAAAAGGGCAATTAGGCCTTTTTAGAACCTCACTGCAAGACTTTGGCTATAAGACATGCCCAGAACTAAAGACTTGGCATGAAGCATTTAATCAGTTGAAAGTGCTTATTCAAGACTCAAAGTCAAAGAAGAAAATAATCTTTCTGGATGAGGCTGCGTGGATGGATACGCCAAAGTCTAACTTTCTTTCTGCGCTTGAGCATTTTTGGAATAATTGGGCAAGCAATAGAAAGGATGTCCTATTGATTATATGTGCATCTGCGACATCGTGGATAATAAACAAGGTATTTAAGAATAGAGGAGGGTTACACAATAGAGTTACAGTGAGAATACCGCTTGCCCCTTTCACTTTGAAAGAGTGTGAACTTTATGCTAAGGAAAGAGGTCTGAAACTTAGCAGATATCAGATCTTGAACCTTTATATGGTGATGGGCGGAGTTGCCTTATATTGGAGCCTTTTAGACAAGCAATATTCAGCAGTGCAGAACATAGATCAACTGTTCTTTAATAAAGATGCTAAACTTCAAGGTGAATTTAATGATTTATATGATTCGTTGTTTAAGCACCCTGAAGCATACAAATCTATTGTCGTGACTTTGGGAAAACATCTTTCAGGTTTGACACGTCAAGAGTTACTCAAATATACCGCTCAGGCAGACAATGGCGTTTTTTCAGATCGTTTGGAAGAACTTGAGGAGTGTGGCTTTATAATGAAGATGAGAGCATTCCCTAAAAGTAAGAAAGAGGCTATTTATAAGCTGTGTGATAATTACACCATATTCTATTTCAAATATATAAAGTCCAATGCCGGTATAAACGATTTCTGGACTAAGAACTTCAAATCTCAGTCGATAAAGAGTTGGTTGGGTTTTTCTTTCGAAAGAGTTTGCCTTCAGCATATAAACCAAATAAAGAAGGCAATAGGTATAGCAGCTGTTGCTACTACGGAACATGTATGGCGATATATTCCTGAAGAGGGAGAGAAAGATACAAAGGGCGCTCAGATTGATTTATTAATTGATCGGGATGATAATGTCATCAGTGTGTGCGAGATGAAGTGGGCATCTGAAGAATTCGTTATTCAGAAGAAATATGACGCAGATATAAGAAATAAGATTTCAGCCCTTGAACGAGAGACAGGGACGAAGAAAGCCGTTCATGTTACAATGGTTACAACCTATGGAGTTAAGCATAATATGTACTATGATGAAATACAGTCAGAAGTGGTGCTGGATCAACTTTTCGATTAAGATAATTAGCGGAATCTATCTTTTTAAAATGGATTCCGCTAATTATAATAAAATGTTAAGGTCGCTGAACCAATAGGAGTAGCTCGAAAACAGTACAATTGATTGGCAGAAGAAAGAG
>CAZYCJ010000174.1:0-1574 GCA_964645495.1 uncultured Muribaculaceae bacterium
TTCCCCAGTAATTTGTAACGATGTTGTATTCTCCGGATTCGACAAACAGTTGTCTGTGGTTCAAACTGGATGACATCAAGCTATCAAACCTCGAAAAGATCGCTGAAATTATCGGCTGCGAACTCAAATGGGATATAATACCGAAGAAAGAAGAGTAATGCAATAATTTCTATTGCATATACTCTGCCTGCAACTTGCAATTTTCTTGCAATTTTTCTATGGTCAAATTACACTTTACTATCTCATCCCTAATAATCGGGCATAATTAAGCAGATAGTCAAATCCATAAGCAGTCTGTCAAAAAAGTAGATAGGTTTTTCTGCCTTACAAGCAGAGGGTCGGGGGTTCGACTCCCTCCGCTCCCACTTAAGAGTCAGGCAACACACGTTAACCTTTCGGACGAACTATAGAAGTGTCGGTTGAGTGCACAAAATCATGCACTGAACCGACACTAACGGGAAATTGAATAATTAGAGGTACAGGAGGAGGGGCCATCTGATACAGATCAACCGCAGCGGGCAGCAACATCCATCAGGGGCTGTCCTCGCGGCTGGATTGGCGAAAGCTGTGCCAACAGACCAGAGGGGAAGCAGCAACGGAATATCTGACTGGAGAATAAAAACTGCCTCTCACGGTGGTTGTCAAAAATGCCCACCGTGAATGATGTTAGTTTGCAGGAGCTGCAGCAGGCTTCTGATGACCTGATACGCGGTCGAACTCTGCCTCCGAGATCATCTTGCAGTTTCCATTGAAGGTCGCCCCCAGTTCGACAGAAAGTTTACGAACATTGAGGTTGCCGTTCACCACGCATCCCTCCTTGAGGTTCAGGGTATCCTTCACGAAGACATTTCCCTCGACTTTTCCCCAAAGATCGATGTTGTCGCAGATGATGTCGCCCTTGATGTGAGCACTCTCACCTATCACGACACGGCCCTTGCTCTGGATCTTTCCTTCGAAGGTACCGTCGATGCGGATGTCACATGGAGAGACGATCTCTCCCTTGATGAGTGTACCAGCAGAGATCCTGCTGATTGCATTTGCATTTACTACCGGTTCTACCTTTGCCATAGTATTGTATTTTTATTGTTTTCCGTGACAGTTCTTGTACTTCTTGCCTGAGCCGCATGGACATGGGTCGTTACGTCCCACCTGTTTCTCCACATGCACAGGAGCATTGCTCTTCGCCTCGCCACCGTTGGTCACAAGGTCGGTACGGGATGTGCGCATCTGACTCAGATCCGGCTTACGCTGCTGCGGAGCATGACGAGGAGCCTCGGAAGCATCCCTGAGAGGTATATGCGCTCTGAGAAGGAACGAAAGCACGTCCTTGTTGAGTTCCTCGAGCATCTCGCTGAAAAGGTTGAAACTCTCGAACTTGTATATGAGGAGAGGATCCTTCTGCTCGTATGTCGCATTCTGCACAGACTGCTTCAGGTCGTCCATATCGCGGAGATGTTCCTTCCATTTCTCGTCGATCTGCCAGAGCGTGATGGTCTTGCTGAGCGCTCTTGCAATCTCCCTACCTTCAGACTCATATGCCTTCTTGAGATCCACAGGAAGGGTCAGCATCTTGC
>CAZYCJ010000175.1:0-1564 GCA_964645495.1 uncultured Muribaculaceae bacterium
CTGAACGAATGCTCCCTTAAGTACAGGCTTCTCGTTTCCACCCTCGTTGAACTTCTTGATAACCTTTGCCGGAGCGTTAGGAGCCACTGTGTACATGATTGCAGTAGGACCTGCGAGTACCTCAGTAAGTTTCATCATCTCCTCATTTCCAGAAGCCTCAAGAACCTTAGTGAAGAGTGTGTTCTTAACTACTACAAGTTTTACTCCTGCCTCAAAGCAAGCCTTGCGGAGTGCGTGAGTCTTGCCGGCGTCGAGTCCTGCGATGTCAGTGATGTAGAAGTTTGGAGTCTCCTCCAACTGTGCTGAAATCGCGTTGATAATATCGAGTTTTTCTTCTTTTCTCATAACGTTAGAATTTACAGCACATTATTACTCTATTGTCTTCACATCCACACGGATACCAGCGCTCATGGTCGAGCACACTGAAACACCCTTCATGTATGTACCCTTGAGGGCCTGTGGCTTCAGTTTGATGATAGCAGAGAGGAGTTCCTTTGCGTTCTCATAGATCTGAGTTCCTGTGAATGAAACCTTACCTACAGCAGCGTGAACGATACCAGTCTTGTCTACCTTGAAGTCAATCTTACCGGCCTTTACTTCCTTGACAGCCTTTCCTACTTCCATAGTTACAGTACCTGTCTTAGGGTTTGGCATGAGACCTCTAGGACCGAGGATACGACCGATAACGCCGACCTTAGCCATTACTGATGGAGTACAGATGATTACGTCTACATCTGTCCAGCCGCCCTTGATCTTCTCGATGAACTCGTCAAGACCTACATAGTCTGCGCCTGCCTCCTTAGCCTCGTTCTCCTTGTCTGGAGTACAGAGTACAAGGACTCTTGTAGTCTTACCTGTTCCGTGAGGAAGGGTAACGACACCGCGGACCATCTGGTTTGCCTTACGAGGGTCAACACCGAGGTTTACGTGAAGTTCTACTGAAGCATCAAATTTTGTGTAAGTGATCTCCTTTACGAGTTCACAAGCCTCAGCAAGCTTATATTCCTTGGCAGCGTCGTACTTTGCGACAACAGCCTTCTGATTCTTTGTAAGTTTACCCATTTTGCCTGTGAATTTTAGAGTTCAGGAAATTCTCCTTCTACTTTGATACCCATGCTTCTTGCAGTACCAGCCACCATTGTCATCGCTGACTTGAGAGTGAAGCAGTTCATGTCCGGCATCTTGCTCTCTGCGATAGCCTTCACCTGATCCCAAGTGATGGTACCTACTTTCTTTCTGTTTGGCTCAGCAGAACCTGTAGAGATCTTTGCAGCCTCTTTCAACTGAACTGCTACAGGCGGCTGCTTAACCTCAAAAGAGAAAGACTTGTCGCTGTAAACAGTGATCACTACTGGCAATACCTTTCCTGCGCTTTCCTGCGTACGGGCATTGAACTGCTTGCAGAAATCCATGATGTTCAAGCCCTTAGAACCGAGGGCCGGACCTACTGGAGGTGATGGATTTGCTGCGCCACCTTTAATCTGGAGTTTAATAAATCCAGCAATTTCTTTTGCCATAATTCTTGATTATTCTTTAGTTACCTGTGTAAAGTTGAGTTCCAAAA
>CAZYCJ010000176.1:0-1559 GCA_964645495.1 uncultured Muribaculaceae bacterium
ACTTTATAGGAAATTCCTCAAAAAAGTGAAGCAAAAAAAAGCCAGCAGAAAATGCAGGCATAAAGAAACAGACGACAGATAAATCAGAAGATATAAAAACCTTCGGCACCGAAGAAATCTTCATCATCGTCATCGAATTCATGTAAGAAATAGTCCATATCCAAGAGGTCATCATCGGACATATTTTTAATTAAATTTTTAGTCATACCCTCAGGAGGTTTTTTCATATATTTTTGTCTGAGTTCCTCAATTTGCTGTTTAGTCATATGTAACACTCCGTTTTTTTCTTTAGTGTAACACAAACGGAGAAAAAAGTTAATAGGAAAAGATATGATTTCGTTGATATTTTTCAACAGCCTTACGGAATAAGTCATCAAGAGGAACACGTTTATGATTGTAAAAAAGCTCTAAGAGAGTCATTGTATTGTTACAACAAGGACAATTCAAAGGGTCATAACCAAAGGTAAAACCAATAGACATACGCCATTTATTCATAGATAAAACAAAGCGTTTTCTGTGTTCGGGAATAGCTTTGACTATGTGCTTGTCGGAATCACGGTGTCTTGCATAAATACCGTAGTAACGAATCATTTTAAAATGCTTTTCGGGGATATGACGAATAAGTCTTTTGATAAAGTCAAGAACAGGAACAGTTTCAACGACGAGCTTATCGTCTTCATGACGGTTGTAGTGAAAGGTAACGAAGTCACCGTCATAATTGTCGATACGGGAAGTAGCAATAACAGGGCGACCGAGATAACGACCAATGTATTTAAGAACGGAATCAGGTTCACACTTGTTAGGTTTAGCATAAACATAGAATCCGTCTTTGTGTTCTCTGTAGCAACGAGCTTTAACACGTTTAAATGAAGAATCAAGATGTTTTTGCATAAGATTAAGGAGAACAGTACGGAAGGCATTTCGCAGGAATTTGTAATTAAAATGTCTGACAAAACGATATGTACCAGAATTACCGAAACCGACTTCGGAAATCAAGCAGTGGATGTGAGGATTCCATTTAAGGTCTCTGCCGAAAGTATGAAGAACACAGATAAAACCCGGTGTAAAAAGTTCAGATTTATTGATTTGATGAAACATTCTCATAATGGTATCACGGACAGCAGTAAACAGACAATTCAGAAGAGAACGGTCATAAGCAAAGAAAGAACGAAGATTAGAGTCAATTGTGAAAACGCAGTGGCGATGATCAACATTGGCAATTTTTAATGACATAGCAGTGGTGCGGTCAATGGAATATTTGTTTCCGCAGGAAGGACAAAATCTGCTTTTACAGCGAAAAGGGACGAACTTAAGTTGACCGCAATGTTCGCAGCCGTACATAGCTCCGCCAAAAGAAGGGTCACCACAGTTAATCATTTTGTCTATGTTTTCAATGATAACCTGACGAGGCTTTAGCAGATATATTATCTCTTCATAATGTTCTTTGAAAATCTGTTGTAATACATTCATGCCTATATTATACATCAATCTTCCTTAAATTAAAAGCCCCTCAAAGATTGAGGGGTTGGGGTGTTGATTTGTCGTAGACTATTTTTTAT
>CAZYCJ010000177.1:0-1546 GCA_964645495.1 uncultured Muribaculaceae bacterium
TGCGACAGACAAACATGAAGGTGAAGAATCACCCCAAGAATGAAAACAGGGTGTACAAAGTGAAGTAAATATGGTAGACTAAAGGAGCCGAGAAGGTCGTAAAGGGATTGGTATGAAAGAATCCGTGCGACAGACTGATCAAGGCTCCTTTAGTGTACCCAATAATGTCGCCGCCGAAAGACGAGCACGCAGGACAGCCAACAACGCAGAAAGGAGCCCATCGGCTTGTAAAAAATACTTCGGAGGAAAAAGAAATGGAAGTACTGTACGAGCGATGCTGTGGGATAGACGTACATAAAAATATGCTCATGGTGTGTATTTTTATGGGAGCAAGAAAAAAAGAGATCCGAGAATTCGGAACCATGACGGATGATATACTGAACCTGTGCAGCTGGATCAAAGAAACAGGCTGTCAGGTTGCAGCAATGGAGAGCACAGGCGTATACTGGAAGCCGGTGTACAATATTCTGGAAAGTGAGGGAATCGAAACAATCGTAGTCAATGCCCAGCACATCAAAGCAGTGCCGGGACGGAAGACGGACGTAAAGGATGCGGAATGGATCGCCGATCTGGTTCGTCACGGACTGGTCAAGGCAAGTTATGTTCCGAACCGTGAACAGCGGGAACTGCGAGAGATGGTGCGTTATCGCAATGAGATCGTCAATGAACGTGCAAGAGAGTTGAACAGGATACAGGCAGTGCTGGAAGGAGCCAATATCAAGCTGGCAAGCGTGGTGTCGGATATATCCTGCAAATCATCTATGGCAATGCTTCGTGCAATCATACAGGGAACAACGGATGTGGAAGTATTGAGTGGGTTTGCTGAGGGGAAACTCATCCATAAAATTCCGGAACTCAGGAAAGCTCTGAAAGGAAGTATTCGGTTTCATCAGATGCAGATGCTGAAGCTGCAGATGGAGCATATAGATTTTCTGACTAAGTCAATTGAGGAAATGGATGAAGATATCAAAAAAAAAACGGAATCCATGAATGAATACATTGAATTGATTGATGAAATTCCGGGGATTGGCAGAAGAAGTGCGGAACGGATCATTGCGGAAACGGGAATTGAGATGAAGCAGTTCCGTAATGCAGATCATTTTGCTTCGTGGGCTGGACTGGTCCCGGGATGCAATGAAAGTGCGGGAAAGAAAATGAGTTCCCGCATACGAAAAGGAAATCTGCATTTGAAGTCAACATTGGTTGAGTGTGCTCATTCTGCGATACGTCACAAAGACAGTTATTTCTACGCTAAATATTGCAGGATATCCGCACGCCGTGGAGGCAAACGTGCTCTTGTTGCCATTGCTCACAGTATGGCTCTTGCTATTTATCACATTCTTTTAGACAAGGAACATTTCTGTGATTTAGGTTCGGACTATTTCAATACCATTTATGCTGAGAAAATCAAAAAGCGAAATATCCAATCCCTTGAAAAACTGGGATTTTCCGTTTCGCTTTCTTGATGTTATATTTTTTGCGGGGCTCGCATGGCTTTTTTTGTCATGCTTTTTTTATTTTTGCTTTAGTGGGTTTTCAGGACAGC
>CAZYCJ010000178.1:0-1541 GCA_964645495.1 uncultured Muribaculaceae bacterium
GTGCTGATGCTGGTCTGCTTTGTCGTCATCTTCATGTTCTCGAAGCGATATGCTCCTTATCGGGAGGGATTCAGACGGTCAGGCATCGTACGTGATGATTGCGCCCGTCTGGTACGGATGGGAATGCCTGTGGGAGTGCAGATGGGAATGGAGACCGCTTCGTTCAGCCTCAGCACGATCATGGTCGGATGGCTGGGGACGGTCGCGCTTGCAGCACATCAGGTCATGCTGACAGTCAGTCAGTTGGGATTTATGGTATATTACGGAATGGCCGCAGCCGTGGCGGTCAGGGCAAGTAACTTCATGGGGCAGAAGGATTATCCTCAGGTGCGTCAGTCCGTGAGCGCCGGTTTCCGTCTCATCCTCCTTATCGCGGTCTTCGTAGCCCTGGTGATGCTTGTGTTCCGCAACAGCATAGGCCTCTTGTTCACGGACAATATGACTGTGGTCGCACTGGTGGCCCAACTGGTCATTCCTTTTGTCATCTATCAGTTCGGTGACGGCATGCAGTGCAACTATTCCAATGCGTTGAGGGGCATTTCGGACGTGAAGATGGTGATGTGGTATGCCTTTGTGGCATATTTCCTCGTGTCGCTTCCGTCGGGCTACTTCTTCGGCTTCGTGCTTGACCTGGGGCTCGTGGGCGTATGGTATTCGTTCCCTCTCGGCCTCACCTGCGCCGGCCTCCTCTTCTGGAACCGCTTCCGCCGCACCATGAAGAAAATGTCGTGATTGATTTCCTGATCACTTAATGTCGCTCATAACTATAATTTTTTGAGGACCTTTATGAGCGACAGGTATCAAGGACGAAGGCCGCTGCCGCCCTGGAGGGTGATGGTCTCGCCTGTGACATATTCGGCATCTTCGCTTGCGAGGAAGACGCATACGCGTCCGATGTCGCCTTTCGGATCCGCGAAGTGTCCGAGAGGGATGCCCTGGATGGTCTTCTCATAGAGGTCAGGGAAGTTTTCCTTCCACTGCTGAAGGCTTTCTGTCATGGCCAGAGGGCAGATGACATTGACCCTGACTCCGTCCGGGCCCCATTCTGCCGCCGCCACTCTTGACATGCCTCTGATGCCTTCCTTTGCTGCGGCATATGATGCCTGGCCGAGTTTGCCGAAAAGTCCCGCTCCGGAAGCGAAGTTGATGACCGATCCCTTGGTCTGTTTCAGGTATGGGAAACACTCGCGCATGTAGAAGAACGCCGCGTACAGGCCTGAATAGATAGCCATGTCGAAGTCCTCCTTCGTGTGCTCGACCAACGGCATTCCTGATCTGGATACCTGAGCGTTGTTGATGAGGGTGTTGATCTTGCCGAAGGTCTCCACTGTTCTGGCTACGACATTACGGATTGCATTCTCGTCCGCGCCGTCTGCTACGATAGGCAGTACCCTGATTCCGTATTGTCCTTCGAGTTTTTTCTTTGCCTCGACAAGCCTTGATTCCGTCCTTCCTGTGAGGACGAGGTCGGACCCCGCTTCCGCAAAAGCCTCAGCCAATCCGAATCCGATTCCTTTGCCACCGCCTGTGATGATGGTGAC
>CAZYCJ010000179.1:0-1530 GCA_964645495.1 uncultured Muribaculaceae bacterium
GTTTCGAGGTTCGAGACGTACACTATACACACTACGGCCGTCTCTGTCCTATCGAAACACCGGAGGGACCGAACATCGGTCTTATCTCATCACTCTGCGTATACGCAAGGATCAACGACCTCGGATTCATCGAGACACCATACCGCAAGGTAGAGGGAGGAAAGGTGGACCTCAGTTCAGAAGGCTGGATGTATATGAGTGCAGAGGAGGAGGAAAACCAGATGGTATCCCTCGCAAAGGTGAAGATGGACGAGGACGGAACCATCCTTGAAGACAGAATCCAGTGCCGTCTCGGTGCTGACTTCCCTGTCGTTACCAAGGAAGAGGTGAACTACATGGACGTGGCTCCTAACCAGATCGCTTCGGTTGCGGCATCCCTCATTCCATTCCTCGAGCATGATGACGCCCACCGTGCACTCATGGGAGCGAACATGATGCGTCAGGCAGTTCCGCTTCTCAACCCTGAGTCTCCGATCGTAGGTACCGGACTTGAGGAAAGAGTATGTCTCGATTCAAGGACCCAGATCCGTGCAGAGAGAAAGGGTGAGGTGGTATATGTAGACGCAAAGGAGATCCAGGTGAAGTACGAGCGTACTGAAGACGAGAAGTTCGTAAGTTTCAACCCGGACATCACCGTATACCAGTTACCTATATATAGAAGGACAAACCAGAGCACAACCATCCTCCTCAAGCCTATCGTCCGCAAGGGCGACATCGTAGAGGCAGGTCAGATCATGACCGAGGGATATGCGACTCAGAACGGAGAACTCGCTCTCGGACGTAACCTCAAGGTGGCGTTCATGCCATGGAAGGGATACAACTACGAGGACGCTATCGTAATCTCCGAGCGCATGATCAGATGGGATATCCTCACATCAGTGCATGTGGACGAGTACATCACAGAGGTACGCGACACCAAGCGCGGTATGGAGGAACTCACATCAGACATCCCTAACGTAAGCGAGGATGCTACAAAGGATCTTAACGAGCAGGGTATCATCCGCATCGGTGCCCACATCGAGCCGGGCGACATCATGATCGGTAAGATCACTCCTAAGGGAGAGAGCGATCCTTCACCTGAGGAGAAACTCCTCAGAGCGATCTTCGGCGACAAGGCCGGCGACGTTAAGGACGCATCACTCAAGGCTACTCCTTCACTCAGCGGTACTGTGATCAACACCGCACTTTACTCTAAGGTGGCTAAGGAAAGCGGCCGCAAGGGCGCAAAGAGCGACCAGAAGGTGAAGATCGAGAAGGCGGAAGAAGAGTTCATGGCAAAGGCTGAGGCACTCCGCGCAAGATTCATCGAGAAACTTGCAGTCCTCGTACAGGGCAAGAAGAGTGCAGGTATCAGCGACCTCTACGGAGTCGAGATCATTGCAAAGGGCAAGGACATCACTGTCGCAGACCTCCAGGCAATGGACTACGAGAACATCAACTCAAGCAAGTGGACTTCGGACAAGAACGCCAACATGCTCATCAGGGAACTCATCAACAACTACTGCATCGCCCACAAGGAAGAGGCAGCAC
>CAZYCJ010000180.1:0-1481 GCA_964645495.1 uncultured Muribaculaceae bacterium
ATAATTATAATTAGCGGAATCTCCTAATTTTTGATAGATTCCGCTAATTATATTATTCTAGCACCCATAGCAGGCAAGTCTAATGACTCTTCTCTATTCTTCAAGAGAATGAAGATTTTCCACTTCTGGCAAATAAAATTTCACAACTAATACATGTAGTTACAAAGGACACAAATTGCCAGCATAACATTATTGTGTATATTTGGGATGAAACACAATAAACTTGTCATATATGAGTACACACAAAACCACTCCTTGAATTTATCGAGAAAGCGATCTTGTGATAAAAGAACGCCGCCACCCGGACGGATGACAGCGTAAAGTTCCACCCTACTTTCTACCGAACCTTTCTGCAACCATAACGTCAACGCAACCCTATCAACAAAACTGAAAGATTTGACAGATTAATTTCATCAATAGATAAATCCAAACATCCAGATAGGGACATTCTTTCCTGCCGCATATTCAATATTGTCCTTGACAACATATCCTTTGCCTGCATCCTTCAGCTGCTTGCGGGTCTTATTGCGACCTCCCACCTCAAATGTGATTCCATCCACCTCGAAATCTGAAATCTTTGAAGAATATACTGTGTACTTCTGCTTCATCCATGTCAAGAACATAGTCTCACGAATTGTACCCTCGTCTGACTTATCAAGTCCAAGAGCATAGATAATATTGGAATTATCCATATACAACTTTTCCACCTTCTGCAATATGCCGTCACCAGTAGATTTCTCGCGCAGCGCATTGAAAAGACCGGACTTCTCAAGGTACTCTATATAATCCGGAAGAACGTTCCTGCTGGTATCAAGATCTCTCGCAAGAGTCGTTTGATTCGGCTTATATGGTACAGACTGAGCAAGCATATACATCAGCTTCTTCAGTTTAACAGAAGATGCCACGGTCATCTCTGCGTATCTTGGGATATCATCTTCCACCGTAGCGTTTATTGCCTGCTTCAGCTTTATCAAGAAATCCTCCTCAGTAAAATATGGATAACAACCGTTCCTGAGATAGTCCTGATAATACTTTATCGGTCTATGCTCACCATACGGGAAATCAACTTTGCCATTGAGGATATCCTCCAATGAAGACGGTTTAAGGCTCCAACCCCGGGATATGTTAAGATACTCCCTGAAAGACAAAACCGGCATAGTATATTCAATCGTCCTTCTGCTCAAGTCTGCCTTGGCTCCCTTTTTCAGGTCAAGGATGGAGCTTCCAGAATAGACAACCTGCAGAAGAGGCAACTGATCATAAATCATCTTTATCTCAGTTGTCCATCCTTTATATTTATGAATTTCATCAATATAAAGCTTTTTTCCTCCGCGCTGGAAAAACATCAAGGCAAGATCATATATCCTATGACCTGCAAAATAAAAATCATCAGCCTGGACATACAACGACTCATCAATCTTATCATACAACTTGATATGCTGAAGAATCATCGTTGATTTTCCTACACCTTTCTGCCCCAG
>CAZYCJ010000181.1:0-1440 GCA_964645495.1 uncultured Muribaculaceae bacterium
CCTGAGTAGGGCGGGACACGTGAAATCCTGTCTGAATCCGCGGGGACCATCCCGCAAGGCTAAATACTCCCAGAAGACCGATAGTGTACCAGTACTGTGAAGGAAAGGTGGGAAGCACCCCGAACAGGGGAGTGAAACAGAACCTGAAACCGTTCGTTTACAAGCGGTCGGAGCCGAGAGGCGACGGCGTGCCTTTTGCATAATGAGCCTACGAGTTGCTTCTGTCCGGCAAGGTTAAGTACTTAAGGTACGTGAGCCGAAGCGAGAGCGAGTCTGAACAGGGCGTTCAGTCGGACGGAGCAGACGCGAAACCTAGTGATCTACCCATGGCCAGGTTGAAGGTTCCGTAACAGGGACTGGAGGACCGAACCGGTTTACGTTGAAAAGTGCTCGGATGAGCTGTGGGTAGGGGTGAAAGGCTAATCAAACTGGGAGATAGCTCGTACTCCCCGAAATGTCTTTAGGGACAGCCTCGACTTAGCTTCACGGAGGTAGAGCTACTGATAGGATGCGAGGGCTTCATCGCCTATCAATTCCTGACAAACTCCGAATGCCGTGAAGTGTTGGTCGGGAGTGAGTCGCCGGGTGCTAATGTCCGGTGGCGAGAGGGAAACAGCCCAGACCTTCTGCTAAGGCCCCCAAGAGTGGTTTAAGTTGTTGGAACGAGGTGACATCGCAGAGACAGCTAGGATGTTAGCTTGGAAGCAGCTATTCATTTAAAGAGTGCGTAACAGCTCACTAGTCGAGCGATGACGCGTGGATAATGACCGGGCATCAAGACCACCGCCGAAGCAAAGGACTCCGTTAGGAGTGGTAGGGGAGCATTCCAGTCGGCGTTGAAGGTGACACGTGAGTGTTGCTGGAGCGTCTGGAAAAGAAAATGTAGGCATGAGTAACGACAACGCATGTACAAACATGCGCACCGCAAGCCCAAGGTTTCCTGGACAACGCTAAACGTACCAGGGTTAGTCGGGATCTAAGGGGTACCCGAGAGGGGAACCCGATGACGAATCGGTTAATATTCCGATACACGTCATGCAGGAAAGCCAATGACCGAGAAGTGACACCGCCGCCTCCTGACGGAATAGGAGGTTGAAGGATGTAGCGAAAGTGAAATCTGACAGTACCGCGAGCCTTCGGGCAAGCGGATAGCGCGGGTAATCAGACTTGCAAGAAAAGTTGGCGATCGTTAAGCGCATGGCGTCCCGTACCGTAAACCGACACAGGTGGGTGAGGAGAGTATCCTCAGGTGCTCGAGTGAATCACGGCTAAGGAACTAGGCAAATTGACCCCGTAACTTCGGGATAAGGGGACCCTCCATAAGGAGGGCGCAGAGAAATGGCCCAGGCGACTGTTTACCAAAAACACATGGCTATGCGAAATCGCAAGATGACGAATATGGCCTGACACCTGCCCGGTGCCGGAAGGTTAAGAGGGGGA
>CAZYCJ010000182.1:0-1388 GCA_964645495.1 uncultured Muribaculaceae bacterium
GAGGCGGACTGTCAATAAAAAAAAGACGTGGAACCCACACTCTGCTTACCCTGAACTCAGGCCTTGGCTGCCTTCACAAAAGGATAAGCAACGTAGCCAGCCCACGTCAGGGATGATATGCAGATTATCTGCGCTCTCAGAAGGCGCAGCGACTGAATCGTCATCACCGAAAGTGGACGTTCCCGTTGCCGTATCTTCCTTTGTGATTCAAATTGCCAAGTTTGAGTTCAGAAGATAAACGTCAAGTAACGTCTTGATATGTAATCACCCACCCAACCCTATGGGGCTGGCAAGCGGTCACAAATATAGTAAATTTTCATATAAACTCGGTTGATGCCCGGTCATTACTGTGGTTTTTTGTAGTTTTTTACGCAAATCGCCGTCTAAATGTTATATTTGCAGGCTAAAACGTTAAGATTATGTTTGAGACATTGGCAGTGCACTGGCACATGAATCCGGAGATATTCCATATCGGGGGGCTTTCCCTCAGGTGGTATTCGCTTCTGTTCATATCGGGATTCATCCTCGGATGGTTCATATTCAAGTGGTTCTTCAAGAGGGAAGGTGTGCCGGTGACGCTTTTGGATCCTCTTCTTTATACTCTTCTGATCGGAACCATCGTCGGTGCCCGTCTCGGACACTGCCTTTTCTATCAGCCGGACTACTATCTCGGCAGCTGGGAAGGCTTCAAGGAGATATTCATGCCTTGGAAAGGCGGACTCGCCAGTCATGGAGGAACTATCGCCCTGTTCATAGCCATGTGGTGGTTCGCAAGGCATTACGGAAGAAAATACGACTTTGATTTCGTATGGATCCTTGACCATCTTGCCATCGCCGTGTGCTTTGCAGCGACCTTCATCCGCCTGGGAAACCTCTGCAACTCAGAGATCTACGGAGATGTGACAAGCCTTCCTTGGGGATTCATCTTCGAACTCAGGGGCGAGACTGAACCAAAACACCCGACCCAACTTTACGAAGCCCTCAGCTACTTTCTTCTGGGAGTGTTCCAGATACTGATGTACAGATATCGTCTTGACAGACTGTACAGAGGCTTCTTCATCGGCACATTCTTCATCGGATGCTTCGGAATGCGTTTCCTGATCGAATTCATCAAGGAACCTCAGGTGGGCTTCGAGCAGGACATGGTACTTAATATGGGACAGTGGCTCAGCATTCCTTTCGTCCTTCTCGGAATAGGTTTCCTTGTCTATAGTTACATCAGGAAGCAGCCGGCAAGGATAGTCCATCCTGTAAAGAAGAAGGCCGCTCCGACGCATTACGCAAAAAGCCTGAATAAATGATGGATAATCCGAGAATCACCGAAGTCCTGGAGTTCCTTGAGAAGCATGGCCTCGGCTATGTTATGCATACGCATCCGCCTCTTCCCA
>CAZYCJ010000183.1:0-1354 GCA_964645495.1 uncultured Muribaculaceae bacterium
GAATTCTATTCCATAGACAGAGTGCCCCTTGAGTTCCTGCTCTATCTTGAGAAGGCGGTTGTATTTCGCAATGCGTTCAGATCTGCTAAGCGATCCCGTCTTAATTTGTCCGCAATCTGTAGCGACAGCGAGGTCTGCAATGAATGTATCTTCTGTCTCACCCGAACGATGGGATATGATGGCTTTGTATCCGTTCCTCTGAGCCATTGCAATGGTCTCAAGCGTCTCTGTCAAAGTTCCTATCTGATTGAGTTTGACCAAGATGGCATTTGCACAGGCTGATTTGATTCCTCTGGAGAGATAATTCACATTGGTAACGAACAAGTCGTCCCCAACCAACTGGCATCGATCTCCGATCTGTCCGGTAAGCATTTTCCATCCCTCCCAGTCGTTCTCAGCCATACCGTCTTCTATCGAGTCTATCGGATAAGTATCGATCAGATGTTTCAGATAATCGATCTGGCCTTCAGATGCAAGTCTTCTTGCCTGACTCCCTTCAAATATGGTATAGTCATACTGCCCGTCCTTATAGAACTCAGAACTTGCACAGTCGAGAGCAAGAGTTATGTCGCTTCCGGGATTATACCATGACATCTCTATGGCTTCCATTATAAGATCAAGAGCCTCCTCAGTACTTCTCAGAGACGGAGCAAATCCACCTTCATCTCCTACAGCCGTATTATATCCTTTCTTCCTGAGGACTTTCTTCAGAGAATGAAAGACTTCAGAGCCCATCCTTATCGCATCTGCAAACGAATCTGCGCCGACAGGCCGTATCATGAATTCCTGGAACGCTATAGGAGAGTCGCTGTGTGATCCTCCGTTGATGATGTTTATCATCGGGACGGGCATTACGTTGGAATTCGGTGCACCAAGATATCTGTAAAGCGGCGTATTCAGAAAATCGGCCGCAGCCTTAGCTGTTGCAAGCGATACCGCCAATATGGCGTTTGCTCCCAAACGCGACTTGTTGGCAGTACCGTCGAGTTCAATCATCGTACGGTCAATTGATGTCTGTTCGAAGACGGATTTTCCGACAAGTACAGGGGCTATTATCTTATTTATGTTCTGAACTGCAGTCAGAACCCCCTTTCCGTGGTATCTGGACGGATCGTTATCACGTAATTCCAAGGCTTCATTTTCGCCTGTAGAGGCTCCGGAAGGGACTGACGCCTCTGCTTTTACTCCACTGTCGAGAACAACCTCGGCAGCAACTGTAGGAAATCCTCTTGAATCAAGGATTTCTCGGGCATGTATACTTCTTATCTTCATATCACAATATTTGAATCAGGATTTTACTTTCAAATATTCAGCCAAACTGCAGCGTCACTTGTATACATACGAAAAGCCCCCG
>CAZYCJ010000184.1:0-1350 GCA_964645495.1 uncultured Muribaculaceae bacterium
GTACCAACCACTTATCAAATTTTGCCCTCATCCTGCCATTATTACGCAAGTTCTTACTATCTTTGCATTTGCACTTGTATAATAAAACCTTTAACCAAATTATATTATGAAAAAGATCATTTTTATCGCAGCAATGTTGCTCGGATTTGCAGTTGCTGCATCTGCTCAGCCAAGAGCACTCGGTGTTCGTGTAGGAAATGGTGGTGAAGTCAGTTATCAGCATTCACTTGGAGCAAATTTCCTCGAAGTTGACGGAGGACTTGGCTTAGGCTTTGACGGCACATTCAACGTTGGAGCAACCGGTATCTACAACTTCATGATATCTGAATTCGGAAACGGCTTCGGTTTCTATGCAGGACCTGGAGCAAGTGTCGGACTCGGTCTCGGAGATGCAAACTACTTTGCTCTTGCAGTTGCAGGCATGGTCGGTATAGAATACAACTTCAACATTCCTCTCCAACTTTCACTGGACTTCAGACAGCATGTAGGACTTGGTTTCGGAGGTCATGGAGGATGGTATCCATCAAGTATCGGTCTTGGAGTACGTTACAGGTTCTAAAAAGAACTTACGGAACACAAAAAAAGACAGTCACAAATAGTGGCCGTCTTTTTTTTGTGTATATTTGAATTTTATTTAGTAAAACTGGAAAGAATATGAAACGAATTATCTTGACCATTTCCATCATCCTTTCCGCTGCAGCAATCGCAGCAGGACAGCCAAGATCGGCAGGTATCCGTCTCGGAGCGACAGGGCTTGACGCCGCCTATCAGCACACCATGAATGCCAATCAGTTCATAGAAGGCAACATAGGGCTTGATTTCGGATACAATGCCAACGGGAAGGCCGGATTCAAGGCCACTGCCATATACAACTTCGTATGGGCACGTCCGGCATGGACCCAGCAGGGCACATGGGCTCTGTATGCAGGACCGGGAATCTCGATCGGAGGAGTCAACGACATGGCAGTATACAAGTTCGGAAAAGAAAGGCTCGGATACCTGGACGGAGGCTTCATGATAGCCATCGCAGCGCAGGTCGGCCTGGAGTACAACTTCGACTTTCCTCTCCAACTCTCACTTGATATCAGACCATACTTCGGTCTTCATGTCAACGACGGAAAATACTACAGTGCCATCGACCAGGTGAACAAAAGTTACGGCAGCACAGTTGGTTTCTACGACAACGGTCTCCTCGGCTTCGTACCGACCATCTCTGTACGTTACAGATTCTAAGGGTTCATCAGATCGACATTCACAAAACCGTTTATCTCCTGCATCAGTTCAACAGACGCAAATGATTTGCGACGGATTTCTTCAGTTGCATCCGGGGCAGCAGCCGCTGCCCTGTAA
>CAZYCJ010000185.1:0-1314 GCA_964645495.1 uncultured Muribaculaceae bacterium
AGGCCTATGTGACAAACTTCTATTGTGATGATACGGATAACCGCGCATCATATTACTTCTTCAGAGAAATAGGAAAAGCGCAACAATCTCATAATAGAGGACGTCTAGAACGCCTCAGAAAATTTCAGGAGTCGCTTTAATTGAAGTTGTACATAAGACTGTCGTATGTCAGTTTCCCTCAAATGGTTCATATCTTTTACCGTTCTTCAGCACCGAAAAGATTATGTTCGATAGTTTTCTGGCAACCCTCACAATCGCTTCGGGAGGTGTCAGACCTTTCTTTCGGTAGTTGCTGTATGCCAAGGCCAAAGTATCATCATTGTTTATCGCTATCCATGAAGCCTCTATCAGCATTGGACCTATCTGCTTGTTGCCTCTGAAAGTCTTTTCTCCGTGAATCACCCTGCTGCCACTGCTGTGACTTGTAGGTATCAGCCCCAGATAAGAAGCAAACTGTTTCTCGTTGTGAAAGCGATGCACGTCATAGACCTCGGTCAGAATAGTCATTGCTGTCAGAAGTCCGATACCAGGTACGCTTCTGATGAGTTCAAACTTCTCAGAGTATCGCTCAGACTTACTTAAATGCCTGACCTTTAAAGTAGCCTTCAGCAATCCTTTCCGCACGACCTCCACTTGATCCAACAATATATCAAGAGAGGTTCTTGTAGATGACAACAATACCACTTCTTCGCGTAGCCACTTGATGAAGGCCTTAGGCCAATATCCTGGTCTGTCAAACTGCTGAGGAATGGTGACGCCATTACTATATAGCATATGCTTCACGCGGTTCTTGTAACGTGCAAGTTCACGCTGTATCATCTTGCGTATTCGAACTAGACTGCGGTCGTCCAGGTTCTCGCGTTCCCTGATGTATATGCCATTCAACTGACCGGCGCGAAGAGACTTGGCAAGCTTCACTGAATCCACCGGATCACTCTTCATGACCTCTTCGTACTGCGTAGTAGGTACATCAGCAGCATTCACCACGATGCACTCAATACCGTATTCTGACAGAGAATAATAAGTCGAGTATCCGGAAAATCCAGCCTCATATACGGCAAAATAGTCTCCATCGGGATAATGTCTGTTCAAAAAGTCAAAGAGCTCTTGTGCTGACGCCTTTTGGCTGTGCGTCTTCAGCGTTCCTATCTCAGGTATCGTAGTGACAGTCCAGGTGGACTTGTGCACATCAATTCCTGCATAAATCTTTTGTCCTTTAAAACTTATTGCCTTTCTTTGCATAGCGCTGCGTGTTATAGGTTAATGTTAATGTCTTCTTTTACAAAAATAACATCAATCTGTGACACGCTTTTT
>CAZYCJ010000186.1:0-1303 GCA_964645495.1 uncultured Muribaculaceae bacterium
GAGAGAGGACTGACATACAACGTTCCTCTGAAGGCAAAACTCCGCCTTTCATGCAGCGATCCTGAGCATGAGGACTTCGATACGAAAGTCCAGGATGTATACTTGGGCAACATTCCATACATGACCCCGGGCGGTACATTCGTAATCAACGGATCAGAAAGAATCATCGTTTCACAGCTTCACAGGTCACCTGGCGTATTCTTCGGACAGAGCGTACACGCAAACGGTACAAAACTCTACTCTGCACGTATCATTCCGTTCAAGGGATCATGGATCGAGTTCGCTACTGACATCAACAATGTCATGTATGCATACATCGACCGTAAGAAGAAGTTGCCTGTAACCACACTCCTCAGAGCCATCGGATTCAACGGTGACAAGGATATCATCGACATCTTCGGACTCGCTGACGAGATCGAAGTGACAGAGGAGAACCTCAAGGCTAACGAGGGAAGAAAACTCGCAGCCAAGGTGCTCAAGACCTGGATCGAGGACTTCGTGGACGATGACACAGGAGAGGTCATTCCGGTCGAGAGAACAATGCCGATCGTAGAGCGCGGCGAGATCCTCGACGATGAGACCATCGAGAAACTCTCAGAGACAGATGTAAAGACAATCCTTCTTCAGAAGGACGAGGCGAACGTAAACGAGTACGCCATCATCTACAACACTCTGCAGAAAGACCCGACAAATACAGAGATGGAGGCAGTGAACTACATCTACAAACAGCTCCGCAACTCAGAACCACCTGATGAAGCGACTGCAAGAGATGTCATCGACAAGCTCTTCTTCTCTGAAAAGAGATACGATCTCGGAGATGTGGGACGTTACAGACTCAACAAGAAACTGAACCTCACAATCGACGAGAATACACGCGTGCTCACAAACACTGATATGATCGAGATCATCAAGTATCTCATCCAGCTCATCAATTCAAAGGCAGTCGTTGACGACATCGACCACCTGAGCAACAGACGTATCAGAACCGTAGGTGAGCAGCTGGCGAACCAGTTCAGCGTGGGTCTCTCAAGAATGGCACGCACCATCCGAGAGAGAATGAACGTACGCGACAGCGAGCAGTTCGCACCGACAGACCTGATCAACGCGAAGACCCTTTCTTCAGTGATCAACTCGTTCTTCGGTACAAGCCAGTTGTCACAGTTCATGGACCAGACCAACCCGCTGTCTGAAATGACACACAAGCGTCGTCTTTCAGCCCTCGGTCCGGGAGGTCTCTCAAGAGACCGAGCAGGTTTCGAGGTTCGAGACGTACACTATACACACTACGGCCGTCTCTGTCCTA
>CAZYCJ010000187.1:0-1299 GCA_964645495.1 uncultured Muribaculaceae bacterium
AAAGACAGCGTCGACGTCAGCATGATCGAGGCGCGCGACAGGTACTTTGTCGGCATCGACCTTGAGGCGGCGCTTGCCAATCCCGGCGGAGAGGCGGACATCGTCCTGAGGGAAGGAGACATCGTGGCAGTTCCTGAGTATATCAACACCGTCAAGATCAGCGGAAACGTGATGTATCCTAACACGGTGACATACAATGAGAAGATGACCGTGAAGGACTATGTCACCATGGCCGGAGGCTACGGCTTCAGGGCAAAGAGGAGCAAGGCTTATGTCGTGTACATGAACGGCACAGTCGCGAGAGCCCGCAAGGGCAGCAGGGCCGTCGTCGAGCCGGGATGCGAGATCATCGTACCTAACAGACGTGAGACAGAGGGCAACCTCGAGAAAGTTCTCGGCATAGCAACCACCGCTTCATCACTCGCCACCATGATGGCCACAATCGGTAACCTCCTCCGATAAAAATGTCAACTACGTCATTGATGTCATTGATGTCATTTCGAGTGAGGCCGTAGGCCGAATCGAGAAATCTACTAATAAAACCATTATGCAAGAAAATCCAAACAACCAACCATATATCGGCGACGAACAGGAAATCGACATCATGGAACTCATCTCCAAACTCTGGAAGAAGAAGTCCATGATCATCAAGTGGTGCGTCGTGGGAGCAGCCATCGGCCTCGTGGCCGGATTCAGCATCCCGAAGACCTACAAGGCAGGAGCGACCCTCGCCCCCGAGACCCAGCAGAAAGTGGGCTCAGGAGTCAGCAGCATAGCCTCCATGATGGGCGTGAACCTTCAGAACAGCGTGGACGCCATCAGCGTAGACATGTTCCCTGACGTGGTGCACTCCACTCCGTTCATCGTAGAGCTCTTCGACCTCCCTGTCACCTTCGAGCGCAAGGACAGCGTGATCACCACTTCGCTTCTCGAATATATGAAGGAGTACCAGAAGAAGCCGTGGTGGAGCCATGTGATCGGCGCTCCGTTCAAGGCTCTCGGATGGGTGATGTCTCTGGGCAAGGAGGAAGAGGAAATTGTCGAGGGCCCTCTCGATCCGCAGAATCTTCCTAGGAAGGAAAGAGGTGTGGTCAAGTATTTCTCAGAGAACATCATGATCAATGTCGACAAGAAGACAGGAAAGACTTCTATCTATCTCGAGATGCAGGATCCTCTCGTCGTAGCGACAGTGGTGCAGGCCGTGATGGACAATCTCAAGACATATATGTCCGACTACCGTACGTCAAAATCCCGTCAGGATGTGGAGAACCTCACCGTCATCTGCGAGCAGCGCAAGGC
>CAZYCJ010000188.1:0-1280 GCA_964645495.1 uncultured Muribaculaceae bacterium
TTGCTGTATGCGTGAGCCATCAGTTCGTTGCTCTTCTTCGTTGCGGCATAGAGCGACACAGGATTGTCCACCTTGTCATCTGTCGAATACGGCACCTTCTTGTTGGAACCGTAAACCGAAGAAGACGACGCATAAACCAGGTGTTCGACGCCACCCTCATACTGCTCATACGAATGGCGGCAGGCTTCGAGGATGTTGTAGAATCCGATGAGGTTGGCCTCGATGTAAGCATCAGGATTAGTGATGCTGTAGCGAACTCCGGCCTGGGCTGCAAGATTGACCACCACCTGTGGCTTATAATCGGCAAATATCTTATCTATCAATGCCTTATCAGCAATATTCCCCTTGATGAAAGTGAAATCGGAATACTGCTCAAGTTCCTTAAGACGCTCTTCCTTGAGACGGACGTCGTAATAATCGTTCATATTGTCGATGCCGACAACTGTCGGGTTTTCGTAGCGCTTGTAGATCGCTTTCACGAGATTGCTGCCGATGAATCCGGCTGCGCCTGTTACTAGTATTGTCATAGTTGGTGATATTTCTTATTAATAGATTTCTCGACTCCCTTCGGTCGCTCGAAATGACAAGGACACGGTCACTCGAAATGACAATCAGCCGAAGAGTTGTTTCGCTTCCTCGTAACTGTCGAGGCTGCCGATGTCGAAGCGGCCGGCACTCATAGGCCATGCATGCATGACGGTATTGTCGACCAGATAATGCGCAAGATTGCCCGGAGCATCCTTGCCGCAACCGTTCTCCACGCTATGGCGCACAAGATCGAGATCCTTGCGCAGGTAGATATAGAACGGAGGCACAGCCCAATGCGACTTAGGCACCTGCGGCTTCTCCTCCATATTCAGCACCTTGTTGTTTTCGTCGAGAACGACAACTCCCGTCCTCTGCAGACGCTCGATGCTCGGCTGCTCATGGCACATGATGCATGACGAATCCTTCTCCTTCGCAAAATCCACGAACTCCCGGAAACTGAACATCAGGATGTTGTCTGCAGCCACAACAAGCAGATCATCATCGATCGCAAGTTTCTCCATCGCAAACAGCAGGTCGCAGACGGCGCCAAGGCGTGTCTCGTTGGTTGAAGTGCCGTCATCGACGATGGTCACCGGCTTCTCGTAGGCCTGCTTCGAAGCCCACTCCTCGAAGATATGGGCGAAGCGATGGTTGGTGATGATTATATGCTCATCGATGTCATGAATACGGTCGATGTCATCGAGCATACGACCGAGAATGGTCGACTCCCCTATCTGCAGGAGAGGTTTCGG
>CAZYCJ010000189.1:0-1242 GCA_964645495.1 uncultured Muribaculaceae bacterium
GAAAGCGGTCATCATGGCAAGATGACCTTTTAAAGTCAATATTTTAGCATTTTTTTAAGTGGTTGCAAGCAGCCAAATCTCTCCACATTATCTGTTCGGGCGGCAAAGATAAGAAAAATTTCTGAAACATATCACTTAAATTTTCTAACGCAGGAATTCAACGAATTCATCGCAGGCGACCAGATCCTTAAGTATGAGTGGATGCTACTCAGCCTCCGCTGGTTCTTCTAAGATCAAGTTCTTCCCGGATCTATCTCATTCAGTGGTGTTAAAAATCTGTTTCAAATGGACATGATACGATAATTTATGTTATCTTTGCAATGTTATTGTATCTTATAAACTTATAAAACATTATGAAACAGACAATTAAGTGTCTGCTGTGCACTTTGTGCGCAGCATTTGCGATGGGTGTTTCAGCATTTGCGCAGGTTACTACATCTGCTTTGGGCGGACGCGTTGCTGACGCTCAGGGACAGCCGATTGTAGGTGCAGCAGTTGTTGCTACCCACGAACCTTCCGGTACTGTCTATGGTGTTGTCACTAATGATGCAGGACGTTATACCATAACAGGTATGCGTTCAGGTGGCCCTTATTCAGTAGAGGTATCATGCCTTGGCTATCAGTCGGTAGTGTATACTGACCTCGTTCTTCAACTTGCCGAGACATCTTCTCTCAATACTGAACTCAAGGAGGATTCGGAAATGCTCGGCGAGGCAATGGTCATAGCTGCTGCAGCATCAAAATTCTCTGCTGAGAAGACTGGTGCCGCCACCAACATCTCAAGCCAGCAGATTACATCGCTTCCTACAGTCAGCAGGAGTATCACTGATGTTACAAGACTTTCTCCATATGGAGGAAACGGAATGAGTTTCGCGGGTTCGGATGGTCGTACTGCCAACTTTACAGTCGATGGAGCAAACTTCAACAACAACTTCGGTCTTTCTGAGAACCTTCCAGGCGGTGGCAGCCCGATTTCAATCGATGCAATCGATGAACTTCAGGTTGTGATTTCTCCATACGATGTGCGCCAGACCAACTTCATCGGTGGTGGTGTTAATGCCATCACAAAGTCAGGTACCAACACATTCAAGGGAACAGCCTATGTTTATCACCGCAACGAGAACATGCGTGGTAATCAGGTGGCAGGCGTGGAGATTTCAGGTGCACGTGACCGTGACCGCAGCACTACTTACGGTTTCACCCTCGGTGGACCTATCATCAAGAACAAGCTCTTCTTCTTCG
>CAZYCJ010000190.1:0-1197 GCA_964645495.1 uncultured Muribaculaceae bacterium
CATACAAGAAGGAGCGCGTGCTCGCAGGCAAGCCATACTTCTCAGTGGCATCAGGCGGTGGTACAGGCCGTACCCTCCACCCGGACAACATGGCTGCCGGCCCTGCTTCATACGGTATGACCGACACTATGGGTCGTATGCACTCTGACGCACAGTTCGCAGGTTCATCATCAGTTCCAGCACACGTTGAGATGATGGGATTCCTCGGCATCGGTAACAACCCTATGGTAGGTTGCACCGTTGCTTGTGCGGTTGACGTTGCTACTGCGCTGAATAAGTAATCGTAAGGAGGGACGGTTGAAAAACCGTTCCTCCTTGCTCAACGCTATAACACATTAAAGACTCTCGGAATTGCTCCGGGAGTCTTTTAGTATACTCTTTTACGTCATTGCGAGAAGCCGGGCGATGTGGCAATCTCCTTTTCCAGACCGTCCATCACTAAAACGCCCGAAAACCTGCCGGACGCTCCCCAAAACCATGTAGATTCTGCCAAATCCGGCACCGTCCGACATCAAAATGCCCTAAAAAGCGTCGGACGCTCCCGCTTCCCGCACCCAATGAGCGACCTATTTTGGCGAGATCGTAAACGATTACCCAGATCAATGAGGGTAAACACTTGTAATTCACACGGGGTTGTCTACTTTGTACAGATAAATCACGATTTACAGTTGTGTCAAAATTATATAGAAAGCGACACAATTATCACTAAACTACATTCGAATTTATCGGTGAGATGGTACTTCAGCATCACAAGCCCCGCACCCAAGGAGATGGAGCATAACAAGACCCCATGCCTCCCTTTAAGTGTCGGTTCAGTGCAGGCAATGATGCACTCAGCCGACACTATATTATGATAACTTACAGATAGTAAATATGTTACAGAATAGTCATATTGGCTCAATGCAGTTTGATTTGCACTGAGCCAACACTTACCCATCTATATATTGCGGTTTATAGCCACCACCTCGATACTTTTAAGCCAGCCACAAACGTCACAATTCTCCATCTCGCGCGCCCAACGAGCGACATGATTCCGAGGGAAGGATGGGGGTCTCAACCGATCACAACTACAAAACGTCTCTCCTTATAGCACATGACTATTTCACAAGATTGCGCATCTCTGACATCCTTGCACTGACATGGGAGAAAAAGACAGGAAAGAGAAGGACACTACGCCTGAATCCTCAACTGCAAAAG
>CAZYCJ010000191.1:0-1191 GCA_964645495.1 uncultured Muribaculaceae bacterium
ATGACGTCAAATCAGCACGGCCCTTACGTCCGGGGCGACACACGTGTTACAATGGTGGGTACAGAGGGAAGCTACCTGGCGACAGGATGCAGATCTCGAAAACCCATCCCAGTTCGGATTGGAGTCTGCAACCCGACTCCATGAAGTTGGATTCGCTAGTAATCGCGCATCAGCCATGGCGCGGTGAATACGTTCCCGGGCCTTGTACACACCGCCCGTCAAGCCATGGGAGCCGGGGGTGCCTGAAGTTCGTGACCGCAAGGAGCGGCCTAGGGCAAAACTGGTGACTGGGGCTAAGTCGTAACAAGGTAGCCGTACCGGAAGGTGTGGCTGGAACACCTCCTTTTTGGAGCGTGTCGATGACACGAGCTTCGCGGTGGATTGCAAGGCGCGAGCCTTGTACAGTGATGATGTCTTTTTGACATATACGGCGTCCGCAGCCGCAAAGCGGAAGGTTCTTTGAAGTTCATTTTGGTTGAATGCAAGTAAGACGAGCGAGGAACGACGCAGCAGTCGGCCAAAAGAAACGAGAAGAAAAGTTCATTGACAAGTTTGAGAGAGATAACGAGGTAAAGTTAAAGAAGATAGAAATAAGAAAGTCTGTAACAGAATTATTATAGAGAGTAGAGATCTTTTCGTAATAGTCGAGTTAGGGACTGCAATTTCAAGGCAACGAGTGAAGATATGACAAGTGCAGTTGCGCTTGGCATGTGATTCAGTAATTCAAAGGAAACTCATACAGAGAGAAGGTTACAAGAGCGAACGGCGGATGCCTAGGCTTCTGGAGGCGATGAAGGACGTGGTAAGCTGCGAAAAGCACCGGGGAACTGCAAACAGGTATTGATCCGGTGATATCCGAATGGGGCAACCCGGCACATTGAAGATGTGTCACTGACATAGTCAGGGCGAACGGAGGGAACTGAAACATCTCAGTACCTCCAGGAAAAGAAAGAAAATATCGATTCCCTTAGTAGTGGCGATCGAACGGGGAAGAGCCCAAACCGTTGCTGTTACGGCAGCAGCGGTGTTGTAGGGCCAGACACAGGAACCATTTTAACGAACTGGAATGTTCTGGAAAGTTCAACCATAGCGGGTGACAGTCCCGTACAGGTAAGTTAGAATGGTCGAGTCTGGTGCCTGAGTAGGGCGGGACACGTGAAATCCTGTCTGAATCCGCGGGGACCATCCCGC
>CAZYCJ010000192.1:0-1182 GCA_964645495.1 uncultured Muribaculaceae bacterium
GTCCAGTCCATCTCAAGCTGAGCCGCTGTCTCGAAAGTATGCGACTGAGGCTTTCTCTCCCATACTGTAAGGCTGATCACATCAAGTCCCTTATCCTTATACTGCTCGTAGACGGTCTTGATATTCGGCATCTCCCGGCGGCAAGGTCCGCACCAAGGTGACCAGAAATCAACAAGGACATATTTACCCTTACCGACATAGTCCGAGAACTTCACCTCCTGCTTAAGCGGCTGAGGATCCATGCTCCTGTCATAGCCGTAGACATGCTCTACTGTAAAATCTGTAAACATCATACCTTCTGCAGTGTTCTTTCTTGCATCAAGCCCCTTCTTCAGGTAAGCCACCTTCTCATTCTCGAGCATCTTCTGAGGCATTTTGGAAATCACTTCATCTACATCAGCATCCTCAACAAGGCCGCGGAGATTCATAAGAGCCATCACAGCCACCTCGTTGTCAAGATTCTTCTTCGCTGCCTCAAGATTGAAGTCGATGTACTTCCCGACAAAGTCATTATAATATGCCTCTGCCTTCTCCTGATCGGTAGAAAGAGAATCCATCATGGTCTGATACTCTGTCATCATAACTTCGTGTGCCTGCTCAAAAGCAGCAAGTTTCTCCTCCGGAGTCTGACCGCAAGCCGCAAAAGCCACAGCCGCAAGTCCAAATAAAAATGCACGGATCTTCATAATATCATCAGCTTTAAATTGTTCCAAAATCATCCAAAGATAGCAAAAAAAGGAGACATTCGATGTGAATGTCTCCTTTTATATAGAGTTTTACAAGAATTACTTGTTGTCTCTGCGTCCGCCACGGCCTCCACGACGACGATCGTTGCCGCGTCCGCCACGGTTGTTGCCTGCAGACTGCTGGGCCTGAGCAGCGATACCTGCGTTAGGAGAGAGATCCTTCTTTCCGTAAACCTCACCGTTGCAGATCCAGACCTTGATACCGAGTACGCCGACCTTGGTATGAGCCTCAGCGAGTGCGTAGTCGATGTCAGCGCGGAATGTGTGGAGAGGTGTACGACCTTCCTTGAACATCTCGCTTCTTGCCATCTCGGCTCCACCGAGACGACCGCTGATCTGAACCTTGATACCCTCAGCACCTACACGCATTGTAGTTGCCACAGCCATCTTGATAGCACGACGGTATGATACACGACCCTCGATCTGACGAGCGATT
>CAZYCJ010000193.1:0-1177 GCA_964645495.1 uncultured Muribaculaceae bacterium
AACGATTTCCACAAGCGGTCTACGTAGATCTTCTCAACTCCGACCTAAGGAAACGATTCAAGCAGACGCCCCCACTTTTTAAAGAGATGCTCATAAAGTACCCGGCAGAAACTCTAGTGATTGTCGATGAAATCCAGAAGGTCCCGGAACTGCTTGACGAAGTGCACTCTTTAATGGTGGATTATGGTCTATACTTCATACTCAGCGGCTCAAGTGCCAGAAAGATAAAGAACAGCGGTGCCAATCAACTCGGAGGACGTGCTATCCCTGAGACACTTTTTCCACTTGTCAGTGCGGAAATTACTGACTATGACTTGAACAGGGCAATTCAAAACGGCACGATTCCTCGACACTATGCTGTCAAGAATGCAAAGAATCGTATAAAGGCATATATTGATCTTTATCTCAAAGAAGAGATTAAAGAAGAGGCGGCTGTCCGAAACGCCGATAATTTTGAAAGGTTTATGGAAGTCGCGGCAATCTCTGACGGAGAAATCTTAAACTACGAGAACATTGCCACCGACTGTGGGATTTCTGCAAACACCGTAAAGGCATATTTCAAAATCTTGTATGATTCACTCATCGGATATGAAATACCTGCATACAGAAAAGTCATCAAGAGAAAGCTTACACAGGCACCGAAGTTCTACTACTTCGATGTCGGGGTAGCGAACTACCTGATGCACCGACATCAACTGGAACCGGGAACACCAGAATACGGCCACGCCTTTGAGCATCTTGTCATGCAGGAAATCATCGCATATTTAGGTTACAAGGGAGATCTCGACCAGTTGTCATACTGGCATGCATACACAGGAGAGGAGGTTGATGCTGTAATAGGCGATGCCCGGATTGCCATTGAGATGAAATCTACCGATGATGTTCAGAGAAAACACACAGAAGGTCTGAGAGATTTTGCTCAGGAGCACCCGAATGCCAAATTAATTCTGGTGTCCAGGGACAAGATTACAAGAAAGCACGGTAACATCGATCTTTACTATGCTACAGACTTCTTCAAGGCTCTTTGGAATGGAGAAATAATCTAACAGACACCAGCTCTGTCATCATTCAAACGCATTCTTCGGAGTGCGTTTTTTCGTCGCCCAAGGGCTTGTGCTATGGTTTGGCACGCTCTATACTTAATTTTGTATCCGTACAAGTATATACTTTTGTATGC
>CAZYCJ010000194.1:0-1153 GCA_964645495.1 uncultured Muribaculaceae bacterium
AAGCCTCAGCCAATCCGAATCCGATTCCTTTGCCACCGCCTGTGATGATGGTGACGTTTCCTTGAAGTCTTTTCATCGTTTCTGAATTTTGTTCGTTTCAACACTGCAAATTTACAGCAAAACCACTCACGATGTTCAGATTATTTTCGATTTTTTCAAATCTCGCCGCCGGTAAGATAACTCAGTACTTCCACAGAAAGGCCGACGAATACCATGATAGCAAACCACATATTACCTCCGTTTTTAAGTTTATGGTGCAAAGGTAGATGTTGCTTGTGCCAAGACGTGGCACTTGTGGGAAAATCCCGCGATAATCGTTATATTTGTGAAGATATTGAAAAATCAGCCCTATGTCAGAAGGATTGGACAGATATGTATATGAAGAAGTGGTGCCACGATATGCCGGTTTCGATCAGGCCCATCGCGAAGATCATGCGCTCACTGTGATAAGTCAGGCTCTTGAACTGGCTGACGGACTGGAGTCTTGGTTGGCAGTACATCAGGAGGCGGATGCTGTATGGCATACCCCTGTGGACAGGAACATACTGCTTGCCGCTGCAGCATGCCACGATCTCGGACTTGTCAACGGAAGGGACCGGCACCATCTCGATTCCGGAATGATGATAAGGGCAGACGAGCGCCTGAGGGAATGGTTTGATGAGGATGAGGTGGAGATCATAGCGCAGGCTGCCGAGGATCATCGTGCATCCGGAAAGCTGCCTCCGAGGAGCATATACGGGATGCTGGTGGCTGAGGCGGACAGGGTGATAGACGGCGACACCATCATACGCCGCACCATCCAGTTCGGTCAAAAGCATTATCCAGGTCTCGACCGTGACGGCCATGTCGCTCGGGCGATGGAACATCTGCGCGAGAAGTACGGCCGAGGCGGATATCTTCGTCTGTGGGTGCCGTGGAGCGATAATGCCCGGCGTCTGTCTGCCCTTCAGGATGTCATTGCTGACGAAGGGACTCTTCAGGAATCTGTGGAACGAGTGTATGATTCATTGATCAGGTAAGTATATGATAATGAATATTTCTATGAATTCAAGGAATTCGCTGATGTTCTTGAAATCATTGATGACGTGCTGGCGAGGTTTGCCTGATGCCATACAGATAACCCAGGAGGGCCATCTTTCCTCTCATTGTTTCT
>CAZYCJ010000195.1:0-1121 GCA_964645495.1 uncultured Muribaculaceae bacterium
ACTTCTGGTAAGGCTTGATCATACCTGGCTTTGCAAGTACCTGACCTCTCTTGATCTCTTTCTTGTCGATACCACGGAGGAGAAGACCTACGTTGTCACCAGCCTCTCCCTGATCGAGGAGCTTGCGGAACATCTCAACGCCTGTTACGACAGTCTTCTTAGGCTCCTCACCAAGACCTACGATCTCAACCTCGTCAGAAACGTGGATGACACCTGTCTCGATACGGCCGGTTGCTACTGTACCACGACCTGTGATAGAGAAGATATCCTCGATTGGCATGAGGAACGGCTTGTCGATATCACGTGGAGGGAGTGGAACGTACTCATCAACTGATGCCATGAGTTCCATAACCTTAGCCTCCCACTGTGGGTCACCGTTGAGTGCACCGAGTGCAGATCCGCGGATGACCGGAGCGTTGTCACCGTCGAAGTTGTAGAATGAAAGAAGGTCACGGAGCTCCATCTCTACGAGGTCGAGCATTTCCTCATCGTCAACGAGGTCAACCTTGTTCATGAATACAACGATCTTAGGAACGTTCACCTGACGAGCGAGGAGGATGTGCTCACGAGTCTGAGGCATAGGACCGTCAGTAGCGGCGCAAACAAGGATCGCACCGTCCATCTGAGCAGCACCAGTAACCATGTTCTTTACGTAGTCAGCGTGACCTGGGCAGTCAACGTGAGCGTAGTGACGGTTAGCAGTCTGATACTCAACGTGAGCAGTGTTGATAGTGATACCACGCTCTTTTTCCTCTGGAGCGTTGTCGATAGAGTCGAATGAACGAAGCTCTGAAAGACCAGCCTTAGCGAGTACAGTTGTGATCGCTGCGGTCAATGTTGTCTTACCGTGGTCAACGTGGCCGATAGTACCAATGTTAACGTGCGGTTTGTCTCTTTTAAAGGTTTCTTTAGCCATAACTTTATATTTTTTAAAGTATTATATTCGTTTGTAAACACAAAAAAAGCAGAGCCGGTGGTGAGAATTGAACTCACGACCTCTTCCTTACCAAGGAAGCGCTCTACCCCTGAGCTACACTGGCGTAGTTTGAGCGGAAGACGAGGTTCGAACCCGCGACCCTCAGCTTGGAAGGCTGATGCTCTACCGACTGAGCTACTTCCGC
>CAZYCJ010000196.1:0-1120 GCA_964645495.1 uncultured Muribaculaceae bacterium
CTCCGGCAAACCATCTGCACATCAAGGTCTATGGTGAAAGCGACGGAAAGGAGCAGTATGGAACGTTTGAGGGGAATAAAGGTTCTCTTACATTTGACCGTTCAACCCTTGGCACAAAGGTCAGGAGGGTTACGCTCCAGTACACCAAGGAGGGTACCTTCAACGCTACGGTAAAACGTGTGGAACTGATCCGGTCAGACGGCACAAAAGAAGAATGCGCTCCGTCAGTATTCTGGGGGTGTAATCTTGAGATGGTTCTTTCAAAAAAGTAAATAAGGGTGTTATGAAGAAAATCCTGTTTCTATCAGCATTTGCTGTCGTTACGGAGTGTCAGACCTGCTGCGCCAATTCCATGTTGATGAGACTGCGTTTCAGGTCTTTGCCGAGGGCGTAGTTTCCGAAATCGATGCCCTGATCCATTATAATGCTTTTTATGCATAGGTCATCTCCTTTGAAAATGGTGGTCTCTGCCTTTTTTCTTATTTCACGTATGCGGTCGATGGATTCCTTAGGGATCACGAGATGGCAAGGAATGATGACTGATATAGGGTTAAGACCGACGGCGTGGGCCACAGCCCGTACTCCTGCGCGATTTTCACAGAGTTCCGCAAAGTCGCTGTAACAGATCAACCGCGGCTCGGACGGATGGGTCAGTTCCCAGAGTTTGCGCCATACCTTCTTCTGGAAATCCGTTCCGAACAGCATCAGGTCTTCCCACTTTGCTTCCTGCCTGAGTCTCCAGACTTCATCCATCCCGACGGTAACGGCGGTGATTTCTCCATACAGGCCGCTGCGGCCTGACAGTCTGGACGAAATTGATGCCAGCATCCTGTAGTCTGTCGATATCGCGGCTATCTTTCCGTCTATGCGGACGACAACCCATTTCCGGTCGGTATCCATGATATTCAAGGTATTTCTGTAACGGATTTCTCAAAGGTACGCAATAATATGCAAGTTATCAACAATTTAAAGTGTTGAAAAACAATATTTTTGTTGATAAATAAAAAATTATTCGTATATTTGCAGCCCCCAAAAATAGGGGAAAGAAACATAAATTATTTATTTACAAACATTTATGCCTACAATTCAACAATTAGTTCGCAAAGGACGCGAGGTCATT
>CAZYCJ010000197.1:0-1107 GCA_964645495.1 uncultured Muribaculaceae bacterium
TCAGGGGTCAGCGGCACTTGGGCTTCGGGGGTCACACGCGCGGGGCTTTTCCAGCCGATGCTGTGAATGCGTTGGATTAAATTTCCCTAGAGACGTAATGGTTGATGTGAAAGTTTTAGTTAAATTTGCAGAATTATAACAGGTTATGGTAATGGATTTAAAAGTAAACATACAGGATCAAGGCAATATTTTAGAATGCCTTTCTTCAGTGTTTGATATAGTTCAATCTGTCAAAAAAGCTGAAGACGTGTCCGTTGTGCTGGATTTTAGTAACATCCATACCCAATCACCAGTCTTAACTCTCCCTCTGTCGATATTATTGTCAGATACAAACAAAGAGCTGACATATGTGTTGTCAGATGAACTAAAAAAAGCTCATTTAGGAAATCAAATTACAGCAGACGAAATGAGACTTTCTGCATTCAAGGCACAGATGCAGGCTTACTCGAAAACTAACTTTTTGCCGATCGTATCATTCCCCGCTACTAAGGCAAAGGAGGATGAGAAGGATAGTATTCAGTCTGCTGTGGAAAACATACTGATACAGCAGATTGGAGGTGCCGGAAATATTTCCTTGGGACTTAGGTATATCATTGGAGAGTGCATTGACAATATTACTCAGCATGCAAAATCAGAATATGGCTATATTGCAGCCCAGACTAATATGGATAACCAATATTTGGATATATGCATAGCAGACAAAGGAATAACCCTATTAGGTAGTTACAAAGAAAATAATGATACGGATATAGTATCTGATATGGAGGCCTTGAAAGCTGCCAACAGAGGTATATCGACAAAGAATCTGCCAAACGCTGAGAATCGAGGATATGGACTTATTACCAGTAAGAAAATGCTGACAACCGGTTTAGGCGGACTCTTTATTAT
Source organism: uncultured Muribaculaceae bacterium (assembly GCA_964645495.1). Lineage (GTDB taxonomy): Bacteria > Bacteroidota > Bacteroidia > Bacteroidales > UBA932 > Cryptobacteroides. The sequence continues at coordinate 889 of CAZYCJ010000197.1, forward strand.
GATTTCCGGGTCGGCGATTCTTATTAAGTCAGAGACCTTTAATGAGTATGCAGAATTGCCAGAAGGTCTTTCTTGTAAAGGGACTATCGTAATTTGCCGCATGCCTTTTGATAACAAAGATTTTAATTATATCAATTACGTAGAATAACGGAGGAACAGAATATGAAAACAATAGATATCACAACTGTATTGAGCCCTGATTTGAAGTCACGCTCTACT
>CAZYCJ010000198.1:0-1078 GCA_964645495.1 uncultured Muribaculaceae bacterium
GATTTATCCAAAAAGAGGGCCGTAAACTGACAATTTGGCATTAGTATTCTGACATCCTGGCAAGGCAGAAACGGAGGAAGTCTTTCCAATGAGGGATTTCTATGCCGAAAGTCTGCTTCACCTTGGTCTTGTCAAGCATCTGTACATCAATGTATGCATGATGAAATCCACCAGGTAGCCTGCATAGGCAGATATGCCTATATGGTTTCACTAAGTTCTTGCCGTATGGGCAGAAGAGCCAGGCGATGCGCAATCTGCGGTCATAGCGATGAAATTCCGACCCAACCGACATCCGGCACTTGTAATCAGAACATTCATCTTACACTCCTATAAATAATAGTCTACGTTATATTCGAAAAGATCTCCTGCATCCTTGAGAAACGGATGTACCATATCTTTGGCAGAAAGCACCACCTTGTCTGCCGGCACTCCCCAATCGATTCCTATTTCGGGATCATTCCACGCCACAGCGCCCTCACACTCAGGATGATAGAAATCATCACACTTGTACTGGAATACCACCTCATCCGACAGCACGGCAAATCCATGAGCAAAACCACGCGGAATGAAAAGCTGGCGATGATTCTCCCCTGTCAATTCAACCGCCACATGTTTTCCGAAGGTAGGGGATCCGCGACGTATGTCCACCGCCACATCAAGAACCCTGCCCTTCACAACACGGACCAGTTTGCTCTGGGCATGAGGAGGCAACTGGAAGTGCAGCCCACGCACCACCCCGTAGCAGGATTTGCTTTCATTGTCCTGCACAAACCTAACCTCGCGTACCTGGGCCGCAAAATCCCTCTCTGAGAAGGACTCGAAGAAATAGCCCCTGTGATCGCCGAACACCCTCGGCTCGACAATCACCACTTCCGGAATCTCTGTCTTAATGATATTCATACTGATTGTATCTTATATAAACTGCAATACGGAATCTATAATAGAGAATCCATTTCGGGAGAATAGCCGGGATCTGGAGGAAGCACATGACCGTTCGCCGCAGCTCCGGCACCAGCCGCCACAGCAAGGGCGTCACATCTCTCGTTTTCCGGATGTCCGGCATGGCCCTTTATCCAAT
>CAZYCJ010000199.1:0-1071 GCA_964645495.1 uncultured Muribaculaceae bacterium
TGCGTCACAAACACCCTCCAACTGCCGTCCTTCTCGCCTCTCTCGACATATTTCTTCTGAATCAGCTGGTCAAGCAGTTTCTGAATTGCGGCGATGCTGATACCTGTGATCTCTCTCATTTCTGCCAGGGTAAGTGTCGGTAGAGTCTGCATGGCATTCAGGATCTTCGTGTAGTTCGGAGTGCGGAATGAGATGCGTTCGCCGTCGTACCACCAGATGTTTTCATTTTTCTCGGTCAGGAAAAGTACATCGTTATATACCTCTGTGGCCACGAGTTCGTTGAAATACTTCAGGAAAGGGCGGATATTCTTGATGTCTGCGTGAGCTCCGTCGCTTGGGACAGGACCGACTTCCATATCTGTCTGGTGCAATGCTTCAAGATATTCGCTCTTCTTGCGGCTGCGGACCACAATCATCGGATAGTTATGGCGAGCCAAAATGAAGTTCACCATCAGACGTGCAATACGTCCATTACCATCCTCGAATGGGTGTATGCGTATATAGCGATAGTGGAACAGGGCTGCCAATTCTACCGGAGAGAGTTTCCCTTCCTCTTCAGCCTTATTGTACCAGTCGACCAGGTCTGCCATCAAACCAGGGGTTTCATCAGGAGAAGCATACTCGAATCGATCGCCATAACGCGTGATGACACTATTAGGACGTGTCTTGTATTGCCCTGCATGTACTACGTAACTCGTCTGCATACCGCCTGGCAAATTACGATAGACCGTATAATCTTCCCTTAATAATGTCCTATGCAAAGTTCTGATGAAGTTCTGAGTCAATGGAATTTCTTTCATCGCAGCTTCCTCTGACATCATTCTTAGTCCGACATTACTCGCGGTCATTTCCTGTACATCACGTACGTCAGCCTCTCCTATCACCTTGCCAAAAAGCAGGAGGATTTCTGTCTGGCCATATGTGAGGGTGTTGCCCTCAATGTGGTTACTGTTGTAGTTGAAATCAACGGTAAAACGACGGCTAAGTCTGTCCTTGTCCTTCTCCGAAAGTGGTTGTAGATTCTGCCATGCCTCCAGGGCTTTCTTTATGTTTAAATACTTCATAACGCAT
>CAZYCJ010000200.1:0-1054 GCA_964645495.1 uncultured Muribaculaceae bacterium
AAGTCGTTTCACAGAGGGGAGTTATGTGTTTCAATATAGATGCAAAAAGTGTCCGATACGTGACGCATAGATTCGGATTTACATTATTTTCTCTTGAGCCAGTTATCGGTCAGCCACTTACGTACAGGAAGGTCATAGAGTTTCAGACAGGCATATGCCAGGGCTATTGAAGTGATGAATACACCGACAGCGACCATTATGTGGAGATATGCCGGTGCCTCCGGATGTGACCACGCCCAGTTCATCTGCATATACATCAACGGATAATGAGTGATGTAGAGAGGGTATGAGAGTTCTCCGAGGAAAGTGCATACCTTTGCGCTCTTTTCGCCTTTGATTGTGCTGCCGGCTCCCATCATCACTACGATCGGGAATATCAGCAGTATGCATACTGCATTATAGACTCCGTTCAGGATATTGCCCTCACCTCCGACGCAAGGGATGCTGAACAGAACGACGAGTATCAACGAACACCACCAGAAACCTCCGTTTACCTTGATGGTCTTGCCGATGCGTGAGATAAGAAGGCCACAGAGGAACGGGTAGAACAGCCTTGTGAGGCCGATATATACTTGTTCTGCGGTCAGGCTCCAGCCTCCTATCACCGTATAGGCATTTGCTGAGCGGGCTTCGGTCAGGATGCCGAATACATTCCAGTCAAGACAAAGATCCAATGTGCAGAATGCGGCAGCTGCAGCAAGAACAGCGAGGGCTATCTTTGGCAACCTCCTGAATACCAAGGCATAAAGTATGTTAGCCACATATTCCCAGGTCAGGGACCAGTTAGGGCCGTTGAATGAATTCATCTCACCCCATCCCCGGATGTCCATTTTCATTCCACATGGAATCATAAGACAGCCCATCACAAATGCAAGAAGTACCTTCCAGCCGGGTACATTGCCTATGGCTGCAAATCCTTCACACTGACCGAATCCATATAGACAGGCTCCGACAATGGTTCCCATTATGACCATAGGCTGAAGTCTGACAAGACGTCTCTTGAAGAATCCCCAGGTCGTCATCCTGTCCCAGCGGTCATCGTATGCATATCCGA
>CAZYCJ010000201.1:0-1053 GCA_964645495.1 uncultured Muribaculaceae bacterium
GCTGAACCAATAGGAGTAGCTCGAAAACAGTACAATTGATTGGCAGAAGAAAGAGGCAGCAAGAGCCGGCATGCGAAAACTTATAAAACGACTTTTAAAGAAGTATAACTATCCGCAAGAGGAAGAATTAAACGCAATGGATATCGTCCTTAAGCAGTGCGAACAACGGGCTGATGTGGAATCAGATTATGTATATAACGAATAAACAATATCTTATGAAAGAACCAGGATACGTATACATTCTAACCAATCCGTCATTCAAAGAAGATTGGGTTAAGATCGGCAAGAGTTCAAGACCCGTTAATGTGAGGTCAAAGGAGTTGGATATACGGCTGTGCCGCTTCCGTTTGAAATTTATGCTACCTTAAAGACGAAGAAATATTCAGAGGTTGAGAAGGCAGTTTATCAGACCATTGATAGCCTTACAGATTTGCGTATTCGCCAGAATCGGGAGTTCTTTAATATTACACCGCATGAGGCCTTGAATATTCTTAAGAGGTTTGCCACTATGCTTGAAGATGCTGAAATTACAGAGTATCAAAAGCAGAAGGAAGATTGTAATGTCGTCGTAACAGAGAAGCAGAAACCGCGACACGAAAAGAGAAACGTTTTTTGGGCAGAGTTTATCCGGTATTGTAAAGATAATGATGGCTTGTTTTCCAATAATTCACCAGTCGGGGATAATTGGATAAGCAAAGGTATCGGTGTACCCTTTGGTATTAATATGTGTGCGGTAATCGGCTATGACTTTGCTCGTATCGAGATTTATTTCAATTCAGGTGATAAGGAATTGAACAAGAGGGTGTTCGACTTCCTATATGCTAAAAGGGATGAGATTGAGGCAGAATGTGGAGGTTCATTGATATGGGAAAGACATACTGATAAGGTAACCTGTAGAGTATCAGATGCAATTCAATTTGCTTGCTTTGATGTGGAAGATCGAACAGAAGTGTTTAGTTTCCTGAAAGATGCAAGTGAGAAAATGGCTCCTATTTTTCATAATCACATTATTGACTACAAGGCTTCTTTATGAGGGTGTTATGTCAACTATCC
>CAZYCJ010000202.1:0-1047 GCA_964645495.1 uncultured Muribaculaceae bacterium
ACGAACAGCAAATAATTGACTGCTATGAAAAAGTTGACCCTTATCCTTGTTTCCCTGATTCTGGGAACTCTCATGGCTTCGGCCCAGGACATAATTACAAAGCGCAATGGCGACGAGATCCGTGCCGTAGTGACGGCAGTGGGACCGGACACCATTTCATACAAGCTTTATGACGAAAGCACAGGCGTTGTCTATACAGTGATGAAGGGCGATGTGGTGCTGATCAAGTATGAAAACGGACGCAATGAGGTCATCACCGCAAGTTCGAGTTCGTACGACCCTCTTCTTTACGGAACTCGTGAGCCTGTGGCGGGTATCAGGCCGGGAATGAAGTACCGCGAACTCAAGCACCTCTACAACCATAGGGAATATGTCCGTGGTCTTGTACAGCATCACAATCCGGCAGGAGTCGGAGTCGCGTCGTATTTCATACCGGGTCTCGGTCAGATGATCTGCGGTGAAGGCTGGAGAGGCGTCGCTTTTCTTGGTGGCTCGATAGCAAGTTATTCGATCTTGGTGGCAGGTGCCTATCATGGCAATGCGGACACCTTCGATATCTTCATGTGGACCGGTCTTGCGGGAATGTTCACTGCGCAGATATGGTCGATCGTCGACGCCGTCAAAGTGGCCAAGGTGAAGAATATGTACGAGCGCGACCTCATGAGGACATACGCCATCGATGTGGACCTCTATCCGTCAGTGAATTGTGTGCGTTATGGCACCGGATACAAGCCTACGGCAGGTATGACCCTCGCGTTGAGGTTCTAGATATACGGAGACTGTTTTTTTCTTTTGGGGTTAGCGGGGAACCATCCTCTGCTGACCCTTTTTTCTTGTTCGATCAGTTCGTGGATCGACCAGAAGCATGAGAAGGCGGTCACGCCGGTGATGGTCGCCCAGACGGTGCTGTCGATGAAGAGCGAGAGGACGCCGAATATCACGCCCGCGAGGGCGAAGGCCCACCAGCAACGCTTGCCGAAATGGTATTCGGCCTTGATGACGATGGGGTGGAAGATGCCTATGATGAGAAAGGTCGCGAGACCTACG
>CAZYCJ010000203.1:0-1045 GCA_964645495.1 uncultured Muribaculaceae bacterium
GCATTCGCCGCCATCATTTCCTGTACTTCCAAAAGTGAAGTGACACTCATCGACTCCGGCAACTTCGACACCGTGATTGACGGCAAGAATGTCGCTTTGTATACTCTCAGGAATGCGGACCTGACAATGCAGGTCACAAACTTCGGAGCTAGAGTAGTCAGTCTCTGGGCACCTGACAGGGCCGGCAACATGGAAGACATCGTATTGGGATACGACAACATAGAGACCTATGTCAACAATCCCGGAGAGCGTTTCCTCGGTGCTGCTGTCGGACCGTATGCCAACAGGATCGCAAACGGCACTTACACCATTGACGGCGAAGCATATAACTTCCCGCAGAACAACAACGGCCAGACCCTTCACGGCGGTCTCAAAGGCATTGATCTGGTGGTATGGGATGTGACATGTGCGACTGACACATCTCTGGTCCTTTCATATGTGCATCCCGAGGGTCAGGAAGGAATGCCGGGCAACCTGAGCATCGTCATGACATACACCCTGACTTCCGATAACGGCTTCAGGGTGGATTATCTGGCAGAAACGGACAAGGCGACACATGTCAACCTCTCGCATCATTCCTTCTTCAACCTCAAGGGCGAGGGTAACGGAACCATAAATGACCACATCCTGATGCTTAAGGCTTCAAAGACAACTCCTGTCAACAATGTGCTCATCCCATCAGGAGAAATAACGGATGTGACCGGAACACCTTTCGACTTCCGCGAGCCTAAAGCCATCGGACAGGATCTTGATGCAGACGACGAGCAGCTCCACAACGGCCCCGGCTACGACCACAACTGGGTGCTGGATAGAGAGACATGCTGCGGCCTTGAACTCGCCGCCACTCTGTACGAGCCCGCATCAGGACGTTTCATGGAAGTCATCACCGACCAGCCTGCCATCCAGTTCTATGGAGGAAACTTCTTCGACGGCACCACAACCGGAAAATATGGCAGACCTCTCAGATATCGTGAGTCAGTGGCATTGGAGACCCAGAAATTTCCGGATTCCCCTAACCATGAGAACTTCACGAACACTCTGCTCA
>CAZYCJ010000204.1:0-1044 GCA_964645495.1 uncultured Muribaculaceae bacterium
TGTTACCGGTACCCATGAATTTATGGGTACCGGTAACAATTATATTATACAACACGCTACTAATCAATTAGTTATCAAAAACAAGTGTTCCCAGTCATCGCAGAAGAGAGGGATAGTCCTAAAGGCGGGATTATAAAAAAAAGAAAAAAGTGAAGTTGTTTTAGTGTAAAACAACCGGCCTGCATTCAATTAGAGTTAGTTTTGCGCTGACTAAAACATCGATAGAATGGAACAGGAATATTATCATGCATGCAGCGAAGGGCTGGAGAAAAGTCTGATTTTCAACAACAAGGAGGAGTATATAACCGGGATGAATCATGTACCCATCTGTCTGCAGAAGTTTGAGGTGGTGATTATATGCTTCTGCCTGATGGGGAACCATTTTCATTTCATACTGAGGGGAAGCATGCAGGAATGCTTAGGGTTTGCAAACGAATTCAAAAGGATGTGTTCGATGATGATCAAAAGAAGTCAGAACGGAAGCAAGTCGATGAAGGATGTCGAGATACAGGTAAAAAGGATCCACGACAGAACTTATCTGGAAAACGCCATTGCATATGTCTTGAGGAATCCCATGGTGGCAGGGTACAGGATGTTGCCACATAATTACCCTTGGGGATCCGGCGACGCATATTTCAGAAGAGACTATGCTCCTGTCGGGAAAAGGGTCGACAGCATGAGTGCCAGAGACGCAATGAAACTTCTGAAGAGCAAAGCAAAACTTCCAGGAGACTACATAATCGACAACACTGGCATGGTCTCTCCTCTATGTTATGTTGATTACAAAGATGTGGAAAAGGTGTTCGGTCACCCATCGAGGTTTCTGGGAGCCCTATCTGCCAAGAAAGAAGCAGAGTTTGAGATTTTTCTTGGAATAGCAGAGAGGTATACTCCGGACATGGAAGAACTGAAGGCTTCCGTGCGGGAACTCATAGAATTGGAGTTTGGGGTAAAGGCTGTCAGTCAACTGAGCATGGAACAGAGAATAAGGCTCTGCGGACTGATGCGGCGAAACTTCCGGGCGAGCAGGAAGCAGATTGCAAT
>CAZYCJ010000205.1:0-1025 GCA_964645495.1 uncultured Muribaculaceae bacterium
AAGGAAACTTCCCTGAGGCGGCCTATTTCCCGCAGGACATTGGGAGCATTATCATTGTTGACGATGTAGATCTCATTGTTTCCTCTGTTTGTGTGACGTAGAAATGTCTATTCGTTGAGTTCGCTTTTGAGCAGTCTTGCATCAACAGGATCGATGATCGGTGGTATTGCCATTGTCGTGTGAATTTACATGTTGGCAGGACAGCCGTTATCCTTGGACAGTCCCTCTACTACATCCTTTATTTCTGCCGCCCATTCGCGGTCATTCCTGGTCTTGTCAAATGTCTTGTATGAAATAGGTTTACCGATGGTGATGACGAATTCTTCTCCCTTCTTGTTGAACAGTTCGTCCACGAGGAATACCATCCCGAGGTTGAATTTCAAACTGAGCCATCTGCTGAGGTTGCAGAAGAAGAAGAAGCGTTTTGAGTTGAAACCGGAGATGTGCAGAGGCACAATATCTCTTTCATACTTCTTGGCCTGGGTTATGAACGTCTTCTTCCAAGGCAGTTCAGTCACCTTTCCGTTCATCTTCCTTGCGCATAGTCCTGCAGGGAAGATGAGGACTTGTGAGTCCGAGTTGAACATGTCGGCTACCTTTGCTCCCAGGTCGCGGCTTTGTTTTGAACTCACTACGTTTACCGGGATGAAGAACTCCTTCAGCGGCTTCAGGTGTCTTAGAAGTCGGTTGGTAAGAACCTTGAACACTTCACCGTAGACGTTCTGGAACAAGGAACCTATGATAAGTGCTTCAGGCCCTCCAAGAGGATGGTTGCAGGCAAAAAGGTATTTCTTGCCGAGATCAAGGTTCTCCTGTCCGCGAACGCTGTATTTGATGCCGACATAGTCCAGAGCCTCCTGAAAGAAGCCTGCTCCGCAATAGTGCCCGGCCTTCATTATACAGTCGTTGATCTCGTCCTGATGTATGCGCCTCTTTACGAAGTTCACTGCAAATCGAGGCAGTTTCTTCATGAGTTTCGGGCCCAGGACCTCCTCGACATTCAGAAGATAATCAGTCCTGTCCTT
>CAZYCJ010000206.1:0-1020 GCA_964645495.1 uncultured Muribaculaceae bacterium
CCGGGACGGCACACCTGGAAGAACTGGGAGGCATACAGTATCCTTTTCATGGAGAATTTGTGGAAGTATTAGGATAAGATTTGTTATTTTTGTGTCATGACAATAAACGAAAAGACTGCATTGGTGCTGGAAGGCGGCGGACTCCGTGGTGTATTCACCTGCGGAGTCCTTGATTGTTTCATGAAGCGCGGCATCCGTTTCCCTCTCACCGTCGGAGTCAGCGCAGGAGCCTGTAACGGTCTTTCATACATGTCCGGACAGATCGGAAGGGCGAAAGCCAGCAACATCGACCTGATGGACAAATACCATTACATCGGCCTGAAATATCTTCTGACGCAGAGGTGCATAATGGACTTCAGACTCCTGTTTGAGGATTTTCCGGAAAGGATCATCCCGTACGACTATGACGCTTATTTTTCAAACCAGGACAGATTCGTGATGGTGACGACCAACTGCCTCACGGGCAAGGCGGAATATTTCGAGGAGAAGTCATCGGCGGCACGCGTCATGGACATCGTGCGGGCATCGAGCAGCCTGCCTTTTGTCTGTCCGATATCGTATGTCGACGGCGTACCGATGCTGGACGGAGGCATTGCGGACTCGATTCCCGTCGAATATGCCATGAACCAGGGCTATGACGACATCGTGGTCGTACTCACCAGAAACCGCGGCTACCGCAAGAAGGAAAGCCGGCACGCCATCCTCAATCTCTTCTACCGGAAATACCCTGCCCTTCAGAAAGCCATCGCCGAAAGAAACGCGGAATACAACCGCACAATGGATCTGATCGAGCGCATGGAAGACGAAGGACGGATCACAGTGATCCGCCCTCAGAGACCGGTCGAAGTAGGCCGTATGGAAAAGGACACGGCAAAACTCCGCGCTCTCTACGACGAGGGATATGCCATTACAGAAAAAGCACTCACGAAAACATCGTAAGTGCTTAATTATCAATTGTGGTCCCAGCAGGGCATGATCCTGCGACCCCCTGATTATGAGTCAGGTGCTACTAACCAACTG